>JAPUEF010000236.1 GCA_027492655.1 Alphaproteobacteria bacterium | reverse complement strand
CGCCATTTCGGAAATCTACAGCTTCGCCGACACGCGCTGGATTCAGGCCAAGGCCGCAGCCAAGCCGACGGATCTGACGATCAAAACCTATTGGAAAGATGCGTTTGAAGCGCCGTTCTGCATCAGCGTGACTGCCGCGCCCGAGGGACCGGGTGGCCAGGAAGGGGACCGCCTGCTGGCCAATACCTGCGCCGTGAAGGTCGAGGCCGCCTGGTGCATCAAGGGCGAAACGAAAAGCTGCGAGGCGGGCTACGGCTACGTCCAGACGTTCAACGCGCATGAAGGCGTCGTCATCGCGGCAGAGAACGCGGGCGAGATCGTAAGCTCCGCCTGCACCGGTCAATCGATCCGCCCGGTCGTCACCGAATCCGGCCTTCAGGAATTCTATTGCGATTGAGATCGGTAGTCGCCTGGGCGCGGCATCGCTCGACAACGGCGATGGCGTTGCGTTCGAGACCTGAGACGGCATGCAGGCGTCGGTTCGAATCCGATCGCTCCGGCAATTTCCCCATCTTGCCCGTCGTCATCCTGAGAGTAGGGTTCCCTGACTAAGAACAGGGAGAGACGGCTATGAAGCTCGAAGGTGGGTGTTACTGCGGCGCGGTGCGCTACGAGGCCGAAGGCGATCCGGTGATGAAGGCCCAGTGCCATTGCCGCGAATGCCAGTATCTGACGGGCGGCGGCCCGAATGTCTTCGTCGCCATGCCGCTCGGCGGCTTCACTTACACCAAGGGCCAGCCGAAGACATTCTCGCGCACCGATCTTGAGCACCCCGTCACGCGCGAATTCTGCGCCGCCTGCGGCACTCAGCTCGTCACCCGTCCGCCCGGCTTTCCAGCCGTCATCGTGAAGTGGGGTACGATCGACGACGACACCGCGCTGCGCGGCCCGGAGATCGCGATCTATACGATCGACAAGCGCAGCTTCCATCATATCCCCGACGGCATGCCGGCCTTCGAACGGCTACCGGGCTGATCCCATGCAAACCTATGAAAGCTACGACGCACTCGGTCTTGCCGATCTCATCCGGCGCAAGGAAATCTCGCCTTCCGAGCTGCTCGACGCCGCACTCGCCCGCGCCGAAGCCGCGCAGGGCCGCACCAACTGCTTCTCGGCGCTGTTCCCCGATCTCGCCCGCAAGCAGATCGCCGACGGCTTGCCTGATGGTCCTTTCCGGGGCGTCCCCTTCGTTCTGAAGGATCTCGGCGCGGCGCTGAACGGTGCGCCGCTGACCCAGGGATCGCGCCTCTACAAGGACTATGTGGCCGATTACGATGCGACGCTGACCGCCCGTTACAAAAAGGCTGGCCTCGTCATTTTCGGCCAGACGACGACGCCTGAATTCGGCGGTACCACGACCACCGAATCCCTCCTCTTCGGGGCCACCCGCAATCCCTGGAACCGCGACCGCATCGCGGGCGGATCGTCCGGCGGCGCCGCGGCGGCTGTCGCGGCCGGTGTCATCCCCATCGCCCATGCCAGCGACGGCGGCGGCTCGATCCGCGTTCCCGCCGCCTGCTGCGGCGTTTTCGGCCTGAAGCCGTCGCGTGGACGCATGCCGATGGGGCCGTATCGCACCGAGGGGTGGGGCGGTTTCAGCATCAATCACGCCGTCGCGCGCTCGGTGCGCGACAGCGCCGCGCTGCTCGACGCCACGCATGGCATGGAGACCGGCTCGCGCTACGATGCGCCACGGCCCGAACGCCCGTATCTGGATGAGGTCAGCCGCGATCCCGGCAAGCTGCGCATCGCCCTGTGGCGCAAGGCGGCGAACGGCACGATGCCGGACGCCGACGCCGAAGCCGGCTTGAAGAAGACCGTCGATCTGTTGCTCTCGCTCGGCCACGACGTCGAGGAGGCGGCTCCCGGCATCGACGGCCCCGCGCTCGCCGCCACGCTGCCCGCCATGGTCGGCGCGCACATGACCGCCGGGCTTGATCTGTATGCGGAGCAACGCGGCCGCCCCATCGAACGCGACGAGCTGGAAGCCGTCACATGGGCGATGATGCAGAACGCGCGCAACACCAAGGCCACCGATCTCGCCCGCAACGAGGTGACGATCCAGCTGGCGGCCATCGCCTATGCCCAGTTCATGCAGCGCTATGACGTGACGCTGTCGCCCACCATCATGCGCAAGCCCGAAGCGCTGAACGTCCTCAGCCTGTCGCCCCCGGACATGGGCGCGTTCGCCAGGGCGATAGCCAGCTTCCCGGCGCATTGCGCCTTCTACAATCAGACCGGCGCCCCGGCGATGTCGGTGCCGCTGCACTGGACCGATGACGGCTTGCCGCTCGGTATGATGTTCGGTGCGGCCTATGGCGGGGAAAGCGTCCTGTTCCGGCTCGCCGGCCAGCTGGAGAAAGCCGCGCCCTGGTTCGACAGGCGGCCGCCTGCCTGAACGTCAGTTCCGGACGGCGGCGCTGGCCGCGTTCAGTCCTCGTCCGTCCCGCCCTCGGCCATCCACTGGATGAGAAAGCCGGGCGGGACGATCCAGGCGAGCCCCGCGAAGGCGTAGTAGGCCAGCTGCACAACCCAGTGCGAGTCCGGCAGGATCGTCGCCGCCAGCTTCAGCGCGAACAGCACATAGAAGAAGATCCAGATCAGGATCAGGACGGTGCCGAGAAGCTTCTTCAGGCGGACGGGCATCGGTTCACGGGCGATTGACGGAATGACCCTCGCGGCGGGGCGCGGCATGCGCTATCACGCGCCCCGATCCATGTCGAACATCTCCGCCCGGCGCCCTTCGCGCGCCATTTATGTCTGGCTGACGCTCGTCCTCGTGATGACCGCCGCGATCGTGCTGGTCGGCGGCCTGACGCGCCTCACCGAATCCGGCCTCTCCATCACCGAATGGAAGCCCGTCACCGGCGTCATTCCGCCGCTCTCTGAGGCCGACTGGCAGGCCGAGCTGGAGAAATACCGGGGCACCACCCAGTACCAGACGCTCAACAAGGGCATGGGCGTCGAAGACTTCAAGATGATCTTCTGGTGGGAATGGGGGCACCGGATTCTTGCCCGCGCCATCGGCCTCGCGGTCCTCATTCCCTTGCTCGTCTTCTGGTGGCGGGGCGATCTCTCGCGTCCGCTGCTGCGTCGGGGCTGGATTCTGTTCGGCCTGGTCTGCCTTCAGGGCCTGATCGGCTGGCTGATGGTGGTCAGCGGCCTCGTCGGGCGGCTGGAGGTCAGTCAGTACCGGCTCGCCGCGCATCTCGGCGTCGGCTTCATCATCTTCGGCTGGACATGGTGGATGCTTCTAGACCTCCGCCGGCCGCGCGAGGCCCGCCCGCCGCTTCAGGGATCGAGGCTCGGGCGCATCGTCGTCGCCGTCGTCTTCGTTCAGGTTTTGCTGGGGGCGCTCGTCGCCGGTCTCGATGCCGGTCTCACCTACAACACCTGGCCATTGATGGACGGCGACTTCGTGCCGGGAAACCTGTTCCTGCACGCCCCCTGGTGGACCAATTTCGGCGACAACATCACCATGGTCCAGTTCCAGCACCGCATGGTCGCCTATCTGGTGGTTGCGCTGGCCATGACGGCGGTGGTCGTCGCGGCGCGAACGAAGGATGCAAAGTCCACCGCCGGGTTCCTCGGCACCGTCACGATGGCTCAGGTGTTGCTGGGCGTGCTGACGCTGCTTGCGGGGGCAGGGGGCGAACAGCCGATTCTCCTCGGCGCGGCGCATCAGTTCGGAGCGCTCATCCTGTTCGCCACGGCGATCGCCCACTGGCACGCCCTGTCGGGCCAGCGCCGGGCCTGATCCGGCGCTCTTTGCCGCACCTGCGAAGTGACGCTTCCTTTCCCCGCGGAAAGGGGGAAAATACGGGGTATGCCGGCACGGACCTGCCGGCCCATTTTCTTTGAGGGGATTACGGGATGTTTCTGGTCTGGCTGGTCTTCCTTCTGACGTGGCTGACGCTGGTGTCGGTCGCTCTGGTTTCGGCTGCGAACGGGGCTGCGCCTGCGCCGCTCAAAATCGTGCAGGATATCCTGAAACCCGTCGCCGCCGCGATCACCGGATTCATCGGCACGATCGCCCTGATCGCCATCATCTGGGGCGGTTATCTGCTGATCCAGCTGGTGCTCGGCATTCTGGGCGGCGGCTTCAGCTTCCAGACCGTTCTGGGCCTGCTGACAGCCTTCCTGCTGATCGTGCTGGGCACGCTCGCCGGCTACACCAGCGTCGCCGCCTTCTTCGGCGCGCCGGCCTCGGGCGCGGGCAAGTTCTTCGATGGCATCAAGCGCAGCTTCGGCGGCATCGAGGGCATTCTCGGCCTCGTCGGCCTCGTCCTCGCGCTCTGGATGCTGATCGAGTTCATCCTCAACCGTTTCGGCGTCTATCTCTGACCGATAGCCCGATTTGTCGCAGGCATTGGGGGTTGGCGTGAGCGGTAGCTAGCGCCAATCTGCGTTCCAGCGAATCCGGCCCACAATGGCCCGTAGGGGGACTAAGCGATGCTGTCGATTATTCTGAATATCGTTTTCCTGCTCGTGATCGGCCTTCTCGGCCTCATGGGGGCCGGCGGCCTGCCGGGCGGCAACAAGGATGCCAATCAGGCGGCTGAGCAGGTCGCTGCGAAGCTGGCGCCCTTCGCCGGCATCATCGGCGTGGTCGCCTTGGTGTGGGGCGTCTGGGGGCTCATCCAGCTCCTCGACATCTTCAGCCTGATCTCCATCGTGCCGATCACGGTGATCGTCTCGATCGCCGTCGTGGTCGTGTTGATCGTCCTCGGCCTCATCCTCGCCTATCCGCTTCTCGCCCAGGCTCTGGCCGGCGCCGGCGGCGGCAAGGAAACCCTTGAGAAGTCGCTCGCCTCGGTGAAGCCGTATCAGCGCCCGTTGTCGTTCGCGGCCGTTGCGCTCGCGGTGGCGACGCTGGTGATCTACATCCTGGCCCGCGCCGGCGTGGTGCTCTGATCAACGGCGTTCAAGCCAAATGAAACGGCGGCAGGAGCGATCCTGCCGCCGTTTTTCTTTGTGGCGGCGCGGTTTCAGGCCGGGCCTGCGATCCCGAGACGCGGATACTCGATCTTCGGACACTTATTCATCACCACCGTCAGCCCCGCCGCGATGGCTCGCGCCGCCGCCGTCTCGTCCACGATGTCCAGCTGCGTCCAGACCGCTCCAGCTTTCACCGCGATCGCTTCATCCACGATGCCCGATACCGCCTCGCTCGGCCGGAACACATCGACCATGTCGATCGTCTCCGGCACGTCGGCCAGCCGCGCATAGACCGTCTCGCCCAGCAGCTTCTGCCCCGCCAGCCCCGGATTGACCGGGATGACCCGATGTCCCTTCTCCTGCAGGAAGGCCATCACATAGTGGCTCGCGCGCGCCGGATTGGCGCTCGCGCCCACCAGCGCAATCGTCTTCGCGCCATTCAGAAGGGCGACGATCTCGTCGTCGGAGGGGTTCGTGAAATGGCTCATGGCGTCACGGTTCCCGAGGTTTTCAGCGAATAGGGAATATACAAATCCAGATCCAGCGGCCCCGACTGGGTCCAGGCGATCGGGTTCTGCAAACCGTCCACCTCGACGCCGAAGCTCGTGCCGAAAAGCCCCGCAGCCTGCCGCGCATCGGCGGCGATCAGCCCGATCAGCTCCTGCCGGTTCCGCTCCGGCCCGATCAGCGTCAGATCCCAGCGCCCATCCGCCAGTATCTCTGTCCGTCCAGCCTTCGGCGTCTTCGCCACGAAATCCCGCACGCGCTGGACCGCGCCGTCATAGCTGTCGCTCGCCGTCACGGCGGTCTTCACCACCACGGCGGCATAGCTCGTGTCGGGGCGCCCTTCGGGATAGATCGACTTCTCGATCATGCTCTCGTCGAACGGCACAAGGATCGTGTCCCCGACGCTCAGGGTGATGGCGCCGCCGCTGGCCGCCGCAGCGGCGATCATGTCGCGCAGCGTCTGCCGAAGCTCCTCGCCGCGCAGCGTCGGATCGCGGGTGTCGCAGATGACCCGCACCTGTGTCACCAGATTGTCCGCCCGCCGCTTCAGCGTCACATGCGGAATGACCGACACAGCCGCCCTCTCGCCGTCATTCGCCATGTAACGCGCCGCCGTCACGACGATCTCATCCTCGGCCGCCGCTACGCCGCCCAGCGCCAGAACGATGGCCATCGCCACGCTGCGTCGGAACATCACGCCTCCTCGTGCGGCCAGTGCGGATGCCGCTTTTCCACGAACGCGCAGATGCCTTCTTCCGCCTCGGCGTTCAGCATGTTCATCGTCATCGTGCGGGCGGCGAACTCATAGGCCGCATCCAGATCCATTTCGGCCTGCGCATAGAACGCCGCCTTGCCGAGCTTCAGCGTGCCCTGCGGCTTGGACGCCACCAGCGCCGCCAGCGCTTCGGTCTCGGCGACCAGGCGCTCGGCGGCCACCACGCGGTTCACCAGCCCGATCTCACGCGCCCGCGCCGCTGGAACCTGCTCGCCCGTCAGCAGCATCTCCATCGCCTGCTTGCGGCCGACATTGCGCGAGAGGGCCACCATCGGCGTCGAGCAGAACAGCCCGATATTCACCCCCGGCGTCGCGAACGCCGCGCCTTCCGCCGCCACCGCCAGATCGCAGCTCGCCACCAGCTGACAACCGGCCGCCGTCGCCAGCGCATGCACTTCGGCGATGACCGGGCGCGGGTGGCGCACGATCTTCATCATCAGACGGCTGCATTGCGCGAACAGCGCGGCGAAAAAGGCGGCGCCGGCATCGGCATCGGCCCGGCGCGCCGTCATTTCCTTCAGATCATGCCCGGCGCAGAATGCCGGCCCCGCCGCCGACAGGATCACGGCGCGCAAACCCCGCTCCCCGGCCGTTTCGTCCAGCGCCGCTTCCAGCGCCGTCATCAGCTCCACCGACAACGCATTGCGCTGTTTCGGCCGGTTCAGCGTCAGGCGGCAGATGCCGGGCGCCGGATCGCTTCTGAGGACCGCGGCGTCGTCCATGCTCAGAACAGAGGCCCGATGCGCAGCATGCCCCACACGATTCCGACCAGCGTGCCCAGCAACAGCACCAGCGTCGCCAGCGCCTGGATGCCGAAGCCGGCGCTGCGCTTCTCGGCCGCCTCGACATAACCTTCCATGTACACGTAGCGCCCGACGATCCAGACGATGCCCAGAATGGCTGCGATGTAGTCGTGCACGAAGAGCGAGAACAGCCACAGCGACGGCAGATAGACGATCAGCCATTCGGCGGTGTTCGCCTGAACGCGGAACACCCGCTCGAAATCGGGATGGCCGGTCGTGGCCGGGGCGGGCACGCCGAATTTCTGCCGGGCCTGCCCGACGCGGATGCCCATGAATACGTAGAGCGCCAGGGACAATACGGTGACGATACCGACGAGTTGAAATCCGAACGTGAAATACATGCCCTGGCCTCCGATGGTTCAGGCCGCATTCTAAGCGCCAATTTCGTCCCCGGAACAAGCCGTCCGGGCGGGCTTCACAAGGGGGCAGGGGTCGGCTATCCCGCGCGGCGACCGCCCAACCCGGAAGGCCTCCCATGACCGCCATCGTCGATATCGCCGCCCGTGAAATCCTGGACAGCCGGGGCAACCCGACCGTCGAAGTCGATGTGATGCTCGAGGACGGCAGCTTCGGCCGCGCCGCCGTGCCCTCGGGCGCCTCGACCGGCGCGCACGAGGCGGTCGAACTGCGCGACGGCGGCAGCCGTTACGGCGGCCAGGGCGGTCTCAAGGCGGTCGAGGCCGTCGAGGGCGAAATCTTCGACGCCGTCACCGGCCACGACGCCGAGGAGCAGCAGAAGCTCGACGCCATGATGATCGCGCTCGACGGCACGCCCAACAAGGCGCGGCTCGGGGCGAATGCGCTGCTCGGCGTCTCG
>JAPUEF010000235.1:48174-48961 GCA_027492655.1 Alphaproteobacteria bacterium | reverse complement strand
ACGTCGAAGTGGTGCGCGAGTAGGTCTTTTCTTCTTCGGTATAGCGGATGCCGGCCGAGAGGCGCAGCGCCTCGGTCAGATTGTACGAGGCGTTGACATAGGCCGCCCAGCTCTCCGTCTTCAGATCGTCGTCGATCGTCCGCAGAAAGGTCGGGTTGTTCAGGCCGAGCGGCACGTAAACGCCGACCAGATCGTCGGCATAGGCTTCCTGATGCGACTTGATGCGCTCGTCCATGTAGTAGAGGCCGCCCACGACGGTCCACCTGTCGGACGCATAGGTCAGCTGCAGTTCCTGGCTGACCTGATCCTGATCGACGCCCACGAACACGTCGCCGACTTCCAGCTGCGTCGCGTCGATATCGATGTAATCGTCGGTTTTCAGCTCGCGATAGGCGCTGATCGACTTCAGCGTCAGATTGTCGTCGATCTCCCAGGTCAGGACGCCTGACGTGCCCCACGTATCCAGCTTGGTGCTGTTGGGCAGGCTGGGCGACGTGCGCGTTTCCCAGTTATACTCCGGCGTCGGATTGGGCAGCGCCAGCAGCGGGAAGCCGAACAGCGTGGTCAGCGAATTCAGCGGCTGACCCACCGTCATGCCCTGATCTTCGGTCGCGAAATCGACCGAGAAATCGAAATGCACCGGCTGGTCTTCACGGCCGAGCGCCACCTGGAAGCGGCCCGCCGTCACGTTCTTGTCGTTGTATTCGCGGTCGAGGACCGGATCGGTCACATAGCCGTCGCGCTGCGCATGCAGCAGCCGCACTTCGCCAACGCGCGCAGCGTGCGC
>JAPUEF010000235.1:0-48164 GCA_027492655.1 Alphaproteobacteria bacterium | reverse complement strand
GCGGCCCGCCGACACGTTCTGGTCGTGTTTGTCGCGGTCGCGGCCCGGACCGGACACACCGCGCGCGCGCTGCGCCAGCGCCTGCGCCACGCCGACCGCCGCGAAGTCCGACAGCGGGCCCGAGAAACCGCCCTTCGCTTCCAGCTGCCCGTACGAGCCGGCCGTCAGCGTCAGGAAGCCGCGCTTCTCCTGATCGGGCTTGCGCGTCACGACCTTCAGCGCGCCGCCGATCGTGTTCTTGCCATAGAGCGTGCCCTGCGGGCCGCGCAGCACTTCCACGCGGCTGATGTCGAACAGGTCCATCTGCGTGCCGCGGATACGGCTGTAATAGACGTCGTCCACATAGAAGCCGACGGCGGGATCGAAGGTCTGCAGCGCATCCGGCTGGCCGATGCCGCGGATATAGATGTTGGTCGCGTTCGACGAGCCGCGGCCCTGCACCAGGTTCAGGTTCGGCACCGCCCCCTGCAGGCCGGTCGAGTCCGTCGCCCCCAGGCGATCCAGGGTCTTTTCCGAGAAGGCCGAGATCGAGGCCGGCACCTTGTCGGCGCGTTCCTCGACCCGGCGGGCGGTGACGGTGATTTCCTCCTCACCCTCGGCGGTCGCGGCTTCCGTAGCGGAAGGCGCGGCATCCTGCGCGAAGGAGGGCAGGCTGGCGAACGCCCAGGCGGCGGACGCAAGAAGAGTAGCTTTCAGAACCGGCTTCATGGCGTGCCTCCCAAGGCGATTAGCGCTATTATTCAGCGCCCGATGATTAAATGCAGGATGCTGACGCTACGGTCGGCTGTCAAAGGGCCTGCGGTTGACGCTCGCGGAAAACCCGAAACTGTGACTATTTTGTCCCGGCCGCGTGCGTTCGCGGCGGTTTCAGCGGAGCGTCGCCGTGAAAGAGACCCAGCTTCGCGTCGACGAAGACGCCGCCCAGCGCCCGGCGCGCACGCCCGGTCGCCGCGGCCGGCCGCCCAAATCGGCGGGCGCGGCCGATACCAGCGCCCTCATCCTGGACGTCGCCGAAGACCTCTTCTCGAAACACGGCCTGCACGGCGTCTCGATCCGCGACGTCGCGAACGAGGCGGGCGTCGATACCGCCCTGCTCCACTATTATTTCGGCACCAAGCGCGGCCTCTTCGACGCCGTTTTCGCGCGCCGTTCGGAAATCCTCAACGCCGACCGCATGGCGGCGCTCGACGCCTATGAGCGCGAGCGCGGCGATCACATGACGCCGGAAGGGGTGATCGAGGCGTTCCTGCGTCCGCTGCTGGAATGGGGCGAAAAGGGCGGCCCCGGCTGGAAGCATTATTTCGCGCTCATCAGCCAGGCCAACGCCAACCCGATCTGGGGCGGCGAGATGATGGCGCGCAATTTCGACACGGTGATCCGCAAGCTGATCGATCTCATGCGCAAGGCCATTCCCGGCGCGCGCGACGAAGACCTTTACTGGGCCTATCACAATCTCTCCGGCGCGCTGACGCTGACCATCGGCGAAACCGGCCGCCTCGATCGCCTCTCCAATGGCCTGTGCCGTTCGGGCGATCTGAAAAGAGCCCACGCCAATATGGCCCGCTTCGCCGCCGCCGGCTTCCGGGCGCTGTGCGCGCGCGCCTGACGCGAAGACGCTTGCAGCCTGCGGTCCCTCTCCGCATAGACTGAAGATCGATAAGCGGCGCCTCGGGACGCCGCGCTTTTATTTCGGGGCGGGGACATGACCACAGCGACGCCGGCCAGCACGAGCTACCGCACCTATGTGCTGGCGCTGCTGATCCTCATCTACATGTTCAACTTCCTCGATCGGCAGATCGTCGGCATCCTGGCCGTGCCGATCATGCAGGATCTGGGGCTCACCCGTTCCGAGATGGGCCTGATGGGCGGCATCGCCTTCGCCGCGCTCTACTGCACGCTCGCTCTGCCTCTCGCCTGGCTCGCCGATCGCTACAGCCGCGTCTGGATCATGACCGGGGCGCTCACCGTCTGGAGCGCTTTCACGATCGCCTGCGGCTACGCTTCGTCATTCTGGTCGATGTTCGCGATGCGCATGGGCGTCGGCGTCGGCGAAGCCGGCGGCGTCGCCCCGGCCTATTCGCTGATCGCCGATTACTTTCCGCCGAAGCAACGCGCCCGCGCGCTTGCCGCCTTCTCATTCGGCATTCCGCTCGGCATGGCGCTGGGCATCCTGCTCGGCGGCCTCATCGCCGCGCATATCGACTGGCGCGTCGCCTTCATCACGGTCGGCGTCGCGGGCCTTGTGCTCGCGCCGATCTTCCGTCTCACGGTGCGCGATCCGGTGCGCGGCGGGCTCGATCCCGCGCCGCAAGGCCCGAAGGGCGAGGTGCCCTCGTTCGGCGAGGTGTGCCGCACGCTGCTGCCCAAGCGCAGCTTCTGGCTGCTCGCCTTCGGCGCGGCCTGCTCGTCCATCTGCGGCTATGGCGTCGCCTTCTGGCTGCCCAGCCTCTTTATGACGACCTTTCAGCTCAGCCTCGTCGATACGTCCTGGTATATCAGCGCCATGACGCTGTTCGGCGGCATCGCCGGCATCTGGGGCGGCGGCGTTCTGGCTGACCGTATGGGCGCGGCGGATCGCGGCGCCTACGCCAAGGTGCCGGGCTATGCCTTCCTCATCGCCCTGCCCTTCTTCCTGCTCGCGCTGAATGCGCCCTCGCTCTGGATCGCCTTCCCGCTCTTCCTCGTGCCGACCGCGCTCAATCTCGTCTGGCTCGGTCCTGTGGTGACGGCGGTGCAGCACCTCGTCGCGCCGTCGATGCGCGCGACGGCGTCCGCCTTGTTCCTTTTCGTGAACAACCTGCTCGGCATCGGCGTCGGCACGTATTACTTCGCCGTGGTCGCCGATGCGCTGAAGCCGCAATACGGCGACGACTCGATGCTTTATTCGCTCTACACCGGCGGCTTCTTCTATCTGGCTGCGGTGGCGCTGATGTTCCTCGCCAGCCGCACGCTCCGCACCGACTGGAAGGACTGACGCGAAGCGGGAGCCAATGCGGAACTCATTCGTTGAGTTCCGCATGAAGGCCATTCTCTTCCACAATCCCGGCTCCGGCACGGGCGAATACGGCGCGGAGGAACTCCAGGCGATCCTGCGCCTAGCGGGACACGACGTCACTTATTGCTCGACCAAAAGCAGCGGCTTTAAATCCGCCCTGAAGAAAACCTACGAGCTCGCCGTCGTCGCCGGCGGCGACGGCACGGTCGGCAAGGTGCTCAAGGGCCTGAAAGACCGCTCGATGCCCATCGGCATCCTGCCGCTCGGCACGGCGAACAACATCGCGACCTCGCTCGGCATCTCAGGTCCGCCCGCCGAGATCGTCACGTCGTGGACGCCCAAACGCACCCGCGAGCTGTCGGTGGGGGTCGCGAAGGGGCCGTGGGGCAAGATGAACTTCATCGAGGCGGTCGGCTTCGGCGCGATGGTCGATGCGACGGATTCGTCCATCGGTGAAAACGTCGAAGGCGACCATCGCCTCGTGCTTGGGCGCGATGCGCTCCGTAAGGCGCTGAAGAAGGGCAAGGCCCGCAACCTTCACGTCACCATCGACGGCAAGCCGATCACCAACAAGCTGCTCGCGCTGGAGGTGCTGAATATCGGCTATGCCGGGCCGGGCATTCCGCTGCGTCTCGCCGCAGACCCCGGCGACGACCTGCTCGACGTGGTGATGATCGGCGACGATCAGCGCGAGGGCATGCTCGACTGGCTCGGCCCCGCGCACGAGGAAACCGCGCCGCCGCTGACCGCCCGGCGCGGCCGCGAGATCGTCATCGAATGGAAGGGCAAGCCGCCGATGCGGCTGGATGACGGCTATATCGACCCGCCCGACGCGAAGACGAAGATCAAGCTGAGACTCTCGAAAGACAAGCTGACGATCCTGCTGCCCAGGGGCGCGAAGAGCCCTGCGGCGAAACGCAAGACCAGGTCCGCCGCGAAGAAAAAACCCGCCACCCGCAAGCGCACGCCCGCCAAACCGGGCAAGGCGGCGAAGGCATGATCCCGTCCGAAGACCTGCTGATCGAAATCGAACGCACCGCCGTCGAACTGGCGCAGCTCGCGGGCGCGGAAATCCTCGCCGCGCTCGGCGGCATGCTCTCGGTCCGCTACAAGACGGGCGCCGGCGACGACGAGCTGAAAGACCCCGTCTCCGAAGTCGATCACCGCGTCGAGGTGCTGATCCGCGCCCGCCTCGCCGAGCGCTTTCCAGGCCACGACATCATCGGCGAAGAGCTGGACGAACGCTCCGGCCGCGACGACGATTTCGTCTGGGCGGTCGATCCGATCGACGGCACCACCAATTTCGTCAACGGGTTCCCGATGTTCGCCGCCACCGTCGGCGTCCTCTATCGCGGCAGACCCATCGCCGGCGCCACCTGGTGCACCACCGGCCACGCCGTCCGCGCCGGCGTCTATCACGCCCATGCGGGCGCACCGCTGCTCTTCGACGGTCAGCCCGTCACCCGCGCCGAGAATGCCGACATTCGCCGCCGTCTCGCAGGCGTGCCGCGCGCCGGCGATGTCGAAGGCCCCTTCGATACGCGCAAGACAGGCTCCGCCGCCATCGAATGCGCACTGGTCGCGGCCGGATCGCTCACCCTCGCCCGCTTCGACAACGTCAATCTGTGGGACATCGCAGGCGGCGTCGCACTGGTTCACGCCGCGGGCGGCGCCGTCCGCATCTTCGAGAACGGCGCCTGGCACACGCTCGATCGCTTCGAGGGCACGCCCGAAGCGCCTGACCTGCGCAACTGGAAGCGCCCGATGATCGTCGGCCACACCGACGCGGTCGATACCTTCGTCGCGAAGCTCGCCGCCTAGCGCCTGTCAGGGCGGCGCGAACGTCACCCGCAAGAGGCCGGTCATCAGCGGCCGGTCGGCCGGCGGCGTCTGCGGCGCGATAGTCATGCGGATTTCGCCGGTGCCGGGATTGGTCGATCGTATGACGCGCGAGCGGGCATCGACGCCCTCGACGGCGAATGACGACCCGAGGCAGGCGAAATAGAACTGGGCGTTGGCGTCCATCCACTGCGTGAGCTGGCCGTCGGCGACCGCCGTCGCCACGTCGCACGCCATCTCCAGCCGGCCATTGACGGGTACGATCCTGCAGCGGTCGAACATCGCCGGCGTCACGATGACGGCATACCCGCCCGCCTCGTCCGGCATGCCTTTGAAGGCGGTGAAGCCGTTCGCGGCCGAACCGAGAAACAGCGAGACCTGCTGGCACTTGGTCTCGACGCCGGGCTCCGGCTTCAGCGCGCTCACCAGCACGTTCAGTTTGTGGGTCGCCTTGCCGCCCTCCGGCAGCAATGGCGCCGGGCCGGCGACATCATCCAGTTTGATCAGCAGGCCCGCATCCTTGCCCGCAATGGTGCGGCTCAGCGCATCGCCCGACAGGGCCGTCCAGCCCTGGCCGAGACAGGTCGCCGCGCTGGCCGCATAGGCGTCCAGCATTTCAGCGCGGCGCTCCCCGGCGGCAATCGCTCGCTCGCAGGTGACGGCAGGCCCAAGCCCTGTGCCTACGAAGCAGGCGTCGAAGCCATCGATCCGGACCGGCGCCTCCCAGAAATCCTGCCCCCTGATGATGCCCCTGAGGCCCATGAAGCGCTGCGGCGCCTCCGCCACCAGCCCGCGCAGCCCGGCACATTCCGTGTCGGTCAGGGCAAGACGCGCCGGGTCGTCCGCCCCGCCATCCCGGCTCAGCCACCATCCGGCCAGACCCGCAAGACCGAGCGTCACCACGGCTGCGGCGGCAGAGACGGGCCGCCGCCATGACGGCCTGCGCGCCGGGCGCGACAACGCCGTAATCAGCCGCCCGATATGGACATCGAAATCCCGGCCCGGATCGACCACGACGGCGTTGAGCGCGGAGAGTCCGGCGATCGACGGCGGCAGCGCCGCCGCGTAGGGCATGGCCGTGCCCTCGACCAGCACCGGCACGATCCTGAGGCCAAGGCCCAGCGCTGTCTCGATCTCGATCCGCACCGGATCGTCGGCTTCATGGATGCGCGCGCGGCCGCCCGGCTGCGGCCCCGTCCACCCCGGACCGATGACCGGCACCAGCGCATCGGCCCCTTCCAGCGCGCGGCGGATCTCCGAAGCGAAATCCGCGCCGTAGCCGATGCTGTCGATATCCATGAAGACGACCGACGCACCGAACCGCGCCACCAGCCGGTCCCGGATTCGCCCGGCGAGCGCCTGGGTATCGGCCCGCCGGTAGGAAATGACGATTCCGCTCATCGGCCCGCCCACCAGCGGAGACTAGCGCCGCTTGCCGCCCAGAATGCTGCCGAGGATCGAACGGCCGATCTCGCGCCCGATGGTCGAGGACACCGACCGCGTCACCGACTTGATCGCCGCCTCGCCGACGCTCTGGCGCTTGCCGCCTCCCCCGCCCAGCACGTCCGACAGCCAGCCGCCCGAGGATTTCTCCTCGCGCGCCGGCGGCGGCGGCTCGCGGTCGCGGATCGAGCCGCGCGTGCTGCTCTCGCGCGGCGCACGCGGCTCGGGCGCCGGAATGGGCGCCGGCACAGGCCGCGCGCCCCAGTCGATCCCGCCCGTCTTCGTCTCCGGCTTCGCGGGGGGCGGCGTCTCCACCTTGCGCTGGCCGTTCAGGATTTCATAAGCGCTCTCGCGGTCCACCACCTGCTCGTATTTCCCGGCCAGCGGACTGCCCGTCATCAGCTGCGTGCGCTCCTCCGGCGTCAGCGGCCCCATCCGCCCCGACGGCGGACGGATCAGCGTGCGCTCCACCACGGCCGGCACGCCGCCTTTCTGCAGCGTCGAGACCAGCGCCTCGCCCGTGCCCATCTCGGTGATCGCATCTTCCGTCCTGAACGCCGGATTGGCGCGGAAGCTCTCCGCCGCCACCCGCACCGCCTTCTGCTCCTTGGGCGTATAGGCCCTCAGCGCATGCTGGATGCGATTGCCCAGCTGGCTCAGCACGATCTCCGGCACGTCCTGCGGGTTCTGGGTGATGAAATAGACGCCGACGCCCTTCGAGCGGATCAGCCGCACGACCTGCGTGACCTTCTCAAGCAGGGCTTTGGGCGCGTCGTTGAACAGCAGGTGCGCCTCGTCGAAGAAGAACACGAGCTTCGGCTTCTCCAGATCGCCGGCCTCGGGCAGCTGCTCGAACAGCTCCGACATCATCCACAGCAGGAACGTCGCATAGACGCGCGGGTTCGACATCAGCTGATCGGCGGCCAGCACGTTGATCGCCCCGCGCCCCTGCGCGTCGGTCATCATAAAGTCGGACAGCGCCAGCGCCGGCTCGCCGAAGAAGGCGTCGCCGCCTTGGTTCTCCAGAACCAGCAGCTGACGCTGGATCGCGCCTACGCTGGTCGGCGAGACATTGCCGTAACGCGCCTTCACGTCGTCGGCATGCTCGGCGAGGAAGGCCAGGATCGCGCGCAGGTCTTTCAGGTCCAGCAGCAGCAGGCCCTCGTCGTCCGCCACGCGGAAGGCGATGTTCAGCACGCCTTCCTGCACGTCGTTCAGGTCCAGCAGCCGCGAGAGCAACAGCGGCCCCATCTCGGACACCGTCGCGCGGATCGGGTGGCCCTGCTTGCCGAAGACGTCCCAGAAGATCGTCGGATGCGGCTCGAAGACATAAGGGTCCAGCCCGATCTTCGCGGCCCGTTCGGTCAGGAAGGATTTCTCGGTTCCGGCCAACGCGATTCCCGAAAGATCGCCCTTCACGTCGGCGGCGAAGACCGGCACGCCCATCGCCGAGAGCCCTTCGGCCAGGATCTGCAGCGTCACCGTCTTGCCGGTGCCGGTCGCGCCCGCGATCAGCCCGTGCCTGTTGGCCAGCGACAGCGCCAGCTCCACCCGATTCTCGCCCTTGCCGATGAAGATGCCCGGAAGATCGCTCATGTCTGCCCCTTGCGTTCGGGCGCACCATCGCCGCAGCCGCGCCGGCGTTCAAGCGCTCCCTCCGGCTTTCGTCAGGCGCGCTTCGCAGTTGCAAAAGTTGACGCTTGCAAGCGATAATTTGACACCAGATGAACGATAAATCCAGGATTCAGGCTTCCCTAACGCGCAAACGGCGGGCTAACTCGCGCCCAACTGCAACCTAGGGAGCTAGAATTGTCGAAACGCCTCAACCAGTTCGCCGCCACGGTCGCTCTTGCGGCCCTGCTCGGCGGCCTCGCCGCCGCCTCGGAAGCTGACGCCGCCCGTCTGGGCGCCGACCTGACGCCCAACGGCGCAGAAGTCGCCGGCACCGCCGACGGCGCCATCCCCGCCTTCGACGGCGGCCTGAAAGATCTGGGCGATCACACGCCGGGCGGCGCCTATACCGACCCGTTCGCCTCCGACGCCATCCTGTTCACGATCGACGGCTCGAACGCCGCCCAGTACGAGACCCATCTCACCGCTGGCAGCAAGGCGCTGCTGAAGGCCTATCCGACGTTTAAGATGAACGTCTATCCGACCCGCCGCTCCTGCGGCCTGCCGGCCAAGGCGGCCGAATGGAACAAGAAGAACGCCGTCACCGGCCAGCTCACCTCGGGCGGCAACGGTGTCGCCGGCGCGTTCTACGCCACCCCGTTCCCGGTGCCCGAGAATGGCCTTGAGGTGCTCTGGAACCACCTGCTGCGCTATCGCGGCTACAAGATCGCCCGCGACTATTACGGCGCGGTCGTTTACCCGGGCCGCGCCCCCAGCCGCGTCCGCATCCAGGACGAGGTGATCTTCCGCTGGTCCGACCCGGCCCGCAACGATGTCGCCCAGCTCGACAACAAGTCGATCTACTTCCTGCAGCAGACGATCGAGCCCGCCCGTCAGGCCGGCACGGCGCTTCTGGTGCACGAGACCATCGACCAGGTCGCGATGCCGCGTCAGGTGTGGACCTACAACCCCGGCCAGCGCCGCGTCCGCCGCGCGCCCGACGTGCAGTACGACAACCCCAGCGCGACGTCCGAGGGCCTGACCACATCTGACATGCTGTCGATGTTCAACGGCGCCCCCGACCGCTACAACTGGGAGCTGAAGGGCAAGAGCGAAGTCTATGTGCCCTACAACGCCTACAAGCTCGCCTCGCCCGCGACGAAGATCGACCAGCTGGCGACGCCCAACACGCTGAACCCCGACGTGCTGCGTTACGAGCTGCATCGCGTCTGGACGGTGGACGGCACGCTGAAGCCCGACACCCGCCACATCTACTCGCGCCGCACCTTCCACCTCGACGAGGACACCTGGATGATCGTGGCGGGCGAGCTGTATGACGCGCGCGGCGAGCTGTGGCGCGTGCAGGAAGCCCACATGATCAACTACTACGACCAGTCGATCTGCTCGGAAGCGGCGACCGTGGCCTACGACCTCCAGTCGAAGGGCTATTTCGTCGATGCGCTGGGCAACGAAACCAAGTCGATCCGCTGGGATGTCTCGACGGGCGAAGACCGTTTCAACCCGAACAACCTGCGTCAGCTCGGCGTCCGCTAAGCCGCGCCGATAATTGAGAATGTTTCTCAACGCCCGTGGCCTCGAAAGAGGCCGCGGGCGCGTTGCTTTGAGGGGGTCGCTTCCTATACTCCAACCCCGTTCGCCAACGCATTTTCGGGAAGCCTCGCCTCATGGCCGACGCAACCGCGTCCACCCGCCGCCCCGAGCGGCCGCTTTCGCCGCACCTCCAGATCTATCGCTGGTCGGTGACGATGTTCTCGTCGATCTTCCATCGCTTCACCGGGATCGGCCTCGGCGTCGGCACGCTGGCGGTCGCCTGGTGGCTGATCGCCGCCGCCGTCGGCCCTGCGGCCTATGCCGACTTCGCCGCCGCCGCCGGGCACTGGCTGGGCCGCCTCGTGCTGCTCGGCTTCACCGTCGCCTTCCTGTTCCATCTGTTGAACGGCGTGCGGCATCTCTTCTGGGATTCAGGGCTCGGCTTTGAAAAGCCGACCGCGCGTTTCACCGGCTGGCTGGTGGTCGCGCTCACCGGCATCCTGACCGTCGCGGTCTGGATCGCCGCCTACGCCACGATGGGGAGGCTGTAATGGCGACGCCCAAAACCTCGCTCCGCACCCCCACCGCCCGCGTCCGCGGCCTCGGCGCCGCCCGCAAGGGCACCGGCCATTTCATCGCGCTGCGCACGCTCGGCGTGGCGCTGGCGCCGCTCGGTCTGTGGTTTCTCTGGGCGGTCATCTCCCATGCCGGCGCGCCCTACGCCGAAACCGCCGCGTTCTTCGCCCATCCGGTGAACGCCGGATTGATGCTGGCTTTCGTCGTCGCCGCGCTCTGGCATTTCCGCCTGGGCTTCGAGGAGACGATCCTCGATTACGTCACCCATGAAGGCTGGAAGGTCGCGGCGCTGATCGCCAACACCTTCTTCTCGGTCATCGTGACGCTCGCCTGCGTTCTCGCCATTCTGAAACTGGCCCTCTAGATGTCCGCATACAAGATCATCGACCATACCTATGACGTCGTCGTCGTCGGCGCCGGCGGCGCGGGCCTGCGCGCCACGCTGGGCGCCGCCCAGGCCGGCCTCAAGACGGCCTGCGTCACCAAGGTGTTCCCCACACGCTCGCACACCGTCGCCGCGCAGGGCGGCATCTCGGCCAGCCTCGGCAATATGGGCGAGGACGACTGGCGCTGGCACATGTACGACACCGTGAAAGGCGCCGACTGGCTCGGCGACCAGGACGCGATCGAGTATCTCGTCCGCAACGCCGTCGATGCGGTGTACGAGCTTGAACACTGGGGCGTGCCGTTCAGCCGCACCGAGGAAGGCAAGATCTATCAGCGCGCCTTCGGCGGCATGACCAAGAATTTCGGCCAGTCGCCGCAGCAGCGCACCTGCGCCGCCGCCGACCGCACCGGCCACGCCATCCTGCACACGCTTTACGGCCAGTGCGTGAAGAACAAGGTGCAGTTCTTCATCGAGTATTTCGCGCTCGACCTCATCATGGAGGACGGACGCTGCCGCGGCGTGATGGTGTGGTGCCTGGAAGACGGCACGATCCATCGCTTCCGCGCGCATGAGGTGATTCTGGCGACCGGCGGCTATGGCCGCGCCTATTTCTCCTGCACCTCGGCGCATACCTGCACCGGCGACGGCGGCGGCATGGTGCTGCGCGCCGGCCTGCCGCTGCAGGACATGGAATTCGTGCAGTTCCACCCGACCGGCATCTACGGCGCGGGCTGCCTGATCACCGAAGGCGTGCGCGGCGAAGGCGGCTATCTCACCAACAAGAACGGCGAGCGCTTCATGGAGCGCTATGCGCCCAGCGTGAAGGATCTCGCCTCGCGCGACGTCGTTTCGCGCGCCATGACCATGGAAATCCGCGAAGGCCGCGGCTGCGGCCCGCATGGCGAGTGGATCCATCTCCACATCGACCATCTCGACCCGAAGATCGTGCACGAGCGCCTGCCCGGCATTTCCGAAAGCGCCAAGATCTTCGCCAACGTGGACGTCACGAAAGAGCCGATCCCGGTTCTGCCGACCGTCCACTACAATATGGGCGGCATCCCCACGAACTATCACGGCGAAGTCCTCACCAAGGCCGGCGACAACCCCGACAGCGTCGTCCCCGGCCTGATGGCGATCGGCGAAGCGGCCTGCGTCTCGGTCCATGGCGCGAACCGCCTCGGCTCCAACTCGCTCACCGACCTCGTCGTCTTCGGCCGCGCCGCGGGCCTCCGCGTCGCCGAGACCGTGAAGATCGGCGAACGTCACGCCGACCTCCCCAAGGACAGCGCCGAGGCCGCCCTCGCCCGTTTCGACCGCATCCGCTACGCCAGGGGCGGCACGCCCACCGCCCAGCTCCGCCTGCAGATGCAGCGCACGATGCAGGCGAACTGCGCCGTCTATCGCACCGGCGAGGTGCTGAAAGAGGGCGTGGAAAAGATCGAGAAGGTCTTCGCCGGCTCGTCCGACATCGGCGTCACCGACCGCACGCTGATCTGGAACTCCGACCTCATGGAGTCGCTCGAATACGACAACCTGATCTCGCAGGCCGTCGTCACCATGACCTCGGCCGAGAACCGCAAGGAATCGCGCGGCGCGCATGCCCGCGAGGACTATGCCGAGCGCGACGACAAGAACTGGATGAAGCACACGCTGGCGTGGATCGACGACAAGGGCGCGGTGAAGATCGATTACCGCCCGGTCCACGAATACACGATGACCAACGACATCGAGTACATCCAGCCCAAGGCGCGCGTGTACTGATCGCCGCCGTCACCCTCGGGTCTGCGAAGCGGACCCGAGGAACATGCCCGAGACATGCGAGAAAACCCGCTTCTGCCGCAGCCGGTCGCATGACCGCGCCGGAATTTCCTCGTCACCCCGATTGCCCGGACGCGCCTGCTCGCTAGAGTCGCGGCAACGACGAGGCGGGCGTCCCATGACACTTTCAGACGAAATACGCCGGCTGGGAAAAGCCGGCGTGCCGACGGCGACCATCGCGAAGCGGCTCAACATCAAATACCAGCACGCTCGGAAGGTTCTGCTCGACGCCGGGATGAAGCGCCTGACGCGCGAACAGACCCTGCCGGATGGCTCACCTGCGCCTGTCCCGCCGCCCAAACCGACTCTCACGCCTGAACTGCTTCTGGACAGAGGCTTCAATCGCCTCGCCGCCTGGACGTTGAACGACGCCGGCGTTCTTCTTTTGCCTGAAGGAATCCCCAGGGAAGCCGGCGTCTATGCATTCTGCAACGATGCCGAAGCCCTGTATGTCGGCGTCGCGACAATGGGATTGAGGAAGCGGCTCTATTTCTACGCGCGCCCCGGAATAACCCAAACCACCAGCATCCGGATAAAGGGGCTTCTTGAGACCGCGCTGAAGGAGGGTTCGGCCATCTCGGTACTGATTGCGTTTCCGGACGATGGCGAATGGAACGGCCTGCGACTGAGCGGTGCTGTCGGGCTCGAGGCAGGCCTGATTGCCGACTATGCCATCAGGTGGAATATGCGAGGCGCTTGACGCGCCCGCTCACTTCATCAGCGCCGCGAAGAACGCGGCCGGCGGCGCACCTTCCGGCCAGCTCGGCACGCCGTCCGGAATCTCGATCCCGCCGACTTTGCGCGACACCCAGATATGCGCGACGACGTTCAGCTCGTCGCTGCGGTCCAGCGTCCCCGCGCGCAACACGGCAACGCCCGGCCGGCGCGTGTTGGTGTTGTACACCCGCGTCATGCACCGCGCGCAGCCGCGCTGGCGTGACACCCGGCGTTCGTCGCCCGCGCCGGTCGCCATTTCATAGAGATGCGGCGCGCCTGTCACCTCCAGCGCGTCCTCGGGGGCCACCACCTGCAGGCTGAAGGCGCTGCCCGACCATGTCTGGCAATCCCGGCAGTGGCAGGCATAGGCGTTCGGGAACTTCGGCGCCGTCAGGCGATACCGCACCGCGCCGCACCGGCACCCGCCTTCGATGGTCTCGCTCATCGTCTCTCCGCCTCCGATCGCCGCGCGACGACGTGCCTCTCGCACCCGCCTTGCGCCGCCTGCCCGTCAGCCTACCATGCCGCCCTCTGCGCGGAGCGGCAGGCATGGCTCATTTTTTCAATCCCTCGAACGGCGCGTCGATCGGCACGCTGAAGCATGCGCCGGGCGCCAAGGTGCTGATCGCCCTGTGGGGCGGCGGGCCGGACGGCGCGGAACTTGACGTTATCACCGATCCCCACGACACCGGGCCTTACCGCATTCCCGACCCGGCGGTGCGCGAGATCCGCAAGGACCGCGCCAACTGGACCTTCATCTACGAAATCGATACCGCCCGGGCCGGCGGCGTGGTGCGCGCCATGCACCAGGGCGGAGACTATTCGGCCAAGGTGACGCTGGTTTCCGACGCCAGCCTCGCCGTGCCCACAGGCAAGACCGACACACGGCGCAAGATCGTCGATCTCGCGCGCTATTTCGTGCGCATCGGCTGTCACTATGTCGATGGCGCGGCGGGCAATACGCCCGGCTTCGCCAACGGCAATCCCGGCGGCAACAAATCCTTCGTCGTGAAGATGCGCACCAGCAAGCTCGACCACCGGCCGCTGAACCCGCGCAGCGAGGTGCTGGGCATCAACATGGCGGTGCAGGACGTGGTCCAATACTCCACCTGCGGCGGGCGCTGGGCGGTTCTGGGCGACATCCAGCCCACCCAGGACGAACTCGACAAATTCATCCAGCAATGCCGCGAGCAGCGCGTCGAGGACCGCGCCTGGCAGGGTTACGGGCCGCAGAAAAACCTGTTTCCCCGGCGGGTCCACTATCGCGACAAGCTGAAGGACGGCATTCACTGGGGCGAGAGCTGCCACGGCGTGCCGCATTTCGATTGCGTCGGTCTCGTGAACTATTGCTATGCCCGTTATTACAAAAGCGGGCTGAAGCCGCCCCTGCCCTTCGGCCTCGACATCGAGGCGTTCCTGAAGCCGAATTCAGGCTTCGTCAGCATCGGCAAGGCCAAGCCGATGAACGCCGACGTGATCATCAAAACCAAGCCTCACCTTCACATCGCCATGGTGCATCAGGTGGGCGACTCGTTCTGCGTGGTGCAGGCGGCGGACACCCATCTCGGCCTCAACGATCACGGACCCTTCGTGCCGGGCGACTGGCCGCATGTCCTGCGCCTGTCCGACCAGTTCCTGCTGTGACGAGGGCGGCGGCGACACCCTCGCAGGCGTCGCAGCCGCCCTGAACCGGCGCCGCCGCGTCAGGGCGCGACGGACACCCCATCCAGAATCGTCTGAAACGCCTCGGGGCTGACGCCTTTGGCGTAGATCAGCACATGCGCCTCGGGCGATTTCAGCGTCACCGCCGTCGTCAGCACCTCCTGCGCCTGCCCCAGAAATTGCGAGGTCCGGCTGACCATCACATCTTCGCCCAGCAGCTTGCCCTTGAAATCCTCCACCGAAACCATCGGTCCGCCGTCGCGCGCCACCACCGGACGCCACACGATCACCGTCAGCTCCTGCGCGCCGTTCACATAGGTCGCGCTGCACTCCTCGGTCGTTCCGCCGGGCGGCCCCACCAGCACATTGACCGTCTGACACGATGCGGGCGCTTTCTCCGACCAGCCCGGCGGCAGCGCCAGCATCAGCAGCCCGACGATGAACGAGACGATTTCGGCCATGGCGGCCTCCTTTGATACGAACGTAACAAGGCTCGGCGGCGATTACGGCGGAAGAACGGCGCTTCCGCGAGGTCGGGAAGGAGGATAGGGAGTCTCATGCGCATCCTACACTGCGTCTTCACGCGGTCGCTCTTCGGCTCCGAACGCTACGCCGCCGACCTCGCGCGCCTGCAGCTCGAAGCCGGCCATGAGGTGCATGTCGCGATCGATCGCCGCGCGCGCATCGCCGGGGTTCTCGCGCCGGGTATCACCGTGCACCGCGCCGGACGTCTGTTCCGGCGCTTTGGGCTGGCGCGGCTGATGGCGCGGGTGAAGCCGGACATCGCCCACGCCCATCTCAGCGCCGCCTGCAAGGCGCTGGGCGGCATCGCCCGCCGCGCTCCCGCCGTCGCGACGCTGCATGTCGGATACAAGGCGCGGCAGCATGACCGGCTTGAGGGTCTCGTCGCCCTTACCGAAAGCGCCGCCGCCGCTGCGCGTGCGGCCGGCTATCGCGGCCGACTGGAAAAGATCTGGAACTGGGCTCCGAAAGCGGCCGATCCGGGCTCCGATGCCGGGCCGCGTGTGCGGGCCGAACTCGGCATCGCGCCGGAGCGGTTCGTCGTCGGCTTCGTCGGACGGCTGCATCCCTCCAAAGATCCCGAAACGCTGGTGCGCGCGTTCAGGGCGGCGGCGCTGCCGGACGCCATGCTGCTGCTGGCCGGCGAAGGCCCCGAGCGCGCCCGGCTCGAAACCCTGATCGCCGCCGACGATACCGTCCGCCTCCTTGGCTATCGCACCGACGCGCCCGCGCTTTACCGGGCCTTCGACCTCTTCGTTCTGCCGTCGCGGTTCGAGCAGGTGCCGCTGGCTGTTCTTGAAGCCATGGGCACGAACCTGCCGATGATCGTCTCCGACATCGAAAGCCTCGCCGAGTTCGTGCCCGCTCCGCCTGCCCATCTGACGCCGCCGGGCGATGTCGCCGCGCTGGCGCAATTGATCCGCAGCGAACATGCGAAAGGCCGCCGCCGTCAGGCTTACGATCTCAGCCCCTTCGCCCCGGAAGGACAGGCCGCGAAGATCACGGCGCTCTACGATGCGGTTCTGGGCGGTTCCGGCGGCGCACAGGCCGGCGCGGTGACGGCCGCCGGATGACGCGCCGCTACTCCGCCGCGCGCCAGTTATAGATGCGCCGGCGGATGCTTTCGCCGTGCCGCCGGAGCTTCAGCCGCCATCGTTCCAGCCGCCGGGGCGGCTTCCAGCCTGAACGCTTCACGTCGGCGTCCAGCAGCGAGTCGTGCGCCGGATCGACCGTGATGGGATAAGGCAGCACCGCATAGGGTATGATCCCATGCTCGAAAAACCGGTCGAGAGCCTGATCCACCGGCCATGCGATGACGCCGCAGCTGTCCAGCAGACGCTGCGCCCCTCTGGGCGATATGGCATAGGCCAGCGTGTTCCACGGCCCTTTGGACAACCGGACCAGACGCCGGCCGCCGGGCGCGGGCTGCAGATCGCGTGAGGGCACGGCGAAATGCCCGGCCAGCCGCACAAAATCGCGCTCGGCGAGGATATCCGGCAGCCAGTCGAGCACGTCCGCCAGATCGTCCGCCACGCGAAGATCGTCTTCCAGGATCAACATCTTACGATCTCCGGCCGCACAAAGCCGCCAGAGTGCGAGGTGACTGCGGTAGCAACCCAGCTCCCCAGGCCCCATCTCACGGCCTATATGACGCCGCACAGCCGCCACCGGCATGTCGACCTCACCCCCCCGCCCATCCCGAGCATCAAAAAACCCAAAGTCGATACCGGCCGCCTGAAGCGTCTTCCGGCTCGCCGTCCGCCTGTCGGTGGAGGCGACCAGGCTGATCACACGGACGTCGATGGCCCGACCCTCTGACATGCCGTCTTATCCCCGGGCGCTCCGGCGCCTTTCACGGGCAGGTTGTGGCACAATGCCGGTAACGCGGCGACTGCCCAGTTTCGCCGACGCCCCAGCCGAGCTTGAGGAACACGTCAGGATCGCCTGCCGAACCGGCAAAGCCGTCGCTGGACGGCTTCTGGCTGAATTATAAGCCTTTTCGTTGACCGCGATCCGCCCTCCGCACTACATCGTAGCCATCAAAGTATAAGCGCGCCGCCCTTGAGCGGCGCCGGCGGCTTGAGGCATCCGATGGTCCAGTTGCGGCTCCCGAAAAACTCCCGCTACACCAAGGGCAAGACTTGGCCGAAGCCGGTCAGGCCCGACGGGACACCAGCCAAGAACCTGACCGAGTTCCGGATCTACCGTTACGATCCGGACAGCGGTGGCAATCCGACGATCGACACCTACTGGGTCGATCGCGACGGCTGCGCCCCGATGGTGCTGGATGGCCTGATCTGGCTGAAGAACAATGTCGATCCGACGCTGACCTTCCGCCGTTCCTGCCGTGAAGGCGTCTGCGGTTCGTGCGCCATGAATATTGGCGGCGGAAATACGCTCGCCTGCACTCGCGGTATGGACGAGGTGAAGGGCGACGTCGTGAACGTCTACCCGCTGCCGCATCTGCCGGTGGTGAAGGATCTGGTCGCGGATCTGACCAATTTTTACGCGCAGTACGCCTCGATCCAGCCATTCCTGCAGGCCGATTCCGCAGAACCCGTGACGGAGTGGAAACAGTCGCCGGAAGAGCGCGCGAAGATCGACGGCCTTTACGAGTGCATCCTGTGCGCCTGCTGCTCGACCTCGTGCCCGTCTTACTGGTGGAACAGCGAGAAATATCTGGGGCCGGCGGCGTTGCTGCAATCGTATCGCTGGCTGGCCGACAGCCGCGATGACGCCAAGGGCGAACGGTTGGACGATCTGGAAGATCCGTTCCGGCTCTATCGCTGCCACACGATTATGAACTGCGCCAATACCTGCCCCAAGGGGCTCAATCCGGCGAAGGCCATCGCCGAGATTAAGAAGATGATGGTCGAGCGCACGCTCTAGCCTAAGGGAGTTCCCATTGATCAAGTCTGCCCTCATGTCGTCGGCCGCGCTGGCGGCGGCGGTGATGCTTGCCCCGGCCGCATCGGCCTTCGACTGCGCCAAGGCATCGACCGATACCGAGAAAGCGATCTGCGCCGACCCCGCCGCCAAGGCGGCAGACGATGCGATGACCGCAGCCTATGAGGCGCTGCTGTCCAAGATGCAGGGCGAGCAGGCGGCGATGCTCAAGGCCAGCCAGCGCGCCTGGCTGAAGCTGCGCGAACAGAATTGCGGCTGGCAGGAAACGGCGGCGGAAAAGGCGGCCTGCCTCGTCGAGAAAACGACCCAGCGCGCCGACTATCTTTCCGCCAAGCCTGCCAGTGGCCCCGGCTTCGGCGACAGTCCGGCGCTCGTGCCCCATCTCTCCGCCCACGATTTCGGCAAAGGCAAATGCTCGTCCGAGGTGTCGCTCTACCGCTTCGCCGGCGCCGCCGGCGATGGCGGTGAGAAGGTCTTCAACGGCTGGGTGGACGATCTGGCGAAGAATCTGGAGAACGATTACGGCGGCTACGCCGAAGGCGATCTGCCCGAAGGCATGGCTTGCGAATATTCCGCCGGCGCGGTCATCACCTATGCCTCGCCGGATCTCGTCGCGATGAATGTCTCGATCTATATGTTCGGCGGCGGCGCGCACGGCAACTCGACGGCGAATTCGATCACGCTGGACCGCAAGACAGGCAAAGCGCTGCTATTTTCAGACGTCTTCGGCCCCGACGCCACGAAAGCGCTGACCGCGAAATGCGCGGAAGGCATCAAGGCTGCGAAATATGAGCGCTTCGCCGAGAGCGGCAGCAAGGAAGAAGTCGAACAGCTCGTGGCCGGCGACATGACGAACTATGCCGAAGCGATCGGCGCCGGCGTCTCCGACTTCAACAACTGGCTGATCTATGAGGATCGCGCCGAGGTCTATTTCCCGCCTTACGCGCTCGGCTCGTACGCCGAAGGGGACTACACCTGCGCGATTCCGAAGGCTGACCTTCAGGCGGCGAGCGGCGCAAAGGGTTGGATCGTTCCCTGACGCCGCGATGCGGCGGGCCATCCCGCCGCCTTCAAGGATGCATCGCGAAAGAAAACGCCCGGCCTTTCGGCCGGGCGTTTCATTTTCAGCGCTTGCCGCCGCGCCTTACCAGGCGAAGCTGACCCGGCCGCCCAGCGTGTTGTAGTTCAGCACGCCGTTGTCGCCGCCGGTATAGGTGACGGCGAGGCCGAAATTCGCGCCCTCGTATTCGAGCGCTGCTTCGTACTCGACCCAGTCGCCATCGCGCTGCGAACCGACGAAGGTGAGCGGCGCAGAGGGGAACGCGGCGAAGGCCGTGTTGAGGACATTGTCCTCGCTCTGCACGTCGATCACCCACGCAAGGCCGACGCGCGGACGCAGGATCGCGCCATCGCCCATGTCGAACACGCCCGCGTACTGCATGCCGATGCGCGCATCGACCAACGAGATGTTCTGGCCGCCGAACGCCAGCGCAGCCGAGCCGCCGGTCTCGTTATATGCGTCGATCGAGATCCACTTCGCGTCGATCGCCGCATACGGCGTGAAGACGCTCGTCTCGCTGCCCAGATCGAAGCCCATCTTCGCACCGGCCGACCACGTATCGCCATCCGGCGACGCCGTGATCACCTGCGTGGAGAGCGGCAGCGGGACGACACGCTCCAGATCGTACGACTGGCTCGAATATCCGACATAGCCGTTCAGGAAGCTCGAACCCTCGTGGACACCGCCATAGACGGTGAAGCCCCACGAGTCCGTTTCGGCCGACTGCTGTGGCACGTTGAGATCGGCATCAGCGGTCGCATAGGAGACCGAGAAGCCGGCGAACGCGCCGTCCGAGAAGCCGTAGTCGAAGCCCAGCGTGCCGGCCGTGGCATTGATGTCGGCATCGCCCGCGAACGGCGTCGCCTCGTAGCTCGAGCTGAGCGCCGTGGAGACGTCGAAGAAGCCGCCCCAACCCTCGCGCAGCTTGATCGAAGCGGCTTTCTGCGCCGTTTCGGCCGCCGCGTCCTGCGCCGCGAGCAGCGCCGTCGTGCCCATCATCATGGCATCGAACGGATCGGCCGAGGCCTGAAGCTGGGCGTTGTTGAACAGCGCCGCGGTGCCCGAAGCGTCGAAGCCATGGCCACCGCCATCGCTCAGCTGATCCGAACGCTTGACGATGGCCTGCGTGAACAGACCGACGCTGCTCTGCGTCAGACCCTGGGCGACGAAGCCGTTAAGCGGCGTCAGCGCCTCCATGAAGAAGGGCAGATCGTCCGGATTGCTCTGGTCAAGCGAGTTGAACAAGCTCGACAGCGCCGCGTAGCCGCCCGTCATGTCGCGGATCTGATCCAGGGTCGTGGCGACTTCGATCTGCTCGGGCGAGGTGAAATCAGCCACGTCCGTGTAGTTCGCCGCGATGATGCTGAGGATCAGATTATTGCCGCTGATCGACAGCTGCGGCGCAAGAACGCCGCCGAACGTGCTGCCAATCGACGAGAACGAGCCGGTGATGCCGCCAGCGCCGCTCGCCACCGTCCACGAGTTGCCGAAGGTCGGCATGTAGTTGCCGATGCTGCTGGCGATGAACGTGCCGCCGAGATTCAGCGCGCCGGTGACGGTCAGGCGGTCGGCCGACGATGCCGAGGCGACATCGACGAGGAACCCGCTGCCCGAAGCCATGACGACCGATCCCTGGACCGTCAACGTGCCGACGGTGCCGACGCCGGTCGAGCCGGGGGCGATGCCGCCCATGAGGCTGGTCACGAACGGCGCTTCCACCGTGCCGGCGCCGGCGAGACGGCCCGCCATCAACGAATAGTCGCCGACCGAGCGCAGGCGGCCATTGACGATGACCGTGCCGCCGGTCTGCGTCACATCGATCAGGCTGGAAAGATTGCCAGCCGCGCCGACCGTCAGGCCGGCCACGCTGGCGACCCGCAGACGATCGATCGTGACGGTGCTGGAAAGCGTCGTGACGCCGGCGGCGCTCAGCGTGATGTCGAAGTAGCGCGCAAGCGTGTTGGCGGTGGGGTCGATGTTGTTCGGCACGAAATTCGTCGCGCCGGGCAGACCGTTGGCCAGCGTCGCCGCCGGCAGCGGGCCGGGCAGATAGACGGTCTGCGGTTCAGGCTCGACGGCCGCGATCTGGCCGCCGAGAGACCCGACCGTCGCCGATCCCGAGCCGGACATCTCGGGCAGGAAATCGGAGAGATTGGCGGTGCCGATATTGGAGACGTAGTCGCCCGCTTCAGTCGTCGGCGTCGGCCCGTTGTAATATTCGTCCGTGCCATAATTATAGCACTCGCTGGTGCCGGCCTGCTCAAAGCAGGCTTCACCGAAGATCGGCTCGTTGCCCTGAATTCCGGCACCGGGATTGGTGGGAACGCCGTTCACTGCCGTGGAGCCGTTGATCACGAAATAATTGGGATCCAGCAGCGACTGCCAGTGCGCAGCGTCTTCCCAGTTGCCGTTTCCGGCCAGAGCCGAAGCATAGCGATACGGGTTCGCCGCAGCGATGTAATCCCAATAGAGATAGAGAGGCTGATAGAACGAAGCGGTACCGTAGCCATTGGCCGGCTGACCGTTGAAGAACCGCGTATAGCCGCCTGAAAGCACGCCCAAAATGATATCGCGCGTCGAAATCACATTGTTCGCCGCGTCCAGAATCAGCGGACCGCCCGAGTCACCGCTGGCGGTGATGCCTTCGCGCGGCGTGAAGTCGTCACGCCAGGCGTTGAAGTCGAACACATTGCTGTGGTTCGGGCTGTCGAAATCGATCCAGTACAATTGCTGCGGCAGCTGACCGGTGGTGGTGCCGAACAGGAAGCTCGTGAAGTCGTCGAGCGAGACGAGCGCGCCCAGCATGTTCTCGGCTGCGCGGCGGCGGTAGTCGATGCCGCCGGACGACCCTGTGGTCGCCGTGCCGTTACGTCCGTACCCGGTGATGTTGACGTGATAACCAGTGCCGGTGTGCGTATCGATTTCATCCGGCGTGGGCAGCGGCGAAAACAGCACGGCCCAGGTCGGGATACCGACCGCCGGCGTATCGAGCGTACCGATCGCAATATCGGCCTGCCGGAAACCACCGGAAGCGCCGATCACCGAATCCGGGTGCCACTGGACCTGATTGATGGTGTAGGCGAACCGCGTCGGGTCGGTCACATAACCGAGATTGAGCCAGCGGCCGATCGCCGAATTGCCCGACTGGTTGTTGTTTACATTGAAAAACGCGCCGATCTTGAACGTGCCGCCATTGCCATATGCGCCTTGCGCGCGCGTATTTACGCAGTGCGCCGCGAAGATGACGGTGCGGGGGTTGATCAGCGACATCGTGCACAGGCCGATCGTGCCGTCCTGGTTGTCGATGACCATCTGGCTGACGCCGTTCACGCCGCCAGCGGTATCGATAGCGTCACCGGGCGTGTAATTGTCGTTGATGACGATTGCGTTCGCGGTTCCGGCTGCGAGAATTCCGGCGGTGGCGACCGCGAGGAGCGACGTAGCGCCCAGAAGCGCGGCACGAAGGCCGCGCGCGCCATTATTGGCAGTCATGCGATTGAATACTCCCCAAAAATCCCGCTGGACGGATGCCCCCCGCCAGCGTTTGAACGTGGAGAAAAGCATGTCGTTAAAGTTTTGCAACCCAAACCAAAGGTTAAATTGGCAGGCCAAAACGTCGCGGGCGAAGCCGTTGCAGAAATAGCGCGGATTGCGGCAGAAATTCCCTCCGAACGGAGCCCGCTCAAGTCATGCCAAGCCGTTTCACCGCCATCAGGATTCGTGCCGCCGGCGTCAAGATTCTGGTGTGCGCCGGAATGATTCTCTGGAGCGCAGGGTTGATTCTCTCCAGTCCGGCCAATGCTGACGACGGCGCGCCGTCTTTCAGTTGCGCCAGGGCCGCGACACCCGCCGAGCACGCGATCTGCGACACGCCGGGCCTTGGCTGGTACGACCGGCAGCTCGCCAAAAGCTGGGCGGTCACCCTTGCCCGGGTCGGCAAAGCCGGCGAAGCGGCGCTGAAGGCGGATCAGAAGGCCTTCCTGAAGACCCGCGACGCCTGTGTCAGGTCGGACGACGTCTATAACTGCATGACAGAGGCCTATCTCGGCCGCATCCGCCAGCTGACCGAGCATTTCGACGATCTGCCCTTTGCGGTCGGCACCTATGCGGGCGAAACCGGACGGGTCGATCTCGTCCGCTATCCCGACAGGAGCGTGGCGCTGACGATAATGACCGTCGGCGGCGGCGACCATACCTGCACCTTTGAGACCGACACGGCCAAGGCCGATCCGAAAGGTGCGATTCATTGGTCGGAAAAGCCCGACCCCTCCTATCGGGAGGCCTGCACCATCACCGGCACGACCAGGGGCGGTACGCTGACCATCGCAGCCGAGGGCGACGGGTGCACCTGGTATTGCGGCATGCGGGCGGAACTATCGGGCAGCTTCACCGCCCGCGACTGAAGCGTCGATCAAGTGGCGTGGCGGCGCGAAAAGGCCCATATCCTCAGGCAATTGTTTTGAGGTGCCCCATGCTCCGCCGTATCGCCGCGATTGCAGCGCTGCTTCTTGCACCGGTCGCCCTGGCCGCCGAACAAGGCGTGCCGGTGATGCAGGTTCTGCAGGAACGAGGTTATTTCGTCGCGGAGGACTCTGCCGCGCCCGTCCCAAAGGGCGAAACCAATCCCGATGAAGCTGCGAACGCGCCCATCGCGCTGACCGTGCGCGGCGAGGAGCTGGGCAAGCTGCTCGAAAGCGCGGGCTGGGTTCACAACGGCAAGGGCCGGGTGCCGCTCTATACGGTCGGCTTCCGCTCGTGCCCCGACTGCGTCGCCCAGCACGAAGGCGCTTACGGCAAACTGGAAGCGGCCGGAGCCGATATCCGCAAGATTCTGTATGCCCGCGCCGACAGCGCCGATGGCAAACCGCGCTCCAAACCCGGCGAGCGGGCGATGATCGCGGAACTGTGGAAAACCCGCGACTATGCGCTGTATGAGCGCTGGTACGAGACCGACCCCGCCACCTTCTACGAGACCGAACCGCTGCCGCCCGACGCCGACAGCGACCCGGCGCGCGCCGCCTATGTCCAGAAGAGCCGCGACTTCATCAAGACGCTGAACGAACTACTCGCCGCCAACGGCGTCGAGACCTTCGTGCCCGCCATCTTCTGGCAGGAGAATGGCGTCTGGCAGGTTTATATCGGTTACGATCCGAATACGTTCGACAGCCTGATCCTGCCGCGCATCGCTGGCGCATGATCGCGACAGCCGCTACAGACCGGGGCGATGCCATCGCTCCGTGAAGCCTATGACGCCCTGGTCGCCGGGGCCGAGATCGCGTCCGATCCGGCGCAGGCCGCCGCCGTGCAGCGTCTGGATGCGCTGAGCGCCGCGCTCGCCGCGCATGCCCGCGGAAGATCGCGCGGCCTGCTGGGCTTCGCCCGCAAGCGCGAAGCTCCCAAGGGCCTGTATCTGTGGGGTCCGGTCGGGCGCGGCAAGTCGATGCTGATGGACCTCTTCTTTGCGGCCGCCCCGGTGGAGCCCAAGCGCCGCGTCCATTTCCACGCCTTCATGGGCGAGACGCACGAAGCCATCCGCCTCATGCGGACCGAACACCCCGGCGATCCCATCGCCCCGGTTGCGAAACGAATCGCCAAAGCCGCGCGGCTTTTGTGCTTCGACGAGTTTCAGGTCACGGACATCGCCGACGCGATGCTGCTGGGCCGTCTGTTCGAGACGCTGTTCGCCGAGGGCGTGACCATCGTGGCGACCTCCAACCGCCCGCCCGCCGACCTCTACAAGTATGGCATCAACCGACAGCTCTTCCTGCCTTTCATCGACATGATCGAGCAGAAGCTGGATGTCGTCCGCATCGCCGGCCCGACGGATTATCGTCTGGGCCGGATCAAGGGTCTGCCCGTCTATCTGACGCCGGATGACGCGGCGGCGGCCAGGGCGCTGGACGAAGCCTGGGCGCATCTGACCGACGGCGCGGAAGGCCGCCCGGAAGAGCTGCATTTGCTGGGCAGGACGCTGACCTTGAGCCGCTTCGCGCACGGCGTCGCCCGTGCAAACTTCGCCGAGCTTTGCGCCCAACCGCTGGGGCCGCAAGACATGCTGGCCATCGCCGAGGCCGCACACACGCTGATCCTTGAGCATATCCCGCTCCTGGAGCCCGCGCGCCGCAACGAAGCCAAGCGCTTCGTGACGCTGATCGACGCGCTTTACGAGGCCCGCCGCCGCCTCATCTGTTCCGCCGCCGCGCCGGCCGAGGCGCTCTACCCCACGGGCGACGGCGCGTTCGAGTTCGAGCGCACCGTCTCGCGCCTGATGGAGATGCAGTCCGCCGACTGGCCGGCCGGGACGCCGAGCTGACGCGCTTCCGCCGTTCCCGGAAACGCTTGCCGGACGCCGGCGATGTGGTAGTTTCAGAAAATTCTGAAATTTCGGAAAATTTCGACTATGCTGCCGCCACTGACCCAGGCTTTCGTCCTCCACTTCGGTGAAATGGGCAGCCGCTGGGGCTTCAACCGCACGGTGGGGCAGATCTACGCCCTGTTGTTCCTGAGCGCCGAACCGCTGAACGCCGATCAGATCGTCGATCAGCTGGGCTTTTCGCGCTCCAACGTCTCCATCGGCCTGAAAGAGCTTCAGGGTTGGAACCTGGTTCGGCTGATCCACAAGCCGCACGATCGGCGCGATCATTTCACGACGCCGGGCGACATCTGGACGATCCTGCGCACCCTGGTCGAGGAGCGTAAGAAGCGCGAGGTCGATCCCACCTTGTCGGTGCTGCGCGAATTGGTGCTGCAGCCGACCGACAGCCCGTCCGACGCCCATGCCCAGAAGCGCATGACCGATATGCTGGGGCTGATCGAGACGCTGACGCGCTGGTACGACGACGTGAAGCGCATGGACGACAAGCGCCTGATGAAGCTGCTGGCGCTGGGGGCGAAGGTGCAGCGCGTGCTGGAATTCAAGGACCGCATCACCGGCAAGGCGAAACCCGCCGATGCCGTGGAGGGATGACCGACATGGAACCCATCGTCCTCGCCCGCATCCAGTTCGCCGCGAACATCTCGTTCCACATCCTCTTCCCCACCATCACCATCGCGCTCGGCTGGGTGCTGCTCTACTTCAAGCTGCGCTATGCGAGATCGCGCGACATGGCGTGGATGGACGCCTATCGCTTCTGGACCAAGGTGTTCGCGCTGTCCTTCGCGATGGGCGTGGTCAGCGGCATCACCATGAGCTTCCAGTTCGGCACCAACTGGCCGGGCTATATGGAGAAGGTGGGCAATGTCGCCGGCCCGCTGCTCGCCTACGAAATTCTGACCGCCTTTTTCCTCGAAGCGGTCTTTCTCGGCATCATGCTGTTCGGCTTTCGCCGCGTCCCGGGTTGGGTTCACACGCTCGCGACATGTCTCGTCGCGGGCGGCACCACGCTGTCGGCGTTCTGGATCATCGCGCTCAATTCCTGGATGCAGACGCCGGCCGGCTATGAAATCCGCGACGGCATCGTCCATGCGACCGACTGGTGGGCGATCGTCTTCAACCCGTCGATGCCCTATCGTGTGACGCATATGCTGCTGGCCTCGGGCCTGACGGTCTCGTTCCTTGTCGCGGGCCTTTCCGCCTATCGCTGGCTGCGCGGCGACAGGGCCGATGGCGTCAGGCGCGCGCTCGGGACCGCCGTTCCGCTCGCCGCCATCCTGATCCCGATCCAGATTTTCGTCGGCGATCAGCATGGCCTCAACACGCTGGAGCATCAGCCCGCTAAGATCGCCGCCATGGAGGCGAACTGGGAGACCGGCCCGAATGTGCCGTTGATCCTCTTCGCCTGGCCCGACGAGAAGAACCGCACCAACCATTTCGAGATCGCCATTCCCGACGGCGCCAGCCTGATCCTGCGCCACAGCGCCGATGGCGTGGTGCCCGGCCTCAACGACTTTGAAGGCGGGCACCCGCCGGTCGCGCCGCTGTTCTGGGGTTTCCGCGTGATGGTGGGCATGGGCGTGCTGATGCTGATCGTTTCGTGGTGGGGAACCGCCCGATTGTGGCGACGCAAGGACGCCAGCCCCTGGCTCGCCCGCGCGCTGGTGGCGATGACCTTCTCGGGCTGGATCGCGACGCTGGCCGGCTGGTACGTAACCGAGATCGGCCGCCAGCCCTGGCTCGTCACCGGCGTGCTGAAGACCGCCGACGCCGCCTCGGCCACGCCCGCCCCGATGATCCTGACGACGTTGCTGATGTATCTCGCGACCTACGCCGTGTTGCTGGTCGCCTATATCACCGTGCTCTTCTATCTCGCCCGCATCGGCGCGAAGCCGACCGGCGAGCCCGAGGAAGGCGCGATCCAGACGACACTGGGCGCAGCCGGCGCCGTGACGGGAGGCCGCTGATGTTCGACGACCCTGCCCTGTGGCTGCCCTTCGTCTTCGCCAGCCTGATGGGGCTGTCGATCCTGATCTACGTGATCCTCGACGGCTACGATCTGGGTGTCGGCATCCTGATGCCCTTCGCCGAAGAGGCCGAACAGGACCGCATGATCTCGTCCATCGGCCCGTTCTGGGACGCCAACGAGACCTGGCTGGTGCTTGCGGTGGGATTGCTGCTGGTGGCGTTCCCAATCGCCCATGGCGTGATCCTGGGCGCGCTGTATCTGCCGGTCGCGCTGCTGCTGATCGGCTTGATCATGCGCGGCGTGGCGTTCGAGTTCCGCATCAAGGCGCATGCGAAATACAAGCGTCTGTGGAACCGGCTGTTCTTCGCCGGCTCGCTGCTGGCCGCGCTGACCCAGGGCTTCATGCTGGGCCTTTACGTGCTGGGACTTGAGGTGACGCTGCCCAATATCGCCTTCGCCCTGCTCACCGCGATCTGCGTCGCGGCGGGTTATGCGATGCTGGGCGGCGCGTGGATCGTCTTCAAGACCGACGGAGCCTTGCAGCGGAAGGCCGCCGCCTGGGCGCGATTCGGCCTCGCCGCCAGCGCCATCGGCTTCGCCGCCATCAGCGCCGCCTCGCCGCTGGCCAGCCCGCGCATCTTCGAGAAATGGTTCGCCTGGCCGGAGATACTCTGGCTCAGCCCCCTGCCGCTTCTGGCCGGGGCTGCGTTTCTTGGCCTTTTCGTTCTGCTGGGGCGCATGCCGCTGAAAGACGACCGCTGGGCCTGGGCCCCCTTCATCGGCGGCGCGTCGATCTTCCTGTTCGCCTTCCTGGGGCTCGCCTATTCGTTCTACCCCTATGTCGTGCCCGAACGGCTGACCATCTACGAGGCCGCCAGCGCCCCGGAGAGCCTGCTGATCATGCTGTACGGCGCGGTGATCGTGGTTCCGGTGATCGCCAGCTACAGCGCCCTCTCCTACTGGATCTTCCGCGGCAAGGCCGCCGCCGACCTCTACGACCACTAGGGCTCACTTGAACGGGCGGGGGGTTCGGGCTACGCCCTCGCCACCGAATTCCCCCTCTAGGAGAGCCTTATGGCCCGCAAGAAAATCGCTCTGATCGGCGCCGGTATGATCGGCGGCACGTTGGCTCACATCGCCGCCCGCGAGGAGCTGGGCGACGTCATTCTGTTCGACATCATGGAAGGCACCCCGCAGGGCAAGGCGCTCGACCTCGCCGAGGCGACCGCCGTGTTCGGCTCCGACGTCAGCCTGAAGGGCGCGAACGACTATGCCGGCATCGCCGGGGCCGACATCGCCATCGTCACCGCCGGCGTGCCGCGCAAGCCGGGCATGAGCCGCGACGACCTGCTGGGCATCAACCTGAAGGTGATGAAGGCGGTCGGCGAAGGCCTGAAAGCCCACGCCCCGAATGCCTTCGTCATCTGCATCACCAATCCGCTCGACGCGATGGTGTGGGCGCTGCGTGAATTCTCCGGCCTGCCCCACAACATGGTGGTGGGCATGGCCGGCGTGCTGGACAGCGCGCGCTTCGCCTACTTCCTGGCCGAAAAGACCGGCGTGTCGGTGGAAGACATCCACGCCTGGACGCTGGGCGGCCATGGCGACGACATGGTGCCGATGGTGCGCCATTCCACGGTCGGCGGCCTGCCGCTGCCGGAACTGGTGTCGCAGGGCTGGATGACCCAGGACGAGCTCGACGCCATCGTGAAGCGCACGCGCGGCGGCGGCGGCGAAATCGTCGCTCTGCTGAAGACCGGCAGCGCCTATTACGCACCGGCCGAAAGCGCCATCGCCATGGCGACTTCGTATTTGAAAGACAAAAAGCGCGTTCTGCCCTGCGCCGTGCATCTGACTGGCCAGTATGGGCTGAAGGATCTCTATGTTGGCGTCCCCGCCGTGATCGGCGCGGGCGGCGTGGAGAAAGTCATCGAGTTCTCCACCAATGACGAGGAAAAGGCGATGTTCGCCAAGTCCGTCGCCTCGGTGCAGGGCCTGATCGAGGCCTGCAAGGGCATCGAGCCCAGCCTGAAGTAAGTTTACGGATCGCCTCCGAGCGAACGGGCGCGCGCCTTGAAGGGTGCGCGCCCGTTCTGCGTTTAAAGCCCGAACAGCAGAACGTCCGCGCCGATGCGGGTGGCGAAGAAGAGATCGGCCTTCCCGTCGCCGTCGAAATCGGCCTGCACGATATCCATCGTGTTGCCTTTGGCGTCGGGCGGCAGCGCATCGGCCGCCACCGTGAAATGACCCGCCCCGTCGTTCAGCAACGCGATGGTCGGCGCGTCGCCCGGATCGGTCGGGCTGGTGATAGTGCCGACCAGAATGTCCATGTCGCCATCGCCGTCGAGGTCGTGGAAGCCGGCATGGATGGTGTTCGACGGCTCGGCCTGCGGCGGCAGGCGCGCGGCGGTTTCGTCGGTGAAGTTCCCCTTGCCGTCATTGATGAGCAGCCGGTTGGGCGTCCACGCTTCGGGGTGGCCCACCATATTCGCGAAGAACAGATCGATGTCGCCGTCGCCGTCCACGTCCACCGCGCCGACCTTGCGCGTCACCTCGGGGTTCTCGGGCTTGGGCAGGCGATCCGACGCATCTGTGAAAACGCCCTTGCCGTCGTTCAGCAGCAGGCGATTGCCGGTTTCGCCGCCCGATATGAGGTCGAGATCACCATCGCCGTCCACATCGGCCGCCGTGAAATCCTGCGAGGTATCGGCGTCATAGGGCAGACGCGCCGCCGTCTCATCGGTGAAGTTGGCCTTGCCGTCATTGATCAGCAGCGCGTCGGTCCAGGCATTGGCGAACGCCAGATCGATGTCGCCGTCGCCGTCCACGTCCACCGCCTCGACCCCGTTCGAGACGCCCTTCTGCGCCAGCCGGTCGGAGGCATTCGAGAAGCGCCCCGCGCCATCGTTCAGCAGCAGCGTCTTCTTCTGATCGTCCTCGCAGGCGACGATGGCGTCGAGATCGCCATCGCCGTCCAGATCGACCAGCTGCACCTCTTCGCTGTCATAGGCGCTGGCGGGCAGGCGGTCGGCGGTCTCGTCGGTGAAATGGCCTTTGCCGTCATTGATGAGGATGCGGTTCGACTGGAATTCCTGCGCGATGAAGAGGTCGATATCGCCGTCGCCGTCTATGTCGCCCGCCGCCGCGTCCATCGCCCGCAGCGCGTCGGCGCGCGGCGGCAGGCTGCCGGGCTCGGCGGCGCGGTAAAGCGGTGCGGCGGCCGCCGAAGACCCGGCGGCGATGAGGACGGAGAGCGGGAGAAGAAGGATCGAACGTGTCATGCAGCGGAGCGTGAAAGCGCGCCGCGCCGCTGTCACATGGCGTTCCCGTGATCACCCATCGCAATCGCGTGAGGCATCAGAGAGGCCCGGCGGGCGGACGCTGCATGCTATGTATCCCGCGAATGATGGCGGCGAAGAGCAACGCCGTCGCGACATCCATCACGTCGCTGGCCAGAGTCAGCCGCGACGACAGGATGAATTCGTCCAGCGCATCAGCGTTGAGACCAAGACGTGCCCCGGCCACGCCTAGCAAGTTTCCGACGAGGAAAAAGCCCCACCACCCGCGCATCAGAAGTTCGGGTATCGGCTGTTCCCGCCAAGTCCTGTCGGGCGCGGCGCTGCCCTTCCAGAGATCGCTCATCGCCTGATACGGCATGATCAGCGACGCCAACGGAATGAAGAACCATCCGACGGCCCAACCGGGGCTTGTCTCAAGATCGGCGCCCATCGCCCGCGCATTCACGTTCGCCCGATAGACCCACACCAGACTCGTAATGCCGGTGACGAGGATCGACACGAGCCCCAGGACGGCGAGGGCCTGCTGCCTGCGGTCGCTCGCTTCCGCTTCCGCGACGAACCCTTGCGATGACGTGAAAGCCTGCGCCTTTATGCGGAAAAGCAGATCGAGCTCCAGATAGTCCGACACCGCCGCTGCAGCGCAGATAGCGGCGTAGATGTAGAGCAGCGAAACCGACCAGCGCGCCAGCCCGCTATTGTCGCGATAGACATAGGTCTTGCTCATGCAGGCCGCGCCGCGCCGTCCGCCGCCACCTGCGCCTCGGCTTCCTTCCGCGTTGCGCGGTAGAGAAACCACAGCACGCTGGTGAACGGAATGAGCGCAATGGTCAGCCAGTTGGGCCGGCCGTCGAGCGCGAACATCGCGCCCGCCGCGGCGATGTTGATGAGAAACAGGATGCCCATCAGCGTTTCGTTGCTGCGCGGGAATTTCATCAGCACCGATCCACCCGCCGGGCGCACCGCGTGGATGCCTTTGTTGTCGATCGCCCGGTAGATGTAGAAGCGCCCGCTGACCCCAGGCTGCAGCGCCGCGCCGATCTGCGGCGTGACCACGCACATGCCGTCCAGCCGGCTCTCGCCGCCCTCATTGGTGCGGAAGACAAGATCGTGCAGCCGCCACACGGCGGACGCCTTCCGTTTCACCGTGAAAGTCTCCAGCGTGCCGTCGATGATCGAAACCGCCATACCGCCTCCAACGCCTGAAGTCAGCCTGACCGGCGCGCCCGCAGCGCGCAAGGCGGCGTATTGTCGTCGGGACGGCAGGAGGGCGCGGCATCGCAAAGGCGTCATGCAGGCCCGTTAGCACTGAGCGCCGCATGATGGAGGATAACCCATGAGCAAGATCGATCGCCGCGCTTTGCTGGGCGGCATGGCCGGGCTCGCCACGCTCACCGCCGCCGGTTGCGCCGGGCCGCGCAGCGCCGCCGCTATTGCCGGCCGCGCCTTTCCGACGGCCGGCGGGCCGTTGAGCCTGCCGCCCGAACCGGCGCTCGACCCTGAAACGCGGCTGACCCGCATCGGCATCGGCTCGTGCTTTCATCAGGGGAACGAGGGCAAGCTGCTCGGGACCGCGATCCGCACCCGCCCCGACCTTTTTCTGATGATGGGCGACAATGTCTATGGCGACACCACCAGCCCGCACGTGGACGAGCTGAAAGCCGCCTATGCCGGCGCGCTGGCCAGGCCTGACTACCGCGCCTTCCGCGCCGCCATGCCCTTCGCCGCCGTGTGGGACGATCACGATTTCGGCGACAACGATGCGGGCGGCGACTACCCCTACAAGGCACAGACGACGCCGCTGTTCTTCGATTTCTGGGGCGTGCCGGCGGACAGCCCGCGCCGGGCCAGCGGCGGCATCTACGACGCCTTCGTCACGGGACCGAAAGGCGCGCGGGTGCAGACCATACTGCTGGACACCCGCAGCTTCCGCGACCGCTTCAAGGCGAGCGACGAGAAAGGCGCGGTCGGCAAGGAGCGCTATATCGAGGATCGCGATCCGGCGAAGACCATCCTCGGCGCGGCGCAATGGGCCTGGCTGGAAGACCAGCTGAGCCAACCGGCCGATCTGCGCCTCGTCGTCACCTCCTATCAATTGGTGGCCGACGGACATGGCTGGGAGAAATGGGGTCTGTTCCCCGCTGAACGTCAGCGCTTCTACGATCTGGTGGCGAAGACGCGGGCGAACGGCGTGGTGCTGGTTTCGGGCGACCGTCATCGCGCCGGCATTTATCGCGAGACCGGAGGCGCGCCCTATCCGATGCACGAGTTGACCTCTTCGGCCATCAATATGAGCTGGAGTTGGGATATGCAGCCGGGCGAGGAACCCGGCCCCAACCGCATCGGCCCCACCTTCCGGCAGAACAATGTCGGCCTTGTCGGGCTCGACTGGGAGACGCGGCAGGTGGCGTTCTATATTCTGGACGAGAACGACAGGACCGTGCTGAGCCACGGCTTCGCGATGGACGCCCTGAAAGCATGACGCCGAACCGGACCTGCCCCGCTCTCGACATTCCCACGCTTGAGACCGAACGGCTGGTCCTTCGCGCCTTCACCGCTGCCGATGCGGGGCCGCTGGCCGCCATTCACGGCGACGAGCGAACCATGAAATATCTGGGCGGCGTCACCGACGGCACCGCCCACGGCGCGTTCAACACCATTCTGGGCTATCTCGGCCATTGGCACCTGAGAGGCTTCGGGCGCTGGGCGGTTGTGGAGAAGACTTCCGGCCGGATGATCGGCCGTACCGGCTTCTATGAAAACGATCACGAATGGCCGGGCAACGAACTCGGCTGGACCTTCTCGCGCGACGTCTGGGGCAAGGGCTTCGCCACCGAGGCCGCCATGGCGGCGCGCGATTTCGGCTTCGGGAAGATCGGCATGACCCGCGTGTTCTCGATGATCAACCCGGACAACACCCCGTCTCAGGGTGTCGCGAAACGGCTGGGCCAAAGCCCATGGAAGCCTTTCGTCTTCAGGGGCCACGAGAACATGCTGTGGTCGATCGCCCGCGAAGACTGGCTCAGCCGCGGCGCGGCATGACCGCCCAGTAGTCGAGATCGAGGATGACATCGGCGGGATAGACGCCCTTGTCGTCCTTGTCGGGGAAGTCGGCGCAGGGACGATCTTTCGTCGCGACCAGCCTCAGCCGCAGCGCGCCCGCGTCGTTGCGGCCCGGCAGCTCCGCCTTCTCCGTCACTTCCGACCAGGCATAGACCGTGCCGCCCGCGAAGAACGGGTTCACATGCCGTCCGGCATTGATCGCCACGATCTGCGCCGCGTTGGCGAGGCCGTTGAACGACAATGCGCGGGCGAGGCTGATGACGTGTCCGCCATAGATCAGCCGCCGTCCGAAGCGGCCCTGCCCCTCGGTGTGCTGGTTGAAGTGGACCTTGGCGGTGTTCTGGTAAAGCCGCGTCGCCAGCATGTGGTCGCTTTCTTCCACCGTGACGCCATCGACATGGTCGATCTTCTCGCCGACCACGTAGTCGTCCCAGAGATAGGGCGATCCGGCGAGGCCTGCATCGTAGGCCCGGAAGTCGATCCCGGGAGCCAGCGCCAGATCGGCCGGGCTGACCGCGCCGTCCAGTTTCGGCGTGCTTTGATCCTTCACCTCGGCGTCCGCGTCGCGCTTCCTGACCATCACCCAGCGCACATAGGACAGCACCGTTTCGCCATCCTGGTTCAGCCCGGTCGTGCGGACATAGACGATGCCGGTCTGCCGGTTGGTGTTTTCCTTCAGGCCGATCACATCGCTGACCGCGCTCAGCGTCTCGTGGCGATGCACCGGCTTCAGGAATCGGCACTCGGCATAACCCAGATTGGCGACCGCATTCAGCGAGATGTCCGGCACCGTCTTGCCGAAGACGATGTGGAAGGCCAGCAGCTCGTCGACCGGCGATTCCTTCAAGGAAAGCGTTCGGGCGAAGGCGTCGGATGAAGGGATGGCGAAGCGTCCGCCATAGATCGCGTTGTAGAGCGCCACGTCGCCGCCGGTCAGCGTGCGCGGCGTCGCATGACGCAGCGTCTGACCGATGCGGAAATCCTCGAAGAAATTACCTGCGAACGACTTGGTCACGGCCGACCCCCAAATGGCGAACGGCGCGAGCCTTATCAGCCCGCGCCGTCCGTTCAAGCCGTCATGTGAAGGGGCTTACTTGCCCTTTTTCTTCTTCGCGGGTTCTTCCGCCGCCGCGCCGCACTGGGCGCCGGGCTTGCGGCAGGTCTCGATATATTCGAGGCCTTCCTTCGCGCCCTTGTGCTTGGGATCGAGCGTCAGGACTTTCTTGTAGGCTTCCTCGGCCTTGTCGGTCTGGCCCATATCTTCATAGGCGCGGCCCAGCGTCGCCCAGGCATCGACGAAATCGTCCTTGATCTTCACCGCCTTGCGGCAGTCGTCGCGGGCCCCGGCATTGTCGCCCGACCATGATTTCGAGACACAGCGCGAATAGAGGTAGTCGGCGTTGTCCGGCGAGACCTTGATCGCCTTGTCATAGGCGGCGATCGCCTGCTTGTATTTTTCCTGCGCATGGAAGGTCATGCCGGTTTCGAAATGCGCCGCCGCGAGGTCGGGCTTGATCTCGACCGCCTTGTCGAAATCGGCCAGCGCCTCGACATATTTCTCCAGCCGGCGATAGGCCTGACCGCGATAGAAATACGGGTAGGGCTGCCATTCCTTGGGCAATTTCCCGGCTTCGATCACGCCGGTCATGATCGTGATCGTTTCGTCGTTCTTCTTGGCGTTGGCCGAAGCCTGGCCCTTCTTGAACTCCTCGATCGCGGCGGCTTCCGACGCGGTCTGGGCGAAGGCCGGGGTGGCGAAGGCGACAAGGGCGGCGGTGGCCGCGGCGAACAAGGCAAGACGCATCTTCGATGGGTTCCCTGAACTCAGGCTGTGGTGAGGAGGATGGTCGGCCGATGTGGCCGGAATACGGCGCGCGACTGTAATTCCCGTGAGGTGTGAGTCAACGCGCCGTGATCGCCGGGCGTCAGCTGTTCTTCTTGATGCCCTGCTTGGCGGCTTCGGACGACGGATCGAGCGCGAGCAGTTTCGTCCACATCTCCTTGGCCTTCGCCTTGTTGCCGGCGGCGTCATAAGACTGGGCCGAAGCCTGCGTCAGCTGGGCGTTCTGCGGCTCGAAACGCACCACGACATTCTCGCAGGCCGGGCCGGCCTCGGCATAGACCTTGCCGTTGAAGGCGATGGCGCAATAGAGCTTGGCATAGGCCGGATCGTCCGGCGTCATCGCCACGGCTTTCTTCAGATCGGCGACGGCAAGCTGGACCTGACCGATATCCGACTGACACTGGCCACGCTGGATATAGGCCAGCGCATCCTCGCCGCCGACTTCCAGCGCCTTGTCGAAATCGGGGATCGCTTTGGGGCACTGCTTGAGCTGCGCATAGGCGATGCCGCGATTGAGATGCGCCGCCTTTTCGTTCTGCTCGTTCATGCCGCCGATTTCGATGGCGCGCGAGAATTCGTCGACAGCCTTCTGGAAGTCGCTGGCCTTCATGGCCTCGACGCCGGCTTCCAGCGCCTCCACGCCTTCTCTGGAGGCGTTGTTCTTGCGGTCCTGGAGACGCGCGTCGGCCGGAACCACGAGGGCGGCGGCGAGCGCAACGGCGGTAAGTGCTTTACGCATGGTGTCCTCTCATCGACGGGCGCGAGTGCGCCGACTGAACCTTGCGCCGCTTAAAGGGCTGCGGCGCTGAACCCTGGCTGAATGGTCAAGCCGCCCGGGCGGCGATGGCGTCGGCCATCGCGACCACGGAACGGGCGATTTCGGCGTGGAGACGTTCCACCATCCGGCCGTCCAGCGAGATCGCGCCTTTGGCGCGGTTCTCGGGCAGGTCGAAGGCGGCGATGATCTTTCGGGCGTCGGCGATTTCCGCCTCGCCCGGCGAAAAGGCGGCATTGCAGGGATCCACCTGGCTGGGGTGGATCAGCGTCTTGCCGTCGAAGCCCAGCGCCCGGCCCTGGGCGCAGGCGGCGCGGAAGCCATCGGCGTTCTGGATATCGTTATAGACCCCGTCCAGCGCCGCGAGGCCGTTCGCCCGGGCGGCGGCCAGCAGCAGCGTCAGCATCGGCAACAGGCCCTCGCGGCCGGGCGTGTGGAGGCCGCGGAACTCCTTCACCAGATCGTTGGTGCCGGCGACGAGGCAGGAGAGACGCCCACCGGCATTGCCGATGGTCGAAGCGTTCAGCACCGCCCTGGGCGTCTCGAACATGATCCAGAGTTTCAGATCTGCCGGCGCGCCGGCCTCGTCCAGCGCCTTGGAGAGCGCGGCGGCTTCCTCGGCGCTTTCGACCTTTGGCACCAGCATCGCCGCAGCCCCGCTGGATGCGACGGCTTTCAGATCGTCTGCACCCCAGGGCGTCGCAAGGCCGTTGATCCGGATCGCGATCTCGCGATAGCCGAAGCTCCTGGCCGCCACGGCCTCCGTCACCTGCTTGCGCGCGATGTCCTTGGCGTCGGGAGCGACGGCGTCCTCAAGGTCGAGGATCAGGGCATCGGCGGGAATGGAGCGGGCTTTTTCAAGCGCACGGGCATTTGAACCCGGCATATACAGGGCGCTGCGGCGGGGCGTGACGGCGGTCATAGACTTCCGGGAAATGATGAGATCGCGGACCCTACACAAAGCGGGCCGCGCCATGCAAACCTGACGCCCATGTCCAGGTTCCCTCACCCCCGCGTCCTCTCCATTCAGTCCGAAGTCGTGTTCGGCCATGTCGGCAACGCCGCCGCCCGGTTCGCCCTCCAGCGTCTGGGGGTGGACGTGATGAGCCTGCCGACCGTTCTGTTCTCGAACCAGCCGGGCCATGGCGGCAAGCGGGGCGAGGCGATACCGGCGGCGAGGCTGGACGAGCTGCTGACGGGGCTCGAGGAGCGCGGCTTGCTGGACGGTGTGGACGCCGTCACCTCCGGCTATCTGGGCGATCCGGCGCAGGCCGAATCGGTGCGCCGCGCCGTCGCCGCCGTAAAGAGCCGCAACCCCGACGCCCTGTATTTGCTGGACCCCGTGTTCGGCGACGAAGGCGGAGCCTATGCCAAGCCGGGCATCGCCGAGGCCATGGCGCGCCAGCTTCTGCCGCTGGCGGACATCGTGACGCCCAACCGCTTCGAGCTGGCGAGCCTCACCAGCCGCAGGATCGAAAACGCCGCCGACGCCGTCGATGCCGCCCGCCGTCTGGGGCGGCCGCTGGTTCTGGCGACTTCCACCCCCGTCGCCGCAGGCCGCATCGGCACGATGGCTATCACCGCGAAGACGGCCTTCCTCGTCACGACGGCGCGGGTCGAAGCCCCGCCTTCCGGCACCGGCGATCTGCTGGCCGCGCTGTTCCTCGCCCGGCGGCTGAAGGGTGCCGATATTGCAGATGCATTGAGCGCCGCCGTCGCCTCGGTCGATCACATGATCCGCGCGGCCGGGATCGGCGGGTTCATCGAGATGCCGCTGGCCGCAGAGCAGCAGGCGCTGGCCGATCCGGCGATCGGCGAGAGGGCTCAGCCCTTCGCGTAGCGGGCGCGGACGGCCTCGACATAGGCGGTCACGTCGGCGCGTTCGCGCAGTTCGCGGCCCCAGCGCGCGAAGACTTTGGCCGAGCGGGCGGGATCGACGCCCAGCTGCTGATGCGCGACGCCGGCGTTCACGCTCTCCCAGTATTCCGCGATGAGGCCGTCCTGAAGCCGGAAGCGGCTGATGCCGTCGATGACCACTTCGCGGCCCTCGAAATCCGGCATGGTCGAGACGAAGCGCGAGAGCGAGTGGGCATAACCCGTCTCGCCCGTCACCGCCGCATCGAAGAAGCGCCAGTCATAGTCGCGGCACGCGGCGTGAAAATGGTCTTGCAGCATATGGGCGATATTCGCGCGGCCCGCGAACGCGCCATAGACATAGTCGTGATAGACGCCGCCCGGCGTGAAGCAACCCGCGAAGGTCTCTGCGTCGCCGTCGCTAGCGGCCTGCTGAAGCCGGTCCAGCAATGCGCGGAAGGCGGCGATCTCCATCACGCGATCCGCTTCTTCAGATGCTTCGCCATCAGCGTTTCGGCGATCTGGACGGCGTTGAGCGCCGCGCCTTTGCGCAGATTGTCGGAAGCCAGCCACAGCGCCAGGCCGTTCGGTACGCTGGAATCCTTGCGCACGCGGCTGACATAGGTGGCGAAATCGCCGACCGCCTCGACCGGCGTGACATAGCCGCCATCCTCGCGGCGGTCGATCAGGATGAGACCGGGGGCCTCGCGCAGCAGCGACTTCGCCTTCTGCGCGGTGATCGGTCGCTCGAACTCCACGACGCAGGCCTCCGCGTCGCCCACGAAGACCGGGGTGCGCACCGCCGTGACCGCCAGCCTCACATCGGGGTCGAGCACCTTGCGCATCTCCATCGCCTGCGAGGTCTCTTCCGAGGTCGCGCCCTCAGCGTCGATGTCGCCGATCTGGGGGATGACGTTGAAGGCGATCTGCTTGGGCAGCGCCGCGCGCTCCACCTGGTCGCCGACGAAAATGGCGCGGGTCTGTGCGAAGAGTTCGTCCATCGCGTCCTTGCCCGCGCCGGAGACCGACTGGAACGTGGTGGCGACGACGCGCGTGATCTTCGCCTCGTCATGCAACGGTTTCAGCGCCGCGAGGCGCTGCGCCACCGCGCCATTGGCGACGGCGACGATGTTCTTTTTCGCGAAACGCTCCAGCGTATGGGCGTTCACCTCCGGCACCACCAGCGGCACCGCCGGATCGAGCCGGAAGGCGGACGAGGTGTCGATCACCACCGCGCCGGCGGTCGCGATCTTCGGGGCCCATTCCTTGGCGGTCTTGGCGTCCAGCGCCAGAAAGGCGATCGCGGTCTTCGTGAAATCATGCTGCGCGATGTCGCGGCATTTCAGCGTGGCGTCGCCGAACGACACCTCGACGCCCATCGACTGACGCGAGGCGAGCGCCACGACCTCGACATCTTCGATCTCGCGCTCAGCGAGCACGTTGAGAATTTCCTGGCCGACGGTTCCGGTGGCTCCGACGACGGCGATGGTCCAGCTCATGGGTGCTCCTGATGGGAGGCGGCGCTGGCGGCGCGCGATACCTGCCCGATATCCAGTATGTCCGCCCGCATCTTATCCCAAGGCGCGTTTTGCAATGTTCGGGATGTCCGGCGGCCGGCCGCCCCGAACGCAAAAGGCAGCCACGCCGGGCGCAGCTGCCTTTCAAAGGAAAATAAGCCTTGAATGGCGAAATTCAAGGCCGGGCTCAGCGCGCCTTCGCGTCCAGCGCCTTCAGGATGGCGTCGCCCATGTCGGTGGTGCCGACCTTCGTCTTGCCCGGCTGCATGATGTCGCCGGTGCGCAGGCCCTGATCGAGAACCGCCGAAACCGCGCCTTCGATCAGCGCCGCATTCGCCTCGTCGTTCAGCGAATAGCGCAGGCACATCGCGAAGGAGAGGATCGCGGCGATCGGGTTCGCGAGGTTCTTGCCGGCGATGTCGGGCGCGCTGCCGTGGATCGGCTCGTAGAGCGCGCGCGATTTGCCCGAGACCAGGTCTTTCGCGCCGAGCGAAGCCGACGGCAGCATGCCCAGCGAGCCGGTCAGCATCGCCGCCTCGTCGGAGAGGATGTCGCCGAACAGATTATCGGTGACGATGACGTCGAACTGCTTGGGATTGCGCACCAGCTGCATCGCGCAATTGTCGGCCAGGATGTGCTGGAGCTTCACGTCCTTGAATTCGCTCTCGTGGATGTGAGTCACTTCCTCGCGCCACAGCACGCCGGTGTGCATCACGTTCGACTTTTCCGCCGAATGGACGAGGCCGCCGCGCTTCTGCGCCAGCTCGAACGCCACGCGGGCGATGCGGCGCACTTCCTCGGTCGTGTAGAGCTGGGTATCGACCGCCTTGCGGCCCCCGCCCGCCAATTGTTCGATGCCGCGCGGCTCGCCGAAATAGACGCCGCCCGTCAGCTCGCGCACGATCATGATGTCGAGGCCCGACACCAGTTCCGGCTTCAGGCTGGAGGCGTCGGTCAGCGCCGGGAAGCAGAGCGCCGGGCGGAGATTCGCGAACAGCTCCATATCCTTGCGCAGGCGCAGCAGCCCGCGTTCGGGCTTCTTGTCGAAGGCGTTCTTGTCCCATTGCGGGCCGCCGACCGCGCCGAACAGCACGGCGTCGGCGGCCATCGCCTTTTCCATCGCCTTGTCGGTGATCGGCTCGCCGGTCTTCTCAAGGCTGATGCCGCCCACCAGATCTTCGTCCAGCTCGAACGACACGCCCTTGTTCGCGGCCAGCCAATCGATGAGGCGGCGGACCTGCGTGGAGACTTCCGGGCCGATGCCGTCGCCGGGGAGAAGAAGGAGTTTCGCGGTGGTCATGGGGTGTCTTTCATCGAGCAGGAATTGTCATCCGGCCGGAGCGAAGCGCAGAGCCTGGGCCTAAGAACCGCTTGCGCCCTGGATGACAGGAACGGATCAGAGCCAGGGCTTGGCGAGCTTCGCCTTTTCCTCGTAGGCGTCGATCGAGCCTTCGTCGCGCAGCGTCAGGCCGATATCGTCCCAGCCGTTCAGCAGGATCTGCTTGCGGAACGGGTCGATCTCGAAACGGATCACGCCGCCGTCGGGGCCGCGGATTTCCTGCTTCTCAAGATCCACCGAGACGATCGCGTTGGCGCCGCGTTCGGCGTCGTCCATCAGCTTGTCGATCTCTTCCTGCGGCAGGGCGATCGGCAGGATGCCGTTCTTGAAGCAATTGCCGTAGAAAATGTCGGCGAAGCTGGGCGCGATGATGCACCGGAAGCCGTAATCCAGCAGCGCCCAGGGCGCGTGCTCACGCGACGAGCCGCAGCCGAAATTCGCGCCCGAGACGAGGATCTTCGCGTCCTTGTAGGCCGGCTTGTTTAGCACGAAGTCGGGAATTTCCGTCCCTTCGGGCGTGCGCCGCATTTCGTCGAACAGCGCATTCCCAAGACCGGAGCGCTGGATGGTTTTCAGGAACTGCTTCGGGATGATCATGTCGGTATCGACATTGACCAGAGGCAGCGGGGCCGCGACGGCGGTGAGCGTATTGAACGGTTCCATGACGGTGTTGCTTTAGCACCGGAAAGCCGCCCTTTGCGAGCGGCTTTTCGCCAATTTGCCGCAGGGACAGAGGCATGACCTGACGTCCCCTCACCCCCATACTGAAGGGACAGCAGGAAACGAGGAGACGCTTGCCATGCGCCGGATATTCGCAAGCCTGATGTTGAGCGCCGCACTGAGCCTGACCCCACAGGCCGAGTCCGCGCCCGCAGGTCCGCAATCGCCGGCCTGCGCCCTGCTGACGCCCGAAGTCGCGACGGCATGGGGCCGCGAGGCGAAGCATGTGTCGGATGGCGGCCCGGCGCAGTCGGGCATGTCGAACTGCTCGTGGGCCAGCGACGATTTCGCCAATCTGATCGTGACGCTGATGGAAGGCGAGACGATCGCCATGATGGGCGGCCCGGAAAAGACCTTCGATATGTATCTGCGCTCGTTCAATGCCGGCATGAAAGTGGAGCCGGAGGAACTGGAAGGGATCGGCGAGAAGGCGACGCTGCTGCTGGAAGGCGAAGGCGATATGCAGAGCGCCGTGCTGATGATCCTGAAAGGCGAGAGGATCGTGACGATCTCGACCTCGCGCACCAGCCACGACGCCATGATCGCTATCGGCAAGGCGGTCGCCGCGAATTTCTGACGGAGAAGGAAGCGAGGAAGGCGATCGTCGCCGCCGCACCGGCTGTTTCCGGAACAGGTTATGCGCGTCGGGGCGCAGCGTCGGCGTATAGTATCCGGACAGGGGAGGCTCACCGCCTCCCCCAAAAGCGTCAGGCGAGTTCGCGCACGTCGGTGAGCGTGCCCTTGATCGCCGCCGCAGCCGCCATGACGGGCGACACCAGATGCGTGCGGCCGCCCCGGCCCTGACGGCCCTCGAAATTGCGGTTCGAGGTGGAGGCGCAGCGCTCGCCATCGGTCAGCTTGTCGGCGTTCATGGCCAGGCACATCGAACAGCCCGGCTCGCGCCAGTCGAAACCCGCTTCGATGAACACCTTGTCGAGGCCCTCGCGCTCAGCCTGTTCCTTCACCAGACCCGAGCCCGGCACGATCATCGCGTGGACATGGCCGGCGACCTTGCGGCCCTTCGCGATGCCGGCGACGGCGCGCAGATCCTCGATGCGGCCATTGGTGCACGAGCCGATGAAGACGCGGTCGACCTTCACGTCGCTGAGCTTCTGCCCGGCTTTCAGGCCCATATAGTCCAGCGCCCGCTCCTTGGCCGCGCGGCGGCCCGGATCGGTTTCGTTCGCCGGGTCCGGCACCACGCCCGTCACCGGCGCGACGTCTTCCGGGCTGGTGCCCCAGGTGACGAGCGGCGGAATTTCGGCTGCATCGAGCCTCAGCTCGACATCGAACGTCGCGTCGTCATCCGAGAACAGCGTCTTCCAATAGGCGACGGCCATGTCCCAAGCGCCGCCCTTGGGCGCCTTGGGGCGGCCCTTGATGTAATCGAACGTCTTTTCGTCCGGCGCGATGAGGCCGGCGCGCGCACCGCCCTCGATCGACATGTTGCAGAGCGTCATGCGGCCTTCCATCGACAGGCCGCGAATGGCGGAGCCGGCATATTCGATGACGAAGCCGGTACCGCCCGCCGTGCCGATCCTGCCGATGATGGCGAGCGCGATGTCCTTCGCACCGACGCCGGGGCCGAGATCGCCGTCCACCGTCACGCGCATGTTCTTCGACTGCGGCTGGCGCAGCGTCTGGGTCGCCAGCACGTGCTCGACCTCGGAGGTGCCGATGCCGAAGGCCAGCGCGCCGAACGCCCCGTGCGTGGAGGTGTGGCTGTCGCCGCACACGATGGTCATGCCGGGCTGGGTGAAGCCCTGTTCCGGCCCGACGATATGGACGATGCCCTGGCGGATGTCGTCCATCGCCAGATGCTCGATGCCGAACTCGGCCGCGTTGGCGGCAAGGGTCTGCACCTGCAGCTTGGATTCGGGGTCGGAAATGCCCTCGATGCCGCCGGCCCGGTTCGCCTTGTCGGTCGGCACGTTATGGTCCGGCACCGCCAGCACCTTTTCGGGATGGCGCACCTTGCGGCCGCTCATGCGCAACCCCTCGAAGGCCTGGGGGCTCGTCACCTCGTGCACCAGATGGCGGTCGATATAGATGACCGGCAGCTCTCCCGGCGCGGCCGAGACGAGGTGTTCGTCCCAGATCTTGTCGTAGAGGGTGCGGGCGCGGGTCATGGGGCTCTCGGATGGCAGGTAAATATCGGGAGGCGTCACATAAACCTTGGCCGCCCTGTCGGGAAGAGGCGGTTTTGCGCAAGTTTATTTCGCGGCCTTTAAGCCGTCCTTGACCCCGGCCCGATCGGCTGGGGCTTCATGTTCTGGCGCGGACGCGGCTATCCCGGCCGTGCGGGCCGCCTGCGCACCCGGCGCGCGGCGCTGGACGAGGCCGCCGAGACCGTCCGCGCCGCCCTCGGCCGCTGAGCCGTCACCGACACTTCGCGTTTCCGTCGCGCCGCTGACGAACCGCCGTCGCGAGCCGGGCATCAGCTTTACGCGCCAACCCCGGCACGGAGCTGAAGCCATGACCGAACACGAAATGCCTGTGAGCGAAGACGTCGAACTGGACGAGATCGTCGCCGTCGATGCCGAAGAAACCGACGCCGCGCATGACGGCGAGGAAAGCAGCGAAGAACACGACGAAGCCGAGAGCGACGAAACGGACGACGCCGAAGCCGCCGACGCCGAAGGCGCGGACGAAGACGAAGCGGACGCCGAAGAGGCCTGAATTCGGCCAATCCGCCGCCGCATTCGCGCGTGAGCTTCACGGTCTCATCAGGAGGCCGGATTTGCTCACGCGCCGCACCTTGCTTCTCGCCGCTGCCGCCATGCCTTTCGCGGCGCGGCCGAAGGCCGAACCGACGGCCGATATCGGCGTGGCGCTGCTGAACGCCGCGCGGGCGCAGATCGGCGTCACGACGCTTTACGACCCGGCCTATGCCAGTATCGGCTATCCGATGGGCGACGTCCCGCGCGAGCGAGGGGTGTGCTGCGACGTGGTGATCCGCGCCCTGCGCGACGCGCTGGCCGCCGATCTGCAGCAGCTGGTGCACGAGGACATGCGCGCGCATTTCAGCCGTTACCCCAAGCTCTGGGGCCTGAAATCGACCGACCGCAATATCGACCACCGCCGCGTCCCCAATCTGCGGCGCTATTTCGAGCGGCGCGGCCTGGAACAGCCCGGCGACGGCGATCTTCTGCCCGGCGACATCGTCACCATGACGGTGCCGCCCAATCTGCCGCATATCGCGGTGATCTCGGACCGGATCGGCGGATCGGACCTGCCGCTGATCGTCCACAATATCGGCGCGGGCGCGCGCGAAGAGGATCGGCTCGGCGCCTTTCCCCGGACCGGCCACTATCGCTGGGCGGGCTGAGGCCGCGGCGTGTGTCGCGAAGATGCCGATGGTCGCCGCAGGCTGACGTTGACGCGCTCGTTCACGGAAATTTCGACGGCATTCCGGGCCTCCATGCCAAGATAGCGCTCGACGCGGGTGGGTTATTGTTCCATATTTGTTCTCAACACTGACGCTAGGCCAACGGGCCAAAGGAGAACACATGGCGATCACGCTCGGGGCTTATCTCACCATCGACGGCGCAGCGGCGGCGATCGACTTCTACAAGGCGGCGTTCGGCGCGCAGGAAGTGCGCCGCATGCCCGCCGAGGACGGCAGGAAACTGCTCCACGCCGAGCTCACGCTGTTCGGTCAGACCCTGATGATCGCCGACGAATTCCCTGAATATGGCGCCATGAAGAGCCCCGCGACGCTCGGCGGCACTACCTTCAACATGATCGTCGGACTGGAAAAGGCGGCGGATGTCGATGCCGCGCTGGCCAGGGCTGTGCAGGCCGGTGGCACGATCACCATGCCGGCCGAAGACATGTTCTGGGGCGACCGCTTCGGCATGTTGCGCGACCCCTTCGGCCATATGTGGGGCGTCGGCGCACCGGTGGGCTGAGCCGGCTATCCGATTCCCAGCTCCGCCCGCGCCTTCTTCGTGAGCCCGGCGGCGACGATGGCGTGGGCGCGGGTGAGATAGGCTTTCAGCTCCGCCGGCTTCATCCGCGTCAGGCGATCCAGCTGCACCCATTTGGCGCGCTGCAGATAGGGCGCTGGGATGATACCGTCCTGCTGCGTCAGGATCGCGAAACTGTCGTCGGACGCCTTGAAGGCGATGGTCTGCGCCTTGGTGTCGGGCGCGCGCAGCAGGGCGAACATCTTGCCGCCGACCTTCCACACATGGTCGTCGCCCCACTGCACCGACAGCGTCGCGCCCGTCAGCGCGGCGAGATGCGCGCGGATCGCCTGATGGCCGCTCAACGCCGTCAGCCTTTGCGCGCGCGGCCCTTGGCCAGCGTCTCCATCGCCTCCGCGAGGTCGAGATCGAGCTGCGTCAGCCCGTTGGCGTCATGGGTGGAGAGCACCACCATCACGCGGTTATAGACGTTGAACCATTCGGGATGATGATCCATCTGCTGCGCCACCAGCGCGGCGGACGACATGAACCCGAACGCCTCGATGAAATTGTCGAAAACATAGGTCTTCTCGATCGCGTCGCGGCCGTCCTGGAGCTTCCAGCCCTTCAGCTTCTTCAGCGCGGTTTTGCGTTTGGCGGCGGTCAACTTGGCGGGCATCGTTTTTCATCCCATCTTGGCGAACATGAGCGACACGGTGACAGCGGCGGCGGCGGAACTCAATTGGCGAACGGCGAGCGCCCCCGGCCTCGCCGAATTCGAGGCCATGGCGAACGAAGCGCTGGCCTCGCTGCCGGAAACCTTCCGCGCGCTGTGTAACGGCGTGGTGATCCTGGTCGAGGATTTCCCCGACGACGACGTGGTCCGCGAAATGGGCCTTGAAAGCGAGTTCGACATTCTCGGCCTCTTCACCGGCGTCGCGGTCGGCCATGACGAAACCTTCGCCCTGCCGCGCCTGCCCAACACCGTGCACATCTATCGCCGCCCGATCCTCGATTACTGGGCCGAGCACGAGGAGACGCTGGGCTGGGTCGTCCGTCATGTGCTGATCCACGAGATCGGCCATCATTTCGGCCTCAGCGACGAGACCATGCACGCGCTTGAGGACGAAGCCGAGCGCGAGGAGCGCGGCGGCTAAATCAGCGCCGGCCCCAGCGGATAGTCGCGCTCAGGTTCGTAGTGCCGGCTCTCGCCCGCCTTGTGGCTGGAGAACAGCACGAAGCGATCCACCGGGAACGAACCGGAATCGAACAGATTGTTCTCCGCGATCCAGCGCTGCACCCGCTCGGGCGGCGCGTGGCGCGGGCGGGCCAGCGTCACATGCGGCACGTAGCGGCCCCGTTCGGTTTCGACGCCCAGCCGGCGCAGCACCGAGACATGCTTTTCGTGCAGCCGGTTGAGGGCCTCCGACGGCTCGACCACCGCATGCATCATCTGCGGCTTCGCGCCGCCGAAGGCGTTGACGCCCTTCAGGCGCGCCTCGAAACCGTTCATGCGGATGCGCGCCAGTTCGGTGTCGATATCATGCGCCAGCGGCTCCTCGACCTGGCCGATATACGCGATCGTGATGTGGAAATTCTCTTCCGGCACCCAATTGGGGTTCCAGTTGTCCTCGCCCGCATATTGAAGCGTCGCGAGACGCGAACGCAGAAGTTCGGGAATTTCCAGCGCGGTGAACAGCGAAATCATGGCGTTTCGTGCTTAACGCGGGCGGGGGCGCAAAATCCACCCTTGTCCGGTTTTCCTTGAAGTCGCCACCATCGAAGGCGATATTATGTCGCAACCGGCTCTCCGGCCGGCAACACTTGGGAGACGACGATGTCTGACTATCGCCAGCCCGGCTACGGGACGCCTGCGCGTCCGATGGGCGCCGACGCGACGATGGATCTTGGCCTGCGCAGCTATCTGCTCGGGGTCTATAATTACATGGCGCTGGGCCTGCTGGTTACGGCCGCCGCAGCTTATGGAATCTACACCGCTTCGTTCGTCGAAGCCGGGGGCCACATCATCGGCCTCACCTCTCTTGGTCAAACCCTGTTCACCGGCCCGCTGATGTGGGTGCTGATGCTGGCCCCGCTGGCCTTCGTGCTGGTGTTGTCCTTCGGCATCAACCGCCTGTCGGCCGGCACGGCGCAGATCCTGTTCTGGGCCTTCGCGGCCGTGATGGGCGTTTCGCTGTCGTCGATCTTCGCGGTCTATACGCAGGGTTCGATCTTCCGCGTGTTCCTGATAACTGCGGGCATGTTCGGCGCGATGTCGCTGTGGGGCTATTCCACCAAGCGCGATCTCACCTCGATGGGTTCGTTCCTGATGATGGGCCTGTTCGGCCTGATCATCGCCTCGATCGTCAATCTGATCTGGCCGTCGGGCGCGCTGGCGTTCGCGATCTCGGTGATCGG
>JAPUEF010000234.1 GCA_027492655.1 Alphaproteobacteria bacterium | reverse complement strand
CGGTCCGTCCCCATGACGATCAGCGCGGTCGCCAGCGCGTCAGCGGTCATGCAGCTTCGGTGGAGCACCGAAACGGCGGCAGGCGCGCCATCGTCCAGCGGCGCCCCGGTCGCAGGATCGATGGTGTGCGCGATGCGGCGGCCGGCGACCGTTCGTGTCCGTCGCCAGTCGCCGGAGGTCGCGACGGCGATGCCGTGAAGCGCCAGCATCGAGAAGCCGGCCGGCGCGCCGGCATCGGGCGGCGTTTCCAGCGCCACCCACCAGGGCGATCCGTCCTCCTTGACGCCCCACCCTTTCAACTCGCCGCCAATATCGACCAACGCCGATACGACGCCCATATGCTCCAGAGCCGCCGCGACCAGATCCACCGCATAGCCTTTGGCGATGCCGGAGAAGTCCAGCTGCACGCCGGGCTGCAGAACCCGCGCGCCTTCGATGCGGATGTCGCGCCACGATGCGCCTTCGACGCGCGGCGGCGCGGAGACGATGCCGGACGGGCCGAAGCCCCAGGCCTCCACCGCCGCGCCGCAGGCGGGGTCGAATGCGCCGTCGCTCAACGCCGCGACACGCAGGCCTTCCGTCAGCACACGGACAAAATCCGGCGGCGCATCCAGCCAGACATTCGCGCCCGCGCGGTTGAAACGGCTGATGAAACTGTCCGTTTCCCATGTGCTCATTTCGGCGATGACGCGCGCGATTTCAGCGTCGATCGCACGCTCCGCCCCTTCCGGCGAAAGCGACGCCGGCAGATAGGCCTCCACCGACCAGCTCGTCCCCATGGTTGCGCCGCCGAAGCGATGGCGCGTTCCGTAAACGGCGACCGGCGGCCTTTCGACCGCCGGGATCAGAATGCGCGTCAAGGCGGCAGCCTTACGGGTTCAGAACCTCGAACACCGCGACATACATGGCGCGGCGCTGGGCGTTCTCGATGGCGGCGGACGGCAGGCCTTCGACTGCGGCCTCGATCCAGAACAGGCCGGCGGAGGGCCAGGTGATCGTGAATGCGCCGTCTTCGCCGGTGGTGGTCTTGGCTTCGCTGGACTCGTTGCGATAGCGCGCCGCGCCGGGGACGTAGGCGACCTCGACTCCCTTGGCCGGCTGGCCGTCGAGCAGCAGCTTGAAGGTCGCCGCCTCGCCCGCGAACAGATCGTTGGGATGCGTCACGGGCACCAGCTCAAGCCCCTTGCCCGTCGCGGCCAGCGCGGTTTCGGTCGGCGCGCCACGGGTGACGAACACTTCGACGCGGCCCTGCGCCTCGGTCAGCTTCACGTCCGTGGCGTCGGCGGGAATGGCTGTGCCGATCTCGTCCTTCTTGCCGCGCCAGCGCTTCTGTTCGCCGTTCTGCTGGTAGCTGGCGAACGCGCCGTCATTGACGCTGGCGATGCGGTAGGTGCCGGGTTGGGTCAGATGCAGGTCGAAGACGCTGCGATACTTGCCGGTCGCGCCGTTCTCGATCGCGCCCACCGAACCGTCAGGCAAGGTGACGACGACGTTTTCGAGCTGCATCGGGAAATGGTCGGGATAGAAGAGGTCGTTCGAAATGGCGGCGTCGAACGTCACCCAAGGGTCGTCGCCCGACAGCACCGTGGCGGAGGGGGTGATCCACTGGCGGTGCGCTTCGGCGGTCAGCGGCGTGGCGGCGAGGACGGTGACGGCGACCAGGGCCAGACGAGAACGAAGAGACATGGCGTGGCTCCTTATTTGACTTCGAGGGTGACGGCGCCAAGCTCGGACGCGCCTTTGGCTTCGGCCTTCGCGGCGGCGGGCCAGGTGAAATCGATCTTCACCAGTTCGCGGCCGCCGACTTCGCGCGCCGCCTCGACGACCAGCGTGTAGACGCCGGGCGCGAGATCGCCGAGCGGCGCCGCGCCGGCGGCATAGTCGAGGGTCTGGACGCCCGGCGCGCGGGTCGGGCCGCTGACGCCATCGACAGGAAAGGTCAGTTCACGGCCGACGCGCCGCCACCACTGGCGGATGTCCTTCAGCCATTTCTCGCCTTCCTTCTCTTTCAGCCGGGTGTCGTACCAGACCGCCAGATTGGCGGCGACCGCACCGTCCGGCTTCTCCACCCAGATCGCGACATAGGGCTTGTGATACTCGGCGACATCCAGCTTCGGGATATCGACGGTGACGGTCAGGTTCGCCGCCGCCGCGGGTGTCGCGGCGATGAGGCCGAGAGCGGGAATGGCGATGCGCATGAGCTGGCGTTGTCCTTTCAGTGGATGAAGACGATGGCGAGAAGCATGGGGATCGCGAGGCCGGCCCCGACCAGAGGCCAGGTCGATTTGCGGCCCCGCGCGTAGAGATAGAGAAGCGCCAGACCCGTCATCGAGAACACGACGCAGGCCAGCGCGAAGATGTCGAGAAACCAGCTCCACGCCGTCCCGGTGTTCCGGCCCTTGTGCAGATCGTTCAGATACGAGACCCAGCCGCGATCGGTGCGCTCGTAGAACACCGCGCCATCGGCCCGGCCGATCGTCAGAAAGGCGTCGCCGCCCGGGCGCGGCAGACCGACATAGATTTCGTCGGCCGACCATTCGGCGTCGCGGCCGGCGACGGCGACCCCGATTTCATTGCGTATCCAGTCGGCGACCGCATCGGGAAGCGGCGCAGACGGATTTTCATTCGTCGCCAGGGCCGCGATCAGCGGGTCGCTCAGCGTCGCCTCGCGCGTCGTGACCACCGGCTTCGCCTCGATGTCGGCGGCGTGGTTCAGCGTGATGCCGGTGATCGCGAACAGCAGAATGCCGACCAGGCAGACCGCGCCGCTGATCCAGTGCCACTGACGGAACTGGGTCAGCCAGAACAGCTTCCGGTTGCCTTTGGGCCTGGCCTGCGGCCTCGGGGCGGGGGCGACGCCTGCAGCGGTCATGCGTCGGATCGGGCGGTGGCGCAGGGCGAAAGCACGGCGAACTCGGCGTCGGATGGTGGGGTACCCGCTCTTACGCAAATCGCCTCGCTATGACAATGCAATTCATTCGCATTACCGACGGGATTCTGCAGCAAATCCCTAACCCCGGCGCGGATTTACATTGGCCTGCCGCATGATTACGGGCATGAGACTGATACCTATTCGCGGGGGCGTGGCGGGGATCGATGCTCAGGACCGTTCTTTTCCAGCTGCACTGGATTTTCGGCATCACGGCCGGGTTCGTCCTCGCGCTGGTCGGCCTGACCGGCGCATTCCTGAGCTTCGAGGACGAGATCCTGGAATGGATGAATCCCGGCGTCCTCAGCGTTGAGATCCAGCCGGGCCGGACGCCGCTGACGCCGCAGCAACTGATCGACACCGTCAAAGCCGCCGACCCCGCCGCCCTCGTCAATGCCGTCACGGTCGCCGCGCCGGGCCATCCAGCCTCGGTGGGGCTCGCCCCGCCCGGCGGGCAGGGGCGCGGCCGGCAGATGCTGCTCGATCCCTATACCGGCGCGCCGCTGGGCGAACCGGCGGGCCGCGGCTTCTTCCAGTTCAGCGAACAGCTTCACCGCAATCTGGTGATGCCCGGCGGCAATCAGGGCTTCGGCAAAATCATCGTCGGAGTTTCGACGCTGATCCTCATCTATCTCGCCGCGTCCGGCCTCTATCTGCGCTGGCCGTTGCTGTGGACACGACTGAAAGTGTGGCTGAAGCCCAATTTCCGGGCGCGCGGCCGGGCGCTGTGGTGGTCGCTGCACGCTGTGTTCGGCACCTGGGTGCTGGTGTTCTATCTGGTGATGGCGTTCACCGGCCTGTGGTGGTCGTTCGAATGGTATCGCAACGGCGAGTCGCTGCTGCTGACCGGCAAGCCCGCGGTGATCCAGGGTCAGGGCGGCGGCGGACGCCCGCCGCAGGGCGAGGCCGCCGCGCCGCCGCCCGTGTCTCTCGACGCGGCCTGGAGCAGCTTTCTCCAGACCACGGGCGGAGTTTACGAAACCGCCAGCTTCACCCTGCCCCGCAAGGCCGACGATCCCATCGCCGTGCGCATCCTGCCCCTCGATGCGCCGCACGAGCGCGCAAGCGACCAGCTGAAGCTGGACGCGAACAGCGGCGCGGTCGTCAGCCTTGAACGCTACGCCGACAAGACGACGGGCGAGCAGATCTACGGCAGCGTCTTCGCGCTGCATCGCGGGTCATATTTCGGGGTTCCCGGCGTCGCGCTGTTCATGGTCGCCAGCGTGCTGATGCCGGTGTTCTTCATCACCGGGTGGCTGCTATATCTGGGGCGGCGAAGGTCCAAGGCGAAGCGCCGGGCGCAGATCGCCACGCGCCACGACGCGCAACCGGCGGAATAGCGTCTCAGGTCTCGGCCCAGAGCCGCAGCAGATTGTGGTAGGTGCCGGTCAGTTGGACCAGAGCGGCATCGCCCGCCCCTACCCGCGCGCCTAGGTTCTGGATCGCCACATCCATGTCGAACAGCAGCACACGCTGGGCATCGCTGCGGATCAGGCTTTGAATCCAGAAGAACGACGCAACGCGGCGGCCGCGCGTCACCGGCGTCACATTATGCAGGCTGGTCGAGGGATAGAGGATCATGTCCCCCGCGCCCAGCTTCACCACATGGTCGCCATAGGTGTCCTCGACCGTCAGCTCGCCGCCGTCATACTCGTCGGGCTCCGCGAGAAACAGCGTCGCCGACAGATCGGTGCGGATACGGCGGCCCGTAGCCGGGTTCATGCGGATCGAATTATCGACGTGATTGTCGAAGCCGTGGCCCGCGCCATAGCGATTGAACAGCGGCGGCAGAATGGTTTGCGGCAGCGACGCCGACATGAACAGCGGGTTCTTCTCCAGCGCCGCGACGATACGCGCGCCCCAGAGTTTCGCCACCTCGCCGGCATGGGGCAATTGCTCGTTGCGCTTGGCCAGCGCCGCCTGGAAGCCCGATGTGACGTTGCCGTCCACCCACTCCGCCGCATCGAGCGCGCGGCGACACTCGGCGACTTCGGCCTTGCTGAGAACGCCGGGTATTTCGAGCAGCATGGTTCGTCCTCGTCGTCAAAAGACAACGGCCCCGCCATGACAGGCGGGGCCGCTTCAGGCAAGCTTCACATCGTCAGAACGTGTACGAGGCGCTCAGCGTGGCGGACACGCCATCGCCCGGCGTCGCCCAGCCATTGTTGCGGATGCGGATGAAGTAATCCTCGTCCGTCAGGTTCTTGACGTTGAGCTGGATGAGGGCCGACTCCGTCGCCTGATACGAGATCATGGCGCTGTGCACCCAATAGTCGTCCGACTTGAACAGCGGCGGCGCGGCGTTGTTCAGATAGAACGAGCCCTGATAGCTGACGCCATAGCCCACGGTGATCCCGTAATCGAAGGCATAGGTCAGCCAGAAGCTGCCCGAATGCTCCGGCGTGTTGGTCAGCGGGTTGCCGGTCATGGCGAGCGCGGCCGGGCAGTTCGTCGCAAGCGGATTGGCGATGCAGTACTGCGAGGCCCCCTGCAGCACCTCGGTATCGAGATAAGTGTAGTTCGCGAAGACCGTGAGCTTGTCGGTGATGTTGCCCGTCGCGCTCAGCGTCAGGCCGCGGACCCGGGCCGAACCGTCGAGCTGCTGCTCAGGTTCGGTCGGATCGTTCGACGCGACCTTGTAGTGGGTGCGGTCGTTCTGGAAGATCGACGCCGACAAAAGCAGGCGATCGTCCAGCACGTTCCACTTCACGCCCAGCTCGAAAATCTCGCCTTCCTCGGGATCGACATTACAGGTCGCCGCCGTGCAGCCGCCGTTCACCGTCGCCTGGGACGGCGTTTCGGTGTTGCCGTAAGCGAAGTAGATGCTGGCATTCTCGACCGGCTTGTAAACGGCGCCGAAGCGATACGAGAAAATCGTGTTGTCGCTGTAGAAGACAGGGCCCTGAACCAGGGTCGGCTTGCCGTTCGGCCAGGGCGCCGCGCCCGCACCGGGCGTGGTATTGGCCGGAGCCGTCGAAGGCAGCGCCGCCGCCGTGAACTCGCCCTCGATGGTCTCATAGCGCAGACCGACATTCAGCTCGAACTGCGGCGTGATCGTCATCGTATCGAAGGCATAGAAGGCGCGGCTGTCCAGCGAACCGTCGCTGACGCCCGTGACGATGAAGTTCACCGGCCCGCTCCAGACATGGTTCGGGTCCGACAGGTTCATCGTCGGGAAGGTGTAGCCGGCGGGAAGCCCCGCGCCGTTCGGCAGCGTGCCATTGGCGTTGCGCAGGCTCGGGCCGGTTTCCAGATGATAGTCCTCGCTGGAGAACGAGAAGCCGACGACGGCATTATGCTGGACGCTGCCCGTCATGAACTCCATGGCGAAGTCGGTCTGGTTATAGAGCAGCGTGTTCCTGGTATCGCGCGTGTTCCCGCGCGGGCCGCTGGGGATGTAGGTGTTGGGCGAAGCGCAGTTCGCGCCGGTCGCCGGGTTGGTGCCGTTGGCGAGGCAGAACGTACCCTGCGGCGGATCGACGATCGAAAGCTGCGTCACTTCCTGATAGCGCGTCAGGTTGCGGACGCTCAGCCAGTCGTTGAACTCGTGATTGACGGTGGCCGTGAACTGATCGACCTGGATCTCCTGCTTGTCGACGTTCGAGTAGCCATAATAGTTGCTGCTCGAAACGCCGGGCAGCCGACCGCCGACGCGCGCGAAATACGGCACGCCGTACTGCGGAATGTTGTCGTCTTCCTGATGGACATACGACAATGTCAGCTGGGTGGCCGAGTTGAGGCCGAACACCACGGACGGCGCGAAGCCGTAGCGGCTGAACTTCTCGACATCGCGGCCGGGCACATCGTTGCGGTGGCCCATAACATTGAGACGCAACGCGATGCCGTCGGCGATCATATAGTCGGCGTCGAGCGTGCCACGATAATAGTCGTCCGTGCCGATGGCGCCGGTGACGATCGAACGGTTCGCGCCGTGCGGCGTCTTGGTGACGATGTTGATCGAACCGCCGAGCGACCCCGAACCGCCATAGACCGAATTCGCGCCGTTCACGAGTTCGAGCTGTTCGAGATTGAACGGATCGGTGCGGGTGTACTGGGCGCTGTCGCGCACGCCATCGACGGTGATGTCGGAGTTGGCGGCGTAGCCGCGCAGGTTGATCGAGTCGCCGTAGCCGCCGCCGCCCTCGCCCGCGCCGAAGGTGATGCCCGGGGCGGTCGAAAGGATTTCGCGCAGGGTCAGAAGATTCTGGCCGCGGATGGTGCCGGCGTCGATGACGGTGATGGTCTGCGGCGTATCGAGGATCGGCGCCGTATATTTCGGCGATTCAAGGTCTTTGCGCTTGCCCTTGACGTTGACGGTCTCGTTGCTCTCGCCGGCGGCGACTGCCTTGTCCCTGGCGCTCTCGTCGGCGGCCGCGACGTCCTGCGCGAAAGCGCCGGACGACACGGCGAGACCGGCGATGCCCGCCACCGCGATGGCCGAGACGCGCGACCTGGCGTGCGAGCGCACGCCCTTCAACTTGCTCATTTTAGCCCCCAGTATTCGCGCGTGGGCATGCCCGCCCGCGCTATTGCAAATGCGAATGCGGCGCACTTCTAAGCGCGGCTTGAGGAAATGACAATGCGAATGATTATCAATAGTTCAAAAATGTGACGATAAACCCCGCACCAACTGGGGGCATCGCCTTTGGCCGCCCGCCCTATTTTTTGGGATCGTGCGAAAGCGTGCCGCTGATCGACAGGCCGAAAAACGGCCCGTGCATCGTATCGACGCTCAAACCCTGCGGCGTCAGCAGGATCGAGCCCGAGACGCCGTATCCGCCGGAAACCGAGAGATCCAGCGAGTCCAGCGCCGTCCCGAACGGCCCTTCGATGGGCTTCTTCACGATGGTGAGCGCGGCATCGCCCTGCGCCTTGAAGCCGAACTCGCCGCCGGCCGTCGGGGCGCCCATCTTCCAGGCCGCGAACATCCCGGCATACAAGCTGGCGTTGCCGCGGATCTTC
>JAPUEF010000233.1:239-7972 GCA_027492655.1 Alphaproteobacteria bacterium | reverse complement strand
GCGACGCGACCAAGGTGGGCGTCGGCCGTCTGTTCGCCATCGTGCTGGACAAGGTCGTCATCAGCGCGCCGCGTATCCAGGAGCCGATCCTGACCGGGTCGGGCCAGATCACCGGCAATTTCACGTTCCAGTCGGCGAACGATCTGGCGGTGTTGCTGCGCGCCGGCGCGCTGCCCGCCCCGCTGAAGGTGGTGGAAGAGCGCACCGTGGACGCCGAGTTGGGCAAGGACTCCATCGAGAACGGCACGACCGCCGCCGTGGCAGGTGTGGTCATCGTGATCGTTCTTCTGGTGCTGTGCTACGGCCTCTTCGGCTCCTACGCGGTGGTGGGGCTTCTGCTGAACCTGATCATCACGCTGGCGATTATGACGCTGATCGGCGCGACGCTGACCCTGCCAGGCATAGCGGGCCTGATCTTGTCGATCGGCATGACGGTGGACGCCAACGTGCTGTTCTATGAGCGCATGCGTGAGGAGAAGGCGCTGGGCAAGGCGGCGGCGAGTTCGCTGGCCGGCGGCTTCAGCGGCTCGTCCAACGCCATCTTCGACGCCAACATGACCCAGCTTCTGGCCTGCGCGATCATGTTTTATCTGGGGTCGGGTCCGATCCGCGGCTTCGCGGTTACGCTGGGCATCGGCATCGTGGTCTCGATGTTTACGGCCGTGTTGCTCACCCGCATTATGATTGTATCGTGGTATCGTTGGCGGAAACCCAAGGTTCTGCCGATCTGAGCTTCACATAACCGCTTGGGGGAGCGGACATGGCAATCATTCTGACCAATCTCTATCGCACGCTCGGCGCTGGCTTCATGCTGGCGCTGATCCTGCTGGCCGCCGTTTTCGTTCTGGCCGACGGCGATCTCGGCCTCAGCTTCGGCGGCACGACGACATGGGCGTATGTCTTCGTCTGGCTGCATGTCGCATCGGGCGTCATGTGGATCGGCCATCTCTACTACTTCAACTTCGTGCAGATGATTCAGATGCCGAAGATCCCGGCGGAGCAGAAACCGGCGGTGTCGAAGTTCATCGCGCCGGAAGCGCTGTGGTGGTTCCGCTGGGGCGCGATGTCGACTATCGTGACGGGGCTGATCGTCGCGACGCTGCGCGGCTATGTCCACGAAGCGCTGATGCTGGGCTTCACCAAAGACGGGCTTGTGCTGCCGTATTTCTTCATCGGCGTCGGCATGTGGCTGGGCATCGTTATGTGGTTCAATGTCTGGTTCATCATCTGGCCGAACCAGAAGAAGGCGCTGAACATCAACAACGCCTATCCGACCCTGGAGCAGCCGGCGAAGGACAAGGCGGCACGCACTGCCATGCTGTTCTCGCGCACCAATGTGATGCTCTCGATCCCGATGCTGCTGGCGATGACCGGCGGTGGCACCAATTTCGGCAATACGGGTTTCTAAGCTCGTGACCGGCTGAGGGAGGAACGGGCCGCCCGGCAACGGGCGGCCCGGTTTGTTTGATGAAGGCAGAAGACGCCGCTGCTCATGTGATGGCTGAGGTGAAGCGCCGCGAACCGGCGCGCTTCGTGGCGTCTCTTTTCGCGCCCGAGCCGAAGCGCCGGGCGTTGTTGGCGCTCTACGCTTTCGACGCCGAACTGAAGAACGTGCCGCAGGCGGCGCGCGAGCCGATGATCCAGGCGATGCGATTTCAATGGTGGCGCGACGCGGTGGCGCGCCTGACCGAGCCGTCGCGCGGGCATCCGGTGCTGGACGAATTGAGCCACGCGGCGGGTGCCGGGCTGGTGACGACGGACGGGCTGGCCAGGTTGACCGAGGCGCGTGAAGCGGGGCGGGGCGAGGCAGAGGCAGTCGGCCTGGCGGCGGCCGTGCTGGGCAAAGCGGCCGGCCCGAATGCGGTCGCAGCGGCGGTCGGCGCGGCTCTGGAAGGCGGCGACAAGACGATGCTGGCGGAAGCGCGGCGGCTGTGGCGCGCGGCGCGGCGGCTGCGCAAGGCGGAGTTGCCGGCTTATCTGCCGGCGACGTTCATCGACGCGCCCCATCCGGTGACGCAGTTTCGCTTGTATGGTCGGGTGCTGCGGATGGCGGTGATGAACAGGTTTTGAGGCGCGGGGCGTGTTTGTCCGCCCCGCTGCACAGGGGATTATTCGGCGGCTTCGGCTTTTGCGCCGAGCCAGACGTCGAGAGCCGCGATGGCGCGCCGGGCCATCGCTTGCTTGCGCGCCTTGCCGCGATCCTGCCCCTTGGGGAGCTTGCCGATTTCGAGATCGGGGAAGAGCCCGAAATTCACGTTCATCGGCTGGAAGGTTTTCGCGTCGCCGCCGCCGGTGATGTGGTTCACCAGCGCGCCCATCGCGGTTTCCCCTGGCGGCGGTTCGATCGGCTGGCCACGGCGCTGGGCCGCGGCGAGCCGGCCGGCGAGCAGGCCCATCGCTGCGCTTTCGACATAGCCTTCGACGCCCGTGACCTGACCGGCGAAGCGTAGGCGCGGCATCGCCTTCATGCTGAGATCGCGGTTCAGCAAACGCGGGCTGTTGATGAAGGTATTGCGGTGGATGCCGCCGAGGCGCGCGAATTGCGCGTTCTGCAGGCCGGGGATCATGCGGAAGGCTTCGGTCTGGGGGCCATGCTTCAGCTTGGTCTGGAAGCCGACGATATTGAACAGCGTGCCGAGGGCGTTGTCTTGACGCAGCTGGACCACCGCATGCGGGCGCGTGCCGGTGCGCGGATCGCGCAGGCCCACCGGCTTCATGGGGCCGAAGCGCAGGGTTTCGCGGCCGCGTTCTGCCATAACCTCGATGGGGAGACAGCCCTCGAAATAGGGCGTCGATTTTTCCCATTCCTTGAAGTCGGTCTTTTCGCCGGCTAGGAGCGCGTCGATGAAAGCGTTGTATTCGGCCTCGTTCAGCGGGCAGTTCACATAGTCGGCGCCGTCGCCACCGGGGCCGGACTTGTCGTAGCGCGACTGGAACCAAGCGGTGTCGAAATCGATGGACTCGCGATGGACGATGGGTGCGATGGCGTCGAAAAAGGAGAGCGAGTCCTCGCCGCTGAGCGTGCGGATGGCCTCGGCCAGCGCCGGCGAGGTGAGGGGGCCTGTGGCGATGATGACGCTGTCCCAGTCGTCGGGAGGCAGGCCCGCGATCTCCTCGCGGCGGATTTCGATATTCGGGTGGGCGACGATCTTCGCCTGCACGGCGTCGGAAAAGCCGTGGCGATCGACCGCGAGCGCACCGCCCGCCGGCACCTGATGGGCGTCGGCAGCGGTCATGATGACCGAGCCGCAGCGCCGCATCTCGGCATGGAGCAGGCCGACGGCGTTGTTCTCCCAATCGTCGGAACGGAAGGAATTGGAGCAGACGAGCTCGGCCAGGGTTTCGGTCTGGTGCGCGTCGGTGCCGCGGACGGGGCGCATCTCGTGCAGGATGACCCGCGCCCCGGCCTCGGCCGCCTGCCAGGCAGCTTCCGAGCCGGCGAGTCCGCCGCCGATGACATGAATGGGCTTGAATTCGGCCATGATCGGCGCGGAACATAGGGAAGTGGCGCGCCGCTGAAAACCCTGCGGCGCGCATGAGGGAGGATATTGCGATGCGTGTTTTCTGGGCGCTTGCCGCCGCTGCCGCCCTAATCGGTTCCGTCAGCGCGGATGAAAAGGTGCAGGGATGCGCCTTTCACGGCAAATCCCTGAAGGGAAAGGTCCAGATCGTCGGTAGCGGGGCGGACTTCAAAGTGCAGGCGGTGACCAGCTTTCCCGACCTGAAGGTGAAGTTCGTGGAGAGCTTCCCCGACGAATGCGGGGAGTGGCAGATCGTGGAGAGTTTTCCCGATTTCACGATCCAGTACGTGACCTCGTTCCCGGACTTCAAAATCCAGATGGTCGACAGCTTTCCGGGCCAGCCTTGAGAGGCTTTCCGGCTTCTTAACCGGGCCGGCCGTAGGCTAGTGGGATGCGTGCCGTCATTCTTGCATTTTGTCTCGTCACCGCCGCCAGCGCGCAGGCGCCCGGCGGCGTAGTGAACGATCAGCGTCCTTGCGAATTCCAGGGCCATCGCCTTATGGGCAAGGTGCGGATCGTGGACGCCTTTCCAGACTTCAACATTAGGGTGATGGACGAGGAGAACCGCGCCGAGCTGCGGGTGCGCAGGCTTTCGGCAGGGACGCCCGAAGTCTGCGGGGAATGGCAGATCGTGGACGGGATCGCAGACTTCACGGTGCGTATCGTGGAGAGCGGCGAGGATTTCCGCATCGCCTGGGTGAAGGACAAGCCAGGGATTCCCGAGACGCCGGTGATGCCCTAAGTCTGCGGCTCGACCGCGATTTCCGTCAGCACCGAATTGGCGATGAAGCATTCCTCGTGGCTGCGGTGATGCAATGCCTCGATCTCGGCCGCAGAGGGCGCGGGTCCGCCCCAGACGATCCGTGGACGGAGCGTACAGTGGCTGACGAAGAGCTTGCCCTTCGCATTCGGGGTCATCACGCCCGAGGCATCGTCCTCGTAGGAGTCGATGACGATGCGTTTGCGGGCGCAGATCGCGAGGAAGGTGAGCATGTGGCAGGACGAGAGCGCCGCGACGAGCGCCTGTTCCGGGTCGATGCGTTCCGCCGTGCCGCGATAGTCGGGTGCAGCCGAAGCGGGGATGTCGGCCCCGCCCGGCACGCGCCAGACATGGTCGCGGTTGTAGTTGTCATAGGTGAAGTCGGCGCTGGTGCGGGTCCATGAAACGATGGCGCGGTGTTCCGACATCAGTGAGCGGGCCTCCTGTGCGCCCAGGGCAGGGCTTCTTCCAGCTGGACCGCGAGGTTCAGCAGGGTCGCTTCGTCGGCATAGCGGCCGGTGAACATCATGCCGAGCGGCATACCGTCGGTGCTCCAGGCGAGCGGCAGTGAGATCGAGGGCTGGCCGGTCATGTTCCAGGGCGGCGTGTAGCCGAAGATGCGGGCCTGGCGGTGGTTTAGTTCTTTGCTGTTGAGGTTCACCGTGTCGATGTGGCCGATTTCCGGCGGTGGCGTGATGAGGGTGGGCGAGAGGAAGACGTCGAATTCGTCGAACTGGGCGAGGATGTCGCGGCATATGGCGCGCATGGTGAGCGTGCCGAAAGCCGCCTTGTCGGCGCCGAAGCGCTTCGCGCCTTCCCAGTAGGTCATGGTCAGCGGCTCGAAGTCGCCGGGTTCGGGGTCGCGCCCGACTTCGAGGATCGACTGGATGATGCCGGCCCCGAAATGACCGGCGGAATGAGCGCCCTGCGCCCGGTAAAGCGCGCGCCAGTCGGTCCGGATCGGGCGTTCGACGAGCTTGTGTCCGAGGTCTTCGAGCTTGGCGACGGTGGCCGCGAAGCCGGCGGCGACATCGGGATGCAGCGGCGTGCCCGAGGGATTTTCGGACGAGAAGGCGATGGTGAGTTTTTTCGGGCGGGCGAGCGCCTCGGCGAGGAACGAGCCGGGCGCGTCAGGGTAGGCGAAGGGTGCGTGCGCGACAGGGCCGGCGGTGGCGTCGAGCATGGCGGCGCTGTCGCGGACGCTGACGGAAACGACGTGGCCGACCGACATCTCGTTGGCCGGAGAGTTCCAGTCCATCGGGTTGCGGCCGCGCGTCACCTTGAGGCCGACGAGACCGTTGCAGGCGGCCGGGATTCGGATGGAGCCGAGGCCGTCGGTGGCGTGAGCCATCGGCGCGATGCCTGCGGCGACCGCCGAAGCGGAGCCGCCGGAGGAGCCGCCGGCGATGCGGTTCTCGCCGAACGGGCTGCGGCAGGGGCCGAGATAGGCGCCCTCGGTGGTGCCGGTGATGCCGTATTCGGGGGTGTTGGTCTTGCCGATGATGTTGAGGCCGGCCTTGCGGCATCGCCGGACATATTCGCTGTCCTCGCGGGAGACGTAATCGCGGAAGAAGCGCGAGCCGTTCGACATCGGCCAGCCGGCGATGTCGCAATAGAGATCCTTGATGAGGAACGGCACGCCCGCGAACGGCGCGTTACGGTCGAGCTTGCCGGCCGCCTGGCGGGCGTGATCGTAGCCCTTGTAAACGATCGCGTTCAGCCGCTCGTTCACGGCGTCGGCGCGCGCGATGGCGCAATCGAGAAGCTCGGCGGGCGTCACATCGCCCTTGCGGACGAGCGCCGCCATGGCGACGCCGTCGAGCCTTGCGTATTCCTCGTACCGCATGGGGCCTCCCTCAGCCGTAGATCGGCGGGCGCTTGTCTTTCCAGGGTTGGGCTTTTTCGAGCTGCGCCGCGATGCGCAGCAAGGTCGCCTCGTCGCCATAGCGGCCGACGAACTGGACGCCGACCGGCAGGCCGGCCTTGGTCCAGTGCAGCGGCAGATTGATGGCGGGCTGGCCGGTGGCGTTCTGGATCGCCGTGAAGGGCACGTAGTCGATGATCGGGGCGAAGGCGGTCTGCGGATCGCGGGCCGCCGTATCGATCGCGCCGATCTTGAGCGGCGGCGCGCCGAGCGTCGGGGTCAGCCAGACATCGTAGGTCTGGTGCCAGGCGGCGACGCTGCGCGCCGCGCCCTGAAGCATCGAGACGGCGTTGAGATATTGAGAGGCGGTGATTTTCCGGCCGACCTCGTAGAGGGCCATGGTGAGGCCCTGCACGGTCTTGAGACTGGGCTTGGCGCCGGTGATCTGGGTGACGGTATCGATGGTCTGGGCGAGGCCGCTGGCCCAGATCGCCATGAAGGCCCCGGAGAGAACCGCATCGTCGATGAGCGGCGAGGATTCCTCGACCGTGTGGCCGAGATCTTCGCAAAGCTGGGCGGCCTGGCGGACGGCGGTGATGCAGTCGGGATGCAGCTTGCGGCCGCTGAGATTCTTGGTGGCGTAGCCGATGCGGAGCTTCTTGGGCTTGCGGCGGATTTCGTCGCTGAAGGCGTAGCGGACGGGCGGCGCGGGATAGGGATCGCCGGGTTCCGCGCCATGGGTGGCGTCGAGGACGGCGGCGGTGTCGCGAACCGAGCGCGTGACGACGCCCTCGGCGATGAGACCGCTCATCACGTCGCCGAGGTCGGGGCCGAGCGGATTGCGGGCGCGGGTGGGCTTGAGGCCCACGAGGCCGCAGGACGAGGCCGGAATGCGGATGGAGCCGCCGCCGTCATTGGCATGGGCGATCGGAACGATACCCGCGGCGACGGCCGCGCCCGCGCCGCCCGACGAGCCGCCGGGCGTGTGGTCGGTATTCCACGGGTTGCGGGCCGGGCCGTAGAGGGTGGGCTCGGTGATCGGCAGCAGGCCGTATTCCGGCACGTTGGTTTTGCCGAAGGTGACGAAGCCCGCCTTGTGGAAACGAGTCGTGAGCGTCGAATCGCGCATCGCGGGCAGCGCCGGGATGAAGGCGGAGCCGTTTCGCGAGGGGACGCCGGCCATCGCCCCCATAATATCCTTCATCAGGAACGGAACGCCCGCGAAGGGGCCTTTCAGCTTCGTTCTGGCGCGCGCGCGGGCCTGATCGTGAAGCGGCAGGATGATCGCGTTGAGCGACGGGTTGTGCTTTTCGGCGAGCGCGATGGCGGCTTCGAGCGCCTCGGCGGCGGAGATCTTCTTCCTGGCGATCAGGTCGGCCAGTCCGAGCCCGTCATATTGTGCGTATTCCTTGAACGACATGCGTTTCCCCCGCGAATTTTGTGCGCCGACTAGAGCCGAGGATGGGCGAGCCGGGAAGGGGTAATTTGCCGCCGGCGTCATCGATGACGCCGGCGTCAGCGGTAAATTCACTGATTGATTAAATCGATCAAAAATCGCGGACAAATCGGGTTCGCTGCGGCGCAACAG
>JAPUEF010000233.1:0-229 GCA_027492655.1 Alphaproteobacteria bacterium | reverse complement strand
CTCTGGTTCGAGGATTCGAATGTCTCTCATCAATTCGCAGATCAAACCGTTCACCGCGCAGGCCTTCAAGGAAGGCAAGTTCCTGACCGTCACCGACGCCGACCTGAAGGGCAAATGGGCGGTCGTGTTCTTCTATCCGGCCGACTTCACCTTCGTCTGCCCGACGGAACTTGAAGACCTGGCCGACAACTATGTCGCTTTCCGCGAGCTGGGCGTCGAGATATACTCG
>JAPUEF010000232.1 GCA_027492655.1 Alphaproteobacteria bacterium | reverse complement strand
ACGGCGGCCGGGGCATCGTCCCTGGAGATGTTGCGCCCGCCTTTGCCGATGATCGCCACCATCTCGGCCTCGTAGTCGACGAAGCCGCTGGTCTTGGGAATTTCGATGTCGGCATAGGGGCCGTTGATGCAGGTCGGCACCTTCGCGAACCAGATCTGATGCTTGGGCGTCTCCTGCCCGCTCTCCGCGATGTGGTCGGCATAGTTCAGGCCGATGGCCATCGCCTTGCCGGGTCGCGGCACCGGCGCGAGCAACGTCACGGCGTCCAGCGCATGATGGGATGCAGCTTTCGCCGCCTCGGCCACATCGCTCTTCACCTCGTCCCACGCCGCGATCAGCGCCAGCATGGTGGTCGGAAGACGCGGGTTCACCACGGCCAGATCCACGATCCCGCCATCCACCACTACGCCGATACGCGGGCCGTTGCCCGCATCGAATGTCGCCAGCTTCATCTCATCGCTCCCTCGCCGCCGCGCGGCGTTGTTGTTGTCTTGTGAAATCAGCCCATGGTCGGCGGGGCGCCAGGCCCCCACTGCGTGCCGATCAGCTCATCGAGGCCGACCTTGTTCGATCCGAACGCCGCGTTGACGCGGTCGCCGTCGGTCCAGTGCTCCACGGCATGGCCCCACGGGTCGCGCCAGTAATCGAAGATCTGGCTGCCCAGGATATGACGGCCGATGCCCCATTCATGGGCACGGTTCTTGTCTTTCAGGTGCTGATGCCCGGCCATCAGGTCGTCGAAATCCGCGACCTCGAAGGCGGCGTGATTGAATTTCGGCGCGCCGGCGCCCACCAGAAACAGCGTGTGGTGATCGGTCGGCTCGTCGCCGCGATCGCAGCGCATGAAGGCGCCGATACTGTCGGGCAGGCCGTCGATGGTGATTTCGTCTGAGGTGATGAACCCGAAACGGTCCTTGTACCAGCGCTCGGAGGTGCGGAAGTCCGTGACGTTCAGCACGCAATGCCCAAGACGCTTCACATGCGCGGGGCCTGCCTTCACGCGCTTCACCTCGTTGGTGCGCGGCGTTGCGCGGCCGTCATTGGTCGCCTCGCGGACGGGCAGGGCGATAGCCGCCACCGGCGTGTCGCCCGCGATCACGTCGACGCGGAACCCGTCGGGATCGGTCAGGGTCACGATCTTCCCGCCGCCCGGCGCATCGCTCGCCCCGACGCTGACGCCTTCGGCCGCCGCCAGCTTCTCCAGATCGGCGATGCTGTCTGCGCGGACGCCGAGGCCTTTGAAGCCGGCTTCACCCTTATGCGTCACATGCAGGAAGGGCGCGGTGCCGTTGCCGCGCATATACAGCGTCTCACCATCGGCGCTGGCGCGCGTCAGGCCGAACTCGTTCAGGAAAACCTCCATCGCCTCCAGATCGGGCGCGCTGAAGCGCACATAGGCGATGTCCGCGATGCGGATGATGCTCATCTCACTCTCCCTTGAAGATGTCGGCCGCTTCTGCGGCAGCCGTTGAAAGCGCCAGCGCCTCGGGCACGCCGAGGCCGCTGAGGATGCGGGCGGTGACATCGCGGCCCACCTTCATCGCGGCCTCGCGCGACAGTCCGGCGCCCGCGAGATAGGTCATCAGCGTATAGGCGGTGCCGATCACGAGCAGGGTCGCGCTCGTCGCCTCGCCACGAAAGGCGTCGTTGGACAGACCCAGTTCGACATCGGCGCGCACGCCGGCATTCACCGGAGCCAGCGGGTCGGCCGCGCCGGGCGTCAGGCGCATCATGGCGCGGGCGCGTTCGGGCCGCTCCCAGGCGAAATGCGCGAAGACCAGGACGCCGCGAATGGTGCGGCGGACGGGATCGGCGATCCCGTCATTCACTTCGTTGACCCGCGTCTCGCCATCGGCGCGCGCCTGCGCCGCGATCTCGGCGGCCAGCGCATCCTTGTCGGCGAAGTGATTATAGACGGTGCCCTTGGCGAGATCGGCAGCGAGCGCGATCTCGTCGATCGACACCGCCTCGATCCCGCGTTCGCCGAACAGCGCCTCGGCGGCGACGAGGATCGCATCCCGGTTGCGGGTGCGGCGGCGTTCGTGGCGATTGGCGGCGGAAGCTTCCATGACCGGATCGTCTAAGAATGACTATAAAGTCATAATTAGACGATCCGGTCATATTCGTCAACCCGTCCTTACGGGACGACCTCAAAGGTCAGCGCCGCCGTGAACGAACGATGCGGTCCGCCCTCGGCCTCTGGCCCGACGCGGTGCCGGGTCATCACCAGATAGACGCCAGCCGCGTCCGGCGTGAACGTCACCGCGCCGTCATCGCCGGTCTTCGCCTCGGTGGGGGCTGCGCCGCTATAGCTTTCGCCCGAACGGTGGAGCAGGACCGGCTGGTTCCCGACCGGCTTGCCCTCGAAGGTCAGCCGGAACGTCACGGGCGATCCCGCCGCCGCCGATGCATCCGTCACCGGCAGCAGCTCCAGCCCCGCGCCGCGCGGCGCAGGGGCCGCGCCGCCCGATTTGCCCTTGATCACGATGGTATCGGCGCTGGTCAGGCTGATCATATCCACGGCGGCGGCGCCTTCCGGCGCGGCCTCGCCTGGCTCCAGAAACTCCCAGTTTCCATCTTTCTCATAGGCCTTGGCGGTGCGGCCGACACGCGCGCCGGTCGAGATGCGATAGGCGCCCTCGGCAGTCAGCGGTACCTCCAGAATCGCCACGTCCTTGAAATAGGTCGGGGTCAGCGCGGTCTTCACGCCGTCGGGTCCGACCACATGATAGTCGTCCGATTTCATCGCCACCTCCGGGGCGAAGAACGCCTCGGTGAAAGAGGCCTCGACCGTCACATGGTCGCGCTCGCCAACGTTAAAAGCATTCGGCAGCAGATAGGGCGAATGGGCTGCGGCGCTGGCGACCAGCAGTCCGGCGGTAGCGAGAAACAGCGGAAAACGGCGCATCGGGCTCTCCTGGTGTGATCTTGTCGCTCTATCGATAATGTTTCTAAGAGTCATTTGCAAAAATCATTGACGCCGCCGTCATCATGGGAATAGGGAGCTCTCAATGAGAAAGACTCGCAAACGCATATAGGTCCGCCATGATCCGTCTCCCGCTTCTCCGCCGCGCGCTGCTCGCCTCCACGGGGCTCGTCCTCGCCCTCACTCCGGCTTTCGCGCAGGAAGAGAGCGAAATCGCGAGCAACGAAACCGTCACCGTCACCGCCACCCGCACCGCCAAGAACGTCAATGACGTCCCCGCGACGGTCAGCGTGATCGATGACGACGAGATCGCGGATCGGCTCGTGAAGGACATCAAGGATCTGGTGCGTTTCGAGCCGGGCGTTTCGGTGCGCGCGCAGCCCTCGCGCTTCGGCGCGGCGCTCGGCTCGACCGGCCGCGACGGCAATGCCGGCTTCAATATTCGCGGTCTCGAAGGCACCCGCGTTCTCATACAGGTCGATGGCGTCCGCATCCCCGACGGCTACGGCTTCGGCCCGCAGGTCGTCGGACGCGGCGACTTCGTCGATCTTGAACTGCTGAAGACGGTCGAACTCGTGCGCGGCCCGGCCTCGGCGCTCTATGGCAGCGATGGCCTCGCCGGTTCGGTCAGCTTCGCGACGAAAGATCCGGTCGATTTCCTGAAGGGCGACAAGGATTGGCGCGTCCAGGCTCATGCCGGTTACGCCAGCGCCAATGAAGGCTGGTCGACTGGCGGCGTGATCGCCGGCCGCGCAGAGGCCTGGTCCGCGATGGTCGCCTATAACCGCCGCGACTGGCATGAGACCGAGAACATGGGCACCAACGATGCGTCGAACAACACGCGCACCGTGCCGAACCCGGAAGACGGCTATTCCAATTCGGTGCTCGCCAAGCTGGTGTGGGAGCCGAACCCGGAACACCGCCTGCGCCTGACCTACGATCATCTCGACAGCAAGACCAGCTGGGACGTGATCACGGCGCGCGCCGTGCCGCCGACGCCGCCGAACCCGCTTGCGGGCACGGCGGTGCTTCAGCTCCTGGCCGACGACACCACCGAGCGCGACCGCTTCACGCTCGACCATCGCTATGACGGCACGGGTTTCATCCGCAGCGCCAACACCAACATCTACTATCAGGACGCGACGACGCGTCAGTTCACTTTCGAAAACCGCAATACCGCCGTCGATCGCACGCGCGACAACACGTTCGACAACCGCGTCTGGGGCTTCGGCACCGTCCTGCAGAGCGAGTTCGATACGGGTTCGCTCACGCACCGCCTCGTCTATGGCTTCGACTATTCCAGGACCCATCAGGGCTCGATCCGCAACGGCACGCCCGCGCCGACGCCGCCCGACTTCTTTCCGACCCGGCCCTTCCCGACCACCGACTACACGCTGCTGGGCGTTTACGTTCAGGATGAGATCAAGCTGCTCGACGGTGCGCTGACGCTGTTCCCGGCGCTGCGCTTCGACTGGTACGATCTCGATCCGCGTCAGGGCGATCCGCTCTATCCCGATCCGGTCGTCGCCGGCTCCAGCGACAGCCATTGGTCGCCCAAGCTCGGCATCGTGTGGAAGGTCGGCGGCGATGTCAGCCTGTTCGCCAACCTCGCCACCGGCTTCAAGGCGCCGGCGCCAAGCCAGGTGAACAATTATTTCTCGAACCTCGCGTTCGGCTACACCTCGATCCCCAACCCGGATCTGAAGCCCGAGACCAGCCGCTCGATCGAAGGCGGCGTGCGTTACGTGACCAAAGGCTTCAGCCTCAGCATCGCCGGCTTCTACGGCGAGTATGAGGACTTCATCAGCCAGCAGGTCGTCAGCGGCGCCGGCACGACGCTCGATCCGGCGGTCTATCAGTACGTCAATGTCGGCAGCGTCGAAATCTCCGGCATCGAAGGCAAGGTGGCGGGCGATCTCGGAGCGGGCTTCAGCGCCATCGCCAGCTTCTCCTACGCCGATGGCGACGACACCACCGGCGCGACGCCGGTGCCGCTCTCGACCATCGATCCGTTCAAGATCTCCGCGGCGCTGAACTGGGCGCATTCCGACGGACGTTTCGGCGCTCAGCTCGCGGCCGTCCATGTTCGTCGCAAGTCGTGGAAGTCACCGAGGGCGTGAAGCTGCGCGGCGGCGTCTTCAACCTTACCGACGAGACATATTGGTGGTGGAGCGACGTGCAGGGGCTGACCGCGACGTCGGCGGTGCGCGATCTCTTTACGCAGCCCGGCCGCAACTACGCCGTCTCGCTGACGGTCGATTTCTAAGAACGTTCAGAAAAACAGCTTGAGGACACCTCGATGAGACCGATCATCTTCGCCGCAGCGCTAAGCATGGCGCTGGGCGGCTGCGCGATGCAGCAGAAGACGGGCGCCGCCGCGCCCGCCGCGCCGGCTGCGGTTTCGACCGCGCAGTACGGCGACTTCCAGACCGACCGGAAAGCGATCCTCGCGATGGCGGGCGATTACCGGGTGATGTTCGACTTCAAGGAGACGGCCGCCTTCGTGCCGGGTTACGAGCTTCTGAAGCCCAAGGATTCAGGCGGCTTCGAGATCGTCCGCGTCATCGCCGATACCGGCGAATATATCGCGCTCCAGCACATCCTCGTGATGGAGATGGACAATGGCCAGACCTTCATCATCAAGCACTGGCGTCAGGACTGGGCCTGGCAGCCCAGGACCGTCCTCACCTATGCCGGCCCGGGCAAATGGGTGCTGACGCCGGTGAATGAAGCCGACCGTGCGGGCGCATGGTCGCAGACTGTCTATCAGACCGACGATTCGCCGCGTTACGGTGGGGTAGGGCGCTGGCGCTATGACGGCGGCGACGTGCGCTGGACCAGCGGCGAAAGCTGGCGACCGCTCGCCCGCCGCGACGCGGTCCGTAACCCGCCTTACGACCGCTATCGCGGCGTGAACCGTCACGCGCTCACCCCCAAGGGCTGGGTGCACGAACAGGACAACGCCAAGATGGGTGTCCGCGAGGGCAAGCTGACCACCGTGGTCCATGAAACCGTCACCAACACCTATCGCCGCGACACCGACTTCCCGATCGCCAAAGGCGATGCCTATTGGGCGAAGACCAGGGATTACTGGGCCGCGGTTCGCGGCTTCTGGGACGCCGCCATCGCCGCTGGCAACGGGGTGAACGTCACCGAGGAGCCCGAGAACGGTTCCGTCACCGGCCCGACCCTCATGGGGCTCGCGGACGAGGTGGTTTCGGGTACGAAAACCACGGAATCAGCGATCGCCGAAGCCAGAACAGCGATCGCCGCAGCGACCGGCGCGCATCTCCCGTAACGCGCAGAACCGGGAGTGGCCCGTATCCGGCCGCTCCCGGATTTCCGCCAATCTCGTAAAAACTTCTCGAGAACAAAAAAGAACACTTGCGGAACTAGAACAAACCCGGCACAGTCCTCGCGTTGCTCATGCCCTGACCGCATGTCACAAGGATCAAAGCCAATGGCCACCTCTTCCCTCCGCGTCGTCGAGAAGCCCGAAATGGATCGCAAAGACCCTGAAAAGAAGCGCGCGCTCGACGCGGCGCTGGCGCAGATCGACCGCGCCTTCGGCAAGGGTTCGATCATGCGGCTGGGGGCGAACGACAAGCCCGTCGAGATCGAAGCGATCTCCACCGGCTCGCTCAGCCTCGACATCGCGCTCGGCATCGGCGGTCTGCCCAAGGGCCGCATCATCGAAATCTACGGCCCCGAATCCTCGGGCAAGACGACGCTGGCTCTGCACTGCGTCGCCGAAGCCCAGAAAAAGGGCGGCATCGCCGCTTTCGTCGATGCCGAGCACGCGCTTGACGTCGGCTATGCCCGCAAGCTCGGCGTGAAGCTGGACGATCTTCTCATCTCGCAGCCCGATACGGGCGAGCAGGCTCTCGAAATCGCCGATACGCTGGTGCGTTCCGGCGCGGTCGATATCCTCGTCGTCGACTCGGTCGCGGCGCTGACCCCGAAGGCCGAACTCGACGGCGAAATGGGCGACTCGCTCCCCGGCCTTCAGGCCCGTCTGATGAGCCAGGCGCTGCGCAAGCTGACCGCCTCGATCTCGAAATCCAACACCATCGTCATCTTCATCAATCAGATCCGCATGAAGATCGGCGTGATGTATGGCAGCCCGGAAACCACCACCGGCGGCAACGCGTTGAAGTTCTACGCCTCGGTCCGTCTCGACATCCGCCGCACCGGCGCGATCAAGGACCGGGAAGAGGTCGTCGGCAACACGACCCGCGTGAAAGTGGTGAAGAACAAGGTCGCGCCGCCGTTCCGTCAGGTCGAATTCGACATCATGTACGGCGAAGGCATCTCCAAGATCGGCGAGCTGATCGACCTCGGCGTGAAGGGCAATATCGTCGAGAAATCGGGCTCCTGGTTCTCTTATGACGGCCAGCGCATCGGCCAGGGCCGTGAGAACGCCAAATCGTTCCTGCGCGACAACCCGGATCTGGCCCAGCGCATCGAGGCCGCCATCCGCGCCGGCTCGAACGAGGTCGGCAAGACCCTGGAAGGCACGCCGGAAGCTGACGAGGATGAAGCGTAAACCGCATTCCCCTTGCGGTGTTTCAGAGGTCCCGGGCGGCGACGCCCGGGATTTTCTCTTTTTTGGCGGCGGGCAATCGAAAGCGCGGAAGCGGGTTGGCGCGGTTCGCCGCGCCTTAACCTCTATGGCCGGGCGGTCCATTCTGCCCACCCCCGAAACCGGCAAACGAATATGGACGAATACCATCGAACGCTCTTTGTGGGTTACGGAGGCGGCAAAGGCCGCTCCCCACTTTGCGCCGCAGCATCGACCCATTAGATAGGGCGGATGACCAGCCTGACCGATATCCGCGCTGCCTTCCTCGGCCATTTCCAGAACAACGGGCATGAAGTGGTGCCCTCGGCGCCGCTTGTGCCGCGCAACGACCCGACGCTGATGTTCGTCAATGCCGGCATGGTGCCGTTCAAGAACGTCTTCACCGGCGCGGAAAGCAGGGCGATCCCGCGCGCCACCTCGTCGCAGAAATGCGTCCGCGCCGGCGGCAAGCACAACGACCTCGACAATGTC
>JAPUEF010000231.1 GCA_027492655.1 Alphaproteobacteria bacterium | reverse complement strand
CATCGGCGTGTGGGTCTGGTCGCTGTCGCTGCGATAGGTGCGGCCCGGCGCGATGATGCGGATCGGCGGCTTCTGCTTCAGCATCGTGCGGATCTGCACGGGGCTGGTATGCGTGCGCAGCACCGGGCGCGAACCGTCCGCCCGCTCGGACAGATAGAACGTGTCGTGCATCTGCCGCGCCGGATGTTCGGCGGGGATGTTGAGCATCGTGAAATTATAGTCGTCGCGCTCGACATCCGGCCCCTCGGCCAGCGCAAAGCCCATATCGGCGAAGATCGCGATCAGCTCGTCCGTCACCTGGCTGACCGGGTGGATGCGGCCCGCGCCCGGATCGATCGCGAAGGCCGGCGCGGGCAGCGTCACGTCCACCCGCTCGGTCTCCAGCCGGCGCTGCAGCGTCGCATCGGCCAGCGCCTGCTTTTTTTCACCGATTGCGGCGGTCACGCGGTCGCGCAGCGCGTTGAAGGCCGGGCCGGCGGTCTTGCGCGCCTCGGGGTCGAGCCCGCCCAGCGTCTTCAGCAGCTCGGAAACGACGCCCTTCTTGCCGAGCGCATGCACGCGCATGGCTTCCAGAGCCGCATCGTCTTCGGACGCGGCGATGCGCGAAAGCAGATCGCTCTCAAGCGCGGTGATGTCGGTCATTGTGGTCTGTCCTGGAAAACGAAGCAGGGCGCGGCGGGTTTATGCCGCCACGCCCTCGTTAGGACCAGACCGAAACGCGTAAAAAACCGCGTTTCAGGATGCTTAGGCCGCCTTGGGAAGCGCGGCGTTCGCCTGGTCCACGAGAGCCTTGAAGGCCTCGGGTTGGGTGATCGCCAGGTCGGACAGGATCTTGCGGTCCACCGTGACGCCAGCCTTCGCGAGGCCGTCGATAAATCGGCCATAGGTCAGGCCGTGCTCGCGGACGGCGGCGTTGATGCGCTGGATCCACAGGGCGCGGAAGTTCCGCTTGCGCAGCTTGCGGCCGATATAGGCGTTGGTGCCGGCGCGATCGACAGCGGCTTTCGCCGTGCGGATCGTGTTCTTGCGGCGGCCGTAAAAGCCCTTGGCGGCTTTCAGGATTTTCTTGTGCTTGGCGTGGGCGGTAACGCCCCGTTTGACGCGTGACATTGAGCTAGTCCTTCAAATTCTTGGGGCGATCAGCGGTCGTACGGCATCCACAACTCGACGCGGCGGGTCTCGGACTCCGAGATCACCTTGGTGCCGCGCTGCGTGCGGATGTAGTCGCCCGAGTGGCTCGACAGGCGGTGACGCTTACCGGCGACGCCGGACTTCACCTTGCCTGAAGCCGTGAATTTGAAGCGCTTTTTGGCGCCCGACTTCGTCTTCAGTTTGGACATTTCGCACCTCTCAGTGTTTGAGAGCGCGGAGGAAAAGAGGCGGAAAACCGCATATTCTTCCGTGCATTGAGGGCCGCCACGGCATGTCCTTCCGCCGGGCCACCCCATTCAAGAGCGCGCGGAGATACAGGAAGGCCTGCAAAAGCGCAAGAGATCAGCCTAGGGCGCGGATGGCGCCGGTTTAACGGCCTGACGCCTCAGGCGGCGCTGGGCGACGGCGAACGCACAGACGATGTAGGCGATGGCGGGCATCCGCGCGGTCGAATCGCTCAGGTCAAGCCAGCGCCCCAGCGCCTCGCATCCCAGCACGACCAGGGGCAGCAGCCCGACGAACAACCATGCAAACAGAGAGTTCCTAGCGTCTTCGCTCATGATTGAGAAGCTCTCGGACACGTCGCCTATGGATAGCAAGCTAAAACGAGATCGGTTGTGGGTCTAGTAATGATCCCGGCACTGCGCGATCAGCAAGCCCGCATCGCTCGGCCGATACACCAGCTGGTGCTTCTGATTGATCCACCGCCCCGCCTGCCTCACTCCGTCCGCCGAAGCGCCCGCATCCGACCTTCCCGCGCGAGCGCAAGCACGCGTTCGCGCAAAGCCTGAAACAACGCCGCTGGAAGTTCGCCATAGACAAACCCGCCGCCCGGCACGTGACGCACATCGGGGCCGGGCCAGACGAAGCGGTTCGCCTCTTCCGCTATGATCCATGACGGCGCGTCGTCGAGGCCCAGCCGCGCCTTCACGCGGCGCGGGATTTCCAACGCGATTGTGGGATCGGACGGGCGGCTGTGAGTCACAGGAACCACCGTCACGACGATCTTGCCGTCTACCTCCTCCGTCGCGAGCACGATGACGCAGGGCCGGTCTTTCCGGCCCGCCGTCTCGCCGCGCCGGCCCTCGTCGCGCCAGACATAGCTGTATCTGACCACATGGCCCGCGCGCGGAGACAAACCTCAATCGTCCAGTTCGTGATTGAATGCGGCCGACTCGGGCGAAGGCTCCGCCGCCTCCAGCGCCTGGATAACCTCGTCCGGCAATTCCCAGGCATAGAACGCCTGCCGGTCCTGAGACTTCAGCCGCTGATACTCCGCCGCCGACAGCAGAACGAGGCTTTCCCGCCCGTGATTGGTGATCGACACCGGCTCGGCCAGCGCGATTTCCCGGTAACGCCCGAACGCCTTCTGAAATTCGGCGGATGTGACCGTCTTGCTCATAAATCCACGTTATCCGGATTTTCCGGATTTGTGAAGCGACTGCAGCCTCAATAGCGATACCTGCACTGCGCAATCAGCAAGCCGTCCTCGCTCGGCCTGTAAACCAGCCGATGCTCATGATTGATCCGCCGCGACCACCAGCCTGCAAGCGGCCCGCGCAGCGGCTCCGGCTTGCCCGTCCCTTGAAATGGCATGCGGGTGGCCTCCTTGATGAGGCCGCTGATCCGCTCCAGCAGCTTGGCGTCATGGGCCTGCCAGTGGAGGCAATCCTCCCAGGCCTGCTCGGAGAAGATCAGTCTCACTCGTCCAGCGCCCGGGCCTTGCCCTTGCCGTCCTCAAGCTCGGCCACGCTCGCCATCAACCTCTCGGCATTGGCCGGGCTGCGCAGCAGATAGCGCGTCTCCTCATAGGAGGCGAAATCCTCAAGACTCATCAGCACCGCCGCCGGCTTACCCCGCTCGCGCGTAATGACGATGGGCTCGTGATCAGCCGTCACGGCGTCGAGCGCTGCGGCGAGGTTCTTGCGGAGATCGCTATAGGAGGTCGTGCGCATGCCGGTAATGTGCTCATTTGCGTACAATGACGCGATATCTCCACCACCACGCGCGGTCGGACGAAATGCGCCCGGTTGACGCCCCTCGCGCGGTACCCGCACGGTACGGCGACGCCATTCGCAAGTCCTGAGGCCCCATGCCCATGCCCACCCGTCGCCTCGGCGACTTCGAGGTTTCCGCCATTGGCCTTGGCTGCATGTCGCTCAGCCATGCCTACGGGCCACCGCCGCCGCGCGAGCAGGCGCGGGCGTTGCTGCTGCGGGCGCTGGAGATCGGCACGACCTTCTTTGATACGGCGGCGCTCTACGGCCTCGGCCATAACGAGGAGCTGGTGGGCGAAGTGCTGTCGCCCCATCGCAAGGACTTCACGCTCGCAAGCGCGAGATCGTCGGCCGGCCCGAGTCGCTTAAAAGCACGCTGGAGGAGATCCTCCGCCGCCTGAAAACCGATGTGATCGATCTCTATTACATCCACCGCTGGGACCGCCGCGTGCCCATCGAGGAAAGCGTCGGCGCGCTGGCCGATGCCAAGCGTGAAGGGAAAATCCGCGCCATCGGCCTGTCGGAAGTCGGCGCCGAAACCCTGCGCCGCGCCCATGCCGAACACCCCATCACCGCGCTGCAGACCGAATACTCGCCCTGGACCCGCAACCCGGAGGTCGCGGTGCTTCAGGCCTGCGCCGATCTCGGCACCACCTTCGTCGCCTTCTCGCCCGTCGCGCGCGGCTTCCTGGCCGACGGTGTGCACGACATCGCCACGCTGGCCGAACACGACCTCCGCCGCACCATGCCCCGCTTCATCGGCGCGAACTTCGCGGCGAACCTGAAGCTGCTGGACGGCTGGAAAGCGCTGGCGGCCGAGGCGGAATGCACGCCGGCCCAGCTTTGCCTCGCCTGGCTGCTTAACAAGGCCGATCACATCGTTCCCATTCCGGGCACGACGAATGTGAAGCATATGGAAGAGAACGCGGTGGCGGTCGCCATCGCGCTCGACGCGGCGCTGATGGCGAAGATCGACGCGCTGGTGAACCCCGCCACCGTCGCCGGCCCGCGCTACAACAACGCGGCGCAGGCCACAGTCGATACAGAGGAGATCGCGGCCTGAGGCTTAGCCGCGCCAGCGCGAATAGCCCCAGCCGCCGCCGCCCAGAAGCAGCAGCACGATGATGATGAGAAGCAGGGTGTCCATGTCGGCGCTCCGGTTTCATCGCGGCCGGTCGGGCCGCCTTGCCGGATGAAACCCCTGAATTGGCCCTTCAGTTCCGCCTCAGCCGCGCAGCGCCCGCCTGATCTCCGCCGCCGCCGCGCGCGCCGCAGCCCGCAGCGCATCGCGGTCGCCCTCGTTCGCCACCACGCGCGTCGCGACGTGCTTCTGCGGCTCGACATGAAGCTGGTGCATCGGTTCGACCACCGCGTCGAACTGGCGTTCGGTATCGCGCTTCAATCGGCCGCGTTCGGCCACATCGCGCGCCACCCGCCGGTCGCGGCGCAGCGCCGTGCTTGCCTCCACGAACACCGTGAGGTCTGCGAGCGTGCGGATCTCTGCGACCGTCAGATTGTGCAGACCTTCGACGATCAGCACGTCGGCGGGCGGAATCGCCGTCACCGCGTCGGTCCGGTCATGCGTCGGGAAATCATAGGTCGGGCGATGGAACGCCTCGCCCGCCCGCCCCGCCAAAAGATGAGCGGTCAACAGCGCGAAATCCTTGGTCTCGGGCCGGTCGAAATTATAGGTCGTGACGTCGCCCGGCCCTCGCACGGTGGCCGGGTGATAATAGGCGTCCTCCTCGACGATCGCCGCGTCCAGCGGAGCCAGCGCCTCGGCCAGGTCGCGCGCGAAGCACGTTTTGCCCGAGGCCGAGCCGCCCGCAATCGCGACGACGAAGGCGGCCCGCCGCGTCATGCCTCAGCGCTTCGCCCGCACCACGGGATGCGACGATGACAGGCCGCCATCCACCGCCACGGCCTGCCCGTTCATGTAGCTGGAATCGTCCGACGCCAGGAACAGCGCCACATGCGCGATCTCGCTGGGCACGCCGTAACGGTTCAGCGGATTGAGCTGGCCGATCTTGCCTTCGGTGCCGCGCGCCCGGCTCTGGTCGAAGATCGGCTTGGTCATGCCGGTTTCGATGAGGCCGGGGCAGATCGCGTTCACCCTGACGCCGGTGCCGTAAAGCTCGTTCGCCGCCGTCGCCGCCAGGTTCATCACGCCGGCCTTCGAGGCGCTGTAGGGCGCAGGCCCCGCGCCCGACCGGATGCCGGCGACCGAAGCGGTGCAGATGATCGAGCCCTTGCCCGCCGGGATCATCGCCTTCGCGGCGTGCTTCACCGCCAGCATCGGCCCGATCAGGTTGACGCGCAGCAATTCGGCGACGCCCGCCGGATCGATTTCGGTGATCGGCACATAGGGGCCGACAATGCCCGCATTGGCGTAGAAGACGTCCAGCTTGCCGCTATCGGCGATGGCGCGCGCCACCAGGCTGGCGACGAAGGCTTCATCGCCCGCGTCGCCGGTCAGCGCGACGGCCGTGCCGCCCGCCCTGGCGATGATCTCGGCCGTTTCATGCACCGCGTCCGCCTTGTCGGCGATCACCAGCGTCGCGCCCTCGGCGGCGAACAGGATCGAACTCGCCCGGCCGATCCCGCTGGCCGCGCCGGTGACGATCGCGCTTTTTCCTTCAAGCCTGCCCATGTGCCGCTCCGCCCTTTATGATGTGCCGCCGACGCATAGCACAGCGGCGCGGGCCGTCGAGTCGCCGTCGAGTCGGGGGCCGGTCAGGGATCGGAAATCTCAAGCCCGGCCTTGCGCAGACCGTCGATGCAGAGCGCGACCAGGTCGTCGCGATAGCCCCATTTTTTCATGTCGCTGCGGGCGTTCAATCCGAAATCGGGCTGCAGCCGGTTCAGCGCCTCAAGGGCGGCGGCCGCTTTCGCCTTGTCGCCGGTCTGGCCGTAGATCATCGCCAGCATCACCCAACTACGGTAATGCCCCGGCATGTTCACCCGCTCGGCGGCGGCCAGCGCCTCGTCATAGGCCCCCCGGCGATAGGCCTCCAGCACCAGACCGAAATCGTACCAGCCCGGATGCGCGGGATTGAGCGCGATCGCCTTGCGGATCAGCGCGATGCCTTCGTCATACGCGCCGATGACGACCAGCTTGTTGCCGACATCCGCCATCAGTTCGGGACTGTTCGGATTGAGCCGCCGGGCGTCGGCGGCGGCGCGGCGGAAGGCCTCGATATCGCCGCGATAGAAGTACGCCGCGTAAAGCGCTTCATAGGAACGCGCATCCGTGGCAGCCAGCGCCACGGCGCGCTGCGCCGTCTCCAGCGCCTTGTCGAGCGGACGATAATTCGTCAGCGGCCGCGGATTGTAGCCGTAACGGTATTCGTCGAGATAAATGAACGTCAGCGCCTGCCAGACATCGGCATAGCCCGGATCGGCCGCGACGGCTTTTTCAAGACAAGCCCGCGCCGCCGCATGCCCTGCCGGATCGAGCCGCCGCCAGTAATCATAGACACGCAGAACGCAGGTATAGCTCTCCATCCCCGGCGGATGTTGGTCGAGATCGCGGGCCTCGCGCTCGTAGATGACGCCGTAAGGCTGCCCGATCGCCGTCGCGGCGCTGGCCGCGATCTCCTCCTGCACCGCCAGCAGATCGCCGGGATTGAAGATGCGGTCATAGGTCTGCGTCCACACCGCCCGCTTGCCCGGCAGTTCGCCCAGTTGAACGGTGACGCGGATATTCTTGCCGGCATGCTGCAGCGTGCCGGAAACGACATAGCCGACCTTGGGCAAGGCCGCGCCTTCCGGCGCCTCATAGACGACGAACTCCTGAAACCGCGCCAGCTCGACGACGAACGCCTCCGTCAGCCCCCGGGCGATCAGATCGTCGGCCCCATCGGCGCTGAGATTGACCAGCGGCGTCACCGCGACCACTGGCTGGAACCGCCCCTCCGGCGCGCTGGGCGCCGCCGCGACGGACGGCGTCTCCGGCGCGCTCGTCCTCTCGGGCAAGGTGGCGGCCACCCAGACCAGATAGGCGAGCGCCGCGAGCACCACCGCCAGCGTCAGAACGATGAGAAGGCGGAACCGCCCCTGCCCGCGATAAATCTCCTGCGGCAGCGCTGGCAGCGCTGGCGGCGCAGGCGGCGCTTCGGGCGCGACGTCCTCCGTTTCGGCGTCGGGTGGCGCCGCAACCCCCGTCTTCCTGCGGAAGGCCGGCACATAGCCGCCGCGCGGCAGCTCGATCACCACCGGATCGGCTGCGCCCGACCCCTGATAATACTGCGCCAGCGCCCGGCGCAGGCGGCTCGCTTCGACACGGACGATGGGATCGTTGCTCTGGTCGAAATCGGCCGGACGCTCGAACACGTCGATGGCGATCGTATAGCCCTTCAGACCGGCCGCGCGGCCCTGCAGGCTTTCCGTTACGACATACTTCAGGAACGCCGCGAGCCGTGTCGCGGCGGCGAATTCAGGGCTCGACAGAACGCGCGCAAGCGCGTCCCCGGCCTCCTCAGGCGACACATGATCGTCCACCGTCAATCGCCGTCCCCAACCGCCGATTGATCGGTTCCCGTTGCAGGGGAACCGCTTAACTTCCAACAGCTTAAGGCCAGAATGACGCGCTTTCCAGTCCCGTCAAGCGCGCCGCGCGTCACCCGTTACACGCTGTTACCTACTCTCATTCCGGCGCGGCGATCACCATAAAAGTTTCATGGTCGCGCGGCTCAGTCGCGTGGCCCGACTGAGGCGAGTCCTCCCTTCGCCTAATGACGGCGGCGCGCCCGACCCCAAGTGGGTGCGCCGCCGTCTTCGTCTTCAAAGCCTGTTTGCGCAATCCTGGCCATGACCGCCCCTGAACGCACCGGCCTCTTCAACGACATCGCGCTGCGCATCCAGCGCGCGGTCGAGGATCTGCGCATGGCGGTGCAGGACGGCACCGCAGCCGACCCGACGGCGGCGCTCGATC
>JAPUEF010000230.1 GCA_027492655.1 Alphaproteobacteria bacterium | reverse complement strand
GACGGTGATGTTCTCCGACAGGCCGGGCACGCCGGGACGCAGACAGCAGATGCCGCGCACCACCAGCGCGACCTTCACGCCGTTCTGGCTGGCGCGATAAAGCGCGTCGATGACGGTCGGTTCGACCAGCGAATTCATCTTCATCCAGATCGCCGCCGGCCTGCCCGCTTTGGCGTGGGCGATTTCGGCTTCGATGTGTTCCAGGACTTTCTTCTTCAGGGTCAGCGGCGCGACCGCCAGCTTCTCCAGCGCGCCGGGTTCGGCGTAGCCGGTGATGAAGTTGAAGATCTGGCCCGCGTCGCGGCCCAGCGCCGGGTCGCACGAGAAGAGCGACAGGTCGGTGTAAACGCGCGCGGTCTGCGGGTGATAGTTGCCGGTGCCGATATGGATATAGGTGCGCAACGATCCGCCCTCGCGCCGCGCCACCAGCGACAGCTTCGCGTGGGTCTTCAGTTCGATGAAGCCATAGACCACCTGCACGCCGGCACGCTCCAGATCGCGCGCCCATTTGATGTTGGCGGCCTCGTCGAAGCGGGCCTTCAGCTCGACCACGGCAGTGACGGACTTGCCCTGCTCGGCCGCCTCGATCAGCGCCTTGACGATCGGGCTGTCGTGGCTGGTGCGATAGAGCGTCTGCTTGATCGCCACGACATCGGGGTCGTTCGCGGCCTGGCGCAGGAACTGAACCACCACGTCGAAGCTCTCGAACGGATGGTGGACGACGATGTCCTTCGAGCGGATGGCCGCGAAGCAGTCGCCGCCGAAGTCGCGGATGCGCTCCGGGAAGCGCGCATTGTAGGGCGTGAACTTGAGATCGGGGCGCTCGTCGGCGATCAGCTGCTTCGTATCGACAAGCCCGACGATGCCGTCGATCACCATGACGGCGCGCGGCTCCATGTCCATTTCGCTGGCGATGAAGTCGCGCAGATCCTGCGGCATGGTGCTGGAGCATTTGAGGCGGATGACGCTGCCGCGGCGGCGGCGCTTCAGCGCGCTCTCGAACTGGCGCACCAGATCTTCGGCCTCTTCCTCGATCTCCATGTCGCTGTCGCGGATGATGCGGAAGGTGCCGCTGGCGACCACCTCGAAGCCCGGGAACAGCTTTTCGCTGAACAGCAGCGCGGCGTCCTCGATCATCACGAAGCGGATACGCGGGCGCGCGCCGCGCTTGGGCTTGACGTCGGGCAGGCGGATGAAGCGCTCGGCCATCGCCGGCAACGGCAGCAGCGCCTTGCGCAGAAGCCCGTCCTTGCGGCGGCGCAATTGCAGCGCCAGCGCGATGCCGAAATTCGGAATGAACGGAAACGGATGCGCCGGATCGATGGCCAGGGGCGTGAGGACCGGGAAGATCGATTCCAGGAATTTCCATTCCAGCCACATGCGGTCTTCGCCCGCCAGCGACGCCGCCTCGCAGACCTCGATGTCATTCTCGGCCAGCTCGGCGCGCAGCTCCAGCCACACGCGCTGCTGCCGGGCCATCAGCTCGGTCGCGTCCTCGTTCACCTCGGCCAGCTGCTGCGCCGGGGTGAGGCCGTCGTCGCTGACCTCGCTGACGCCCTGAACGACCATGGCGTGCAGGCCGGCGACGCGGACCATGTAGAACTCGTCGAGGTTGCCGGCCGAGATCGACAGGAAGCGCAGGCGCTCCAGCAGCGGGTGACGGCGGTTCTGCGCCTCCTCCAGCACGCGGGTGTTGAACTGCAGCCAGGACAGCTCGCGATTGATGAAGCGGCCGGGCGCGGTGAGATCGATCGCCGCCGGCGCGGGCGCGGCCGCGGGGGCCGGCTTGGCCGACTTGCGGGGGGCCTTCTTGTCCTCGATCAGGTCTTCACTCACGGCGGCCTCGAATAATTACCACCCGGCGAGAATGCGCCGCGGGGAACCGACATTCCATCAGCCGGGCATGACGGTTCGATGAACAATTCTAAAGATCGAGGCTGGATTGAAGCAATTCAGCCGCCAAACGGGTATCGATCCGGCGCTTTTCCGCCAGAGACCGGGCGTCCAGCGCCTCGACCGTGCGCCGGGCCGAAGCGAGCGAGCGATCCATGCGGGGCACCAGCCAGGTCGTCACCTCGGCCGCCCGGCCGGGGTCGATCTGGCGGTCGGAGAACAGCTTCATCAGCACCGCCGCCAGCAAGGCGTCGTCGGGCGGGGTCAGGTCCACCGCCACCACCGTGTTGAGGCGGGTGCGCAGGTCGGGCAGTCCGACCCGCCATCCGGCCAGAGGCAGGCGCGCGGTGAAGAGGATCGACCCGCCGCCGGATACGGCGCGGTTGAAGGCGTGGAACAAAGCCTCGTCCTCAGCCCCGCCCACCAGCCGGTCGGCATCCTCGACGATCAGGTGATCGGCCGCCGCCGGAAAGACCGACGCGCCGGAGCGCGCGGCATGCAGCGCCGCCAGATGTGACTTGCCCGCGCCTTCCGGGCCGATCACCGCCAGCATCCCGCCGCTCCAGCCGGGCCAGGCCTCCACCGCCTCCAGCGCGGCGCGGTTGCTGTCGGTGACGTAGAAATCCGCGCGGCCCAGAAGCTCGCGTTTCGGCAGCGGCAGGACGAGTTGGCGCGGTGCGGTCATGGGCGGGCGTTGGCGCTTTCCCACGCCGAGACCGAGGCGAACCAGGCGAGGAAATAGGCCGCCCCCGAAAGAACGGTGGTGACGCCGACGATCCACTGCCCCCACACCGTCGCGGCATCCCATTCCGGCAGGAAGCCCAGCACCGCCAGCAGCAGCGCGGCGAGCAGGATCTGCGCGGCGGTGTTGATCTTGCTGAGCATCAGCGGGGCGATCTTCAAAGGGTGGCCGATGACCCAGGACAGGATCACCGCGCCGACGATCATCAGGTCGCGGGCCACGACCAACGTCACCACGAGCTGGGCGAACTGCCCCTGTACGCCCAGTGTCACATAGACCGAAACCAGCAGCGCCTTGTCGGCGATGGCGTCGAGATAGGCGCCCAGCGTCGTGCGCATGTCGAAGCGCCGGGCGATATAGCCGTCGATCGCATCGGAAAGCCCGGCGATCACGAACACGGCGAAAGCGAGCTCGTAGTCTTTTCCCAGCATCAGCGAGACGATCAGCGGCACCAGAAGCAGCCGCGTCATCGAGATGAGGTTGGGAAGCGACAACGCCATGCGGTCGCGGCTTATTGCGGCCGGATGACCTGGGGCTCCTCGATGGGCTCCTCGGGTTCTTCCACCGGCGACGGGACGGGCGCCGGATCGGCGGAGTCGTCGCGCACGGCGCCGCCCAGCGCCATCGGTTCGCCCTGGCGATAATCGGTAAGGACGCGGCCGGTATCGGACGAGCCGCTTGAATAAATGCCGAAATTCGCCTGGCGCAGCGCCTGCTCGAACTGATCGTTGCGGCCGCGATAGCGCAGGCCCACCGCCATGCCGCTGACCGTGACGCGGCTGACATTCACCTCCAGAATGTTCTGGATCTTGCGCAGCCGCTCCTCGATCGAGCGGCGCTGGGCGAGCGAGGAATACGGCGCCCAGACCGAGACATTGGCCGAGATCGAATTGTCGATCGCCGCGCCTTCCTTCCACGCCTCGTTCATCGCCGCGCCCAGCGCTGCGACGGCGTTGGCGAGGGCGGCGCGTTCGTCGTCGCCGACGCCGCTGGCGGTGAAGTCTTCCGAGCCGCTTTCGGTCACGAGCTGGGCCGTTACATCGACCTTGCCGTTGGCATAGGTCGCGCGGGCCACCAGAACGGCTTTCACGCCGTATTTGTCGGCGATGGTTTTGTACGTGACCCAATCGGTTCCCAGCGACGCGCCGGGCGGGATCGCGGCCTTGTCGCCGTCGTCGCCATAAGGGGCATCGACCGGGATCAGCTCGTTCTCAAGCTTCACGGCGCGGAAGGCGTTGAGCCAGAGATTGTCGTCGCCCCACAGCCGCGTGCCGGTGGCGGTTTCGTAAAGCGGAATGGCCAGCGTCGAGGGGCCGCGGCGGTCGGCGTAGGCGACGCCCTTCTCGCGCAGATATTTCTTCACCAGATCGGCTTTGAACAGATAGGTCATCGAGGCGATGCACTTGGCGCTGGAGCGCTTTTCGCCCGAAACCTCGTAGCCCGAGACGAAGGCGTCCAGATCCTCGCCGGTGGGTTGGGGCGCTTTGGGCCAGTCGGCCTGGGGCACGATCCGCTCGATCAGCTTTTTCCACGCCCCGGCATGACCTTGCGTGTAGGCGGCCTCACACGCCTTCGAGGCGGTTTCGCCGGTCGCTTCGACCTGAACGCCCCTGACGACGAACAGGCTGCCGACCGCGTGCGCGGGGCTTGCGAGGAGGACGGGCGCGGCCAGGGCCGCAGCGAAGGCGAAAACACGAAAACGCATGGAACCCGGCAAGCCCCTCTCAAGAGGAGATGCTTATATCGGCGCAGTCTGCGGCAAGAAAGGGGCGCTGCGGCCTACTTTGGTGCAGCCGTAAGTCAGGCGCGGATCACGCCTTCGTGCGCCGGGGCGCATCTCGGGAACGCCCTTGATCCGCTGCCTGCCTTGGGTCAAACGCTTCCACGGCGCGGTTTTCGCCGCCATGACCGCCGGGATGCACCATGACAGAACGCCGAAATGGCCTGACCTATGCCGACTCCGGCGTCGATATCGACGCGGGCGAAGCGCTCGTGGAGCGCATCAAGCCGCTGGCGAAATCCACCCGCCGCCCCGGCGCGGATGCTGCGCTCGGCGGGTTCGGCGGGTTATTCGACCTGAAGGCGTGCGGCTTCACCGACCCTGTTCTGGTCGCCGCCAATGACGGCGTCGGCACCAAACTGAAGCTCGCCATCGACACCGGCCTGCACGATGGCGTGGGCGTCGATCTGGTGGCGATGTGCGTGAACGATCTTGTCGTGCAGGGTGCGCAGCCGCTGTTCTTTCTCGACTATTTCGCGACCGGCAAACTGAACGTCGATGAGGCCGAGACGGTCATCGCCGGCATCGCGGAAGGCTGCCGTCAGGCGGGCTGCGCGCTGATCGGCGGCGAAACCGCCGAGATGCCGGGCATGTACGCCAAGGGCGACTACGACCTCGCGGGCTTCGCGGTCGGCGCGGTGGAACGCGATGCGATCCTGCCGAAAACCCAATCCATGACGGCGGGCGACGTGGTGATCGCCCTGCCCTCCAGCGGCGTCCATTCCAACGGATTCTCGCTGGTGCGCCGCCTGCTGGCCGACAGCGATATCGGCTATGAGGCGAAGCTGCCTTATGCGCCGGCGATGAGCGTCGGCGAGGCGCTGATCGTGCCGACCCGCATCTATGTGAAGGCGATCCTGGCGGTGCTGGCGAAACACGCCGTGAAGGGGTTCGCCCACGTCACCGGGGGCGGACTGACCGAGAATATCCCGCGCGCCGTGCCGGATGGGCTCGACATCGAGATCGATCTGACGACGTGGAAGCTGCCCCGGCTGTTCTCGTGGCTGCAGTCGCTGGGCGGCATCGCGGCGGAGGAAATGGTCCGCACCTTCAACTGCGGCGTCGGCATGATCGCCATCGTCGCGGCGGAGGATGCCGATGCGGTGCTGGCCTCGTTCCGCGAGGCGGGCGAAACGCCCTTCCGTATCGGCCGCCTGATCGCGGGCGACGGCGAGGCCAAGGTCGTCTATCGCGGGATGCTGGAGGCGGCGTGACCCGAAGGCTGAACGTCGGCGTCATGATCTCGGGCGGCGGCTCGAACCTGAAAGCGTTGATCGATGCGGCCAAGGCGGCGGATTGCCCCTTCGCGATCGTCCACGTCATCTCGAACCGCCCCGATGCCGGCGGCCTTGCGCATGCGGGCGCGGCGGGCATTCCCGCGACGGTCATCGACCACAAGGCCTATGCCTCGCGCGACGCCTTCGACGCCGCGCTGGACGAGGCGCTGAACGCCATCGCCCCCGATATCGTGGCGCTGGCCGGCTTCATGCGCATCCTGACCTCCGGCTTCCTCGCCAAATGGCAGGGCCGGATGACCAATATCCATCCCTCGCTGCTGCCGCTCTACAAGGGCCTGCATCCGCACAGGCAGGCGCTGGAGGCCGGGGCGACGATGCACGGATGCAGCGTGCACTGGGTGACGCCGGGGGTCGATGAAGGGCCGATCATCGCGCAGGCCGAGGTGCCGATCGTCGCAGGCGACACCGAGGAGAAGCTGCAGGCCCGCACGCTGGCCGCCGAGCACAAGCTCTACGCCCGGGCGCTCGGCATGATCGCCCGGGGCGAGGCCGTCTTCCCCGGCTGAAAAACAAAAGGGCGGCCCTGAGGCCGCCCTTCACGCCGAACCCTGAAACGAGGTTCAGCCGACGATCTCGGCGTCGGTGAAGAAATAGGCGATCTCGCGCGCCGCGCTGGCCGGGCTGTCGGAACCGTGGACCGAGTTGGCTTCGATCGACTCGGCGAATTCCTTGCGGATCGTACCGGCGTCGGCGTTGGCGGGGTTGGTCGCGCCCATCACGGTGCGGTAGGCGGCGATGGCGTTTTCGCCTTCCAGAACCTGCACGACCACCGGACCCGAGGTCATAAAGGCCACGAGATCGCCGAAGAAACCGCGTTCCGTATGCTCGGCATAGAAGCCTTCGGCCTTCTCCTTCGAGAGCTTGATGCGCTTCTGGGCGACGATCTTCAGGCCCGAACCCTCGATCACGGCGTTGATCTTGCCGGTGATGTTGCGGCGGGTGGCGTCGGGTTTGATGATCGAGAACGTGCGTTCGAGGGCCAATTCGGCCTCCTTGTTTGCAATGCAGCGGAAAACTGGCGCGGCTTATAGGCGGCGGCCCAACTCTGGGCAAGCTGGCGTTTGCGCGACCTTCGCATCTGCGATAAGCCCGCCGGCGTTATGCTCACCATCGACAATTTTTCGTGCCGGATCGCCGGGCGGCTGATCCTGGACGGCGCGAGTGCGTTCATTCCGGCCGGCCACAAAGTGGGTCTCGTCGGCCGCAACGGCTCGGGCAAGACCACCCTTTTCCGCGCCATCAAGGGCGAGCTGGAAGGCGAAACCGGCCGCATCTCGCTGCCCAAAGGCCTGCAGATCGGCGGCGTGGCGCAGGAAGCGCCGGCCAGCCAGACCTCGCTGCTGGATGTCGTGCTGGCCGCGAATATCGAGCGCGCCGCGCTGCTGAAAGAAGCCGAGAGCGCCAGCGATCCCTCTCGCATCGCCGAGATCGAAACCCGCCTCGCCGATATCGGCGCGCACGCCGCTCCGGCGCGCGCGGCGGCGATCCTCGCGGGCCTCGGCTTCGGGGCCGACGACATCCATCGGCCCTGCGCCGACTTCTCCGGCGGCTGGCGCATGCGCGTGGCGCTGGCGGCGGTGCTGTTCGCCGAGCCCGATCTGCTGCTGCTGGACGAGCCGACCAACTATCTCGACCTCGAAGGCGCGTTGTGGCTGGAGGACTATCTTGAGCACTACCCGCACACGGTGCTGCTGATCAGCCACGACCGCGACCTGCTGAACCGCGCGGTCGACGCCATCCTGCATCTCGAGCACGGCAAGCTGAAGCTCTATACGGGCGGCTTTGACCGCTTCCAGCAGCAGCGCGCGCAGCAGCTCGATCTGCTCCGCGCCGCCAAGCAGAAGCAGGACGTGCAGGCCAAGCACCTGCAGTCGTTCGTGGACCGCTTCAAGGCGAAAGCATCCAAGGCCAAGCAGGCACAGAGCCGCGTGAAGGCGCTGGAGAAGATGCAGCAGATCGTCATCCCGCCCGAAGAGCGCGTCGCGCCGATCGTGTTCCCGGAATGCGAAGAGATGTCGCCGCCGGTTCTGGTGTTCGACGACGTCTCGACCGGCTATGGCGAGCGCGTGGTGCTGTCGAAGCTGAACCTGCGCATCGACCCGGACGACCGCATCGCCCTGCTGGGCAAGAACGGCAACGGCAAATCGACCTTCGCCAAGCTGCTGTCGCAGCGGCTCGGCGCGATGGGCGGCAGCATCGTGCGCAGCCCCAAGCTGCGCGTCGGCTATTTCGCCCAGCATCAGGTGGACGAGCTGGACATGAACGGCACGCCGTTCAGCCACATGCAGAAGAAGATGCCGGACGCCATCGAGAGCAAGGTGCGCGCCCGCTGCGGCTTCTTCGGCTTCGGCGTCGAAAAGGTGATGACCAAGAT
>JAPUEF010000229.1 GCA_027492655.1 Alphaproteobacteria bacterium | reverse complement strand
CCCATACCCCGCGGCGTGCCCGGCGGGCCGGCCCGCCCCCCCGCGCCGCCCCCCCCCCCCCCCCCCGCCTCTTGTCATTAGAAGACGGGAGAACGCCCGTGTTCACCGACTCTCTTGCTGTGGATTCCATGCGCCTTCTTGTCGTCGAGGACGACCGCGACGCGGCCGCCTATCTGGTCAAAGGTCTCAAAGAGAGCGGCCATGTGGTCGACCACGCCAAGGACGGCGTGGAAGGCCTCGCGCTGGCGCGGGCGCAGGGCTACGACGTCGCCATCGTCGATCGCATGCTGCCGCGCCTCGACGGCCTCGCGCTGGTGCAGAAGATGCGCGAGGAGGGCAATCTGGTGCCCGTCCTGTTCCTGTCAGCGCTGGGCGATATCGACGATCGCGTGAAGGGCCTGAAGGCCGGCGGCGACGACTACCTGCCCAAGCCCTATGCCATCGTGGAACTTCTGGCGCGGCTGGATGCGCTGGTGCGCCGCCGTCAGCCCGAGCAGGTGCAGACCCGGCTGGCGGTCGGCGATCTTGAACTGGACCTGCTGTCGCGCTCGGCCTTCCGCGCCGGTCAGTCGATCGATCTGCAGCCGCGCGAATTCCTGCTGCTTGAATATCTGATGCGCCACGCCGGTCAGGTGGTGACGCGCACCATGCTGCTGGAGAATGTGTGGGATTATCACTTCGACCCGCAGACCAACGTGATCGACGTGCATATCTCGCGCCTCAGGGCCAAGATCGACAAGGGTTTCACCGAGCCGCTTCTGCATACGGTGCGCGGCGCGGGATATTGTCTCCGTGCGGTTCCTTAATCTCTTCCGCACCACGGCGTTCCGCCTCGCGCTCGTCTATCTGCTGCTGTTCGCCGCATCGGCCTTCGCGCTGATCGCCTTCATCTACTGGAACACCGCCGGCTTCATGGCGGCGCAGACCGACGAGACCATCGAGGCCGAGATTCTGGGCCTGCGCGAACAATACTCATCCTCCGGCCTGCCGGGTCTGCGGCAGGTGGTGCTGGAACGCAGCAATGGCGGAGGCAGCGGCCTCTATCTGCTGGCCAATTCAGACTACTCGCGCATCGCCGGCAATCTGGTTTCGTGGCCCGATGCGCCGACGGGGCGGGGGCGCTGGGTGGATTTCACCTATGACCGCTACACCGCCAGTTCGGTGGAGCGGCGCACCGCGCGCGCCCGCCATATCGAATTGCTGGGCGGCTTCCAGCTTCTGGTCGGGCGCGACGTGCACGAGCGCCGCGAGATCGAGGACCGCATCGAGAGCGCGCTGTTCTGGTCGGCCATGATCACGCTGGGACTTGGCCTGATCGGCGGCCTGGTGATGAGCCGAAGCCTGACGCGGCGTCTGGACGTCATCAACCGCACCAGCCGCGACATCATCGAGGGCGATCTCTCGCGCCGTGTGCCGCTGATGGGCGCGGATGACGAGTTCGACGAGCTGGCCGGCAATCTGAACGATATGCTGGATCAGATCGAACGGTTGATGAGCGGCATGAGCGAGGTGGCGGACAATATCGCGCACGATCTGCGCACGCCGCTGAACCGCCTGCGCTCGCGCCTTGAAGTGACGCTGATGCGGCCGGCGACCGAGCAGGAATACCGCGAGGCGCTGGAGGCGGCGATCATGGAATCGGACGGCCTGATCTCGACATTCAATTCGCTGCTTCTGATCGCCCGCGCCGAAACGGGCGAGGCGCGCGAGAATTTCGAGCCGATCGATCTGAAGGCGGTTCTGTCGGACGTCGTGGAGCTTTACGAGCCGCTGGCCGAGGCGAAGCGCATCAGCCTGAAATCGGTCAGTGTGAAGCAGGCGGTCATCAACGGCGATCGCGGGTTGATCTCGCAGGTTCTGGCGAACCTTATCGACAACGCCATCAAATACACGCCCGAGGACGGCGCCGTCAGCGCCTCGCTGACCATCCGGGGCGAGCATGCGGTGGTCGAGGTGCGCGACACCGGCCCCGGCATTCCCGCCGCCGAGCGCGATCATGTGCTGCGCCGCTTCGTGCGGCTGGAAGCCAGCCGGAACGAGCCGGGCAGCGGCCTGGGCCTCAGCCTCGTCGCCGCCGTGACGCGCCTGCATGACGGCGAGATCACGCTGGGCGATGCGGCGCCGGGCCTGATCGCCACGCTGAAATTCAATCTGAAGGATTGAGATGAACGCCAAGCCGACCATGGGGCAGTTGATCTGGCGCGCCTTGCGCTGCCGCTGCCCGGCCTGCGGCGAGGGCCGGTTGCTGACGGGCTATGCCAGACAGGTGGAGGCCTGCGCCGTCTGCGGCGCGCGCTTCGGCCATATCCGCGCCGACGACGGGCCGGCCTGGCTGACCATTCTGATCGTCGGCCATATCGTCGTGTCGCTTATCCTGACGGTCGAGCCCAACGTCGATTGGCCGCAATGGCTGTCGATGTCGGTGTGGGTCGCTGCGGCCATCGGCGCCTGCCTGCTCGTCCTGCCGCGCGCCAAGTGCTTCTTCATCGGCGCGATCTGGCGCGCCGGCGCGCCCGGCTCGGAGACGGTCTAGCCCGCCGCGTCCTTGCGCGGTTCGCGCACGAAGAGCAGCAGCGTGAAGCCGATGCCGATAAACACGAAGATCACCCCGAGACCGGAACGCTGGTCGCCCGAGATCTGGGTCATCAGGCCGATGGTGGTGGGTGCGAGGAAGGCCGTCGCGCGGCCGGTAAGATTGTAGAGACCGAAAAACGCCGCCACCTGTCCGGGCGGCGCCAGGCGCGCCATCAGCGTACGGCTGGACGACAGCGCCGGCCCGATGAAGACGCCGCCCAGAAGCCCGACCAGCACGAAGACCTGTTCGGGCAGCGTGCCGAAACCGAGCGGCGCGAGCAGCGGGCCGATGCCGGGAATTTGCGATGCCGCCTGTTCCGGTGTCAGCGGAAAGAAGAATGCGATCTGGCCGGGCGTCGTTCCCAGATTGGAAGCGAGCGCTGCCGAGAAGAACACGAGCGAGCCGAGAATGGTCAGACGCGAGCCGATCCGGTCGTCGGCCAGCCCGCCCAGTACCGCGCTGGCGGCGGCGGTGACGATGATGAGCAGGCCGTATATGCCCGCCGTTTCCGTGCTCCAGCTGAATGTCGTCGCGGCGAAGATGCCGATGAAGGCGAAGACGGCGATCAGGCCGTCATAGTAGATCATGCGCGCGACGAGATAGAGCGCGATATTGCGATAGGCGCCCAGCTGGCGCAGCGTGCTCCACAGCGAGCGCGCGCCGGAGGTGGCGCAATCCGCGATGCTGCGGCCCCTGCGCGGGGAGTCTGGCGTGATCAGCAGCAGCGGCAGCAGGAAGACGATGGCGAAGACCATCGCCAGCGGTCCCGAAGCGCGGGGCTGGGCGAAACCGTCCGCCGCCTCGCCCCCGACGCCGAATGCGGGCAGCGCCAGCCAGATCGCAAAGGCCAGAATCGCCCCCGCATACGACATGGCGTAGCCGCCGGCGCTCAGGATGCCGATGCGGTTCGCCGGCGCGATCGCCGGCAGCATGGCGTTGTGGAAGATATAGGCGAGCTCGAAGAAGAGGCTTGCGAAGACGATGCACGCCGCCGCGAGGAACACCTCGCCCGGCTGCGCGAACCACAAAAGGCCCATGAACGGCAAGGCGAGGAGCGCGAAGATGGCGATGCCGGGTTTGCGTGGCCCGTACTGATCGGCGATGGCCCCGATCAACGGGCTCATCAGCGCGATCAGCAGTCCGGCGATGCCGCCGGCGTATCCCCAATAGGCCTGGCCCCGGATAGGGTCGGCGACCATCACATGGTTGGCGAAATAGGGCGCGAAGACGAAGATCTGGACGACCACGAAATACGGCCCGCCGCCGAATTCGAAGAAGGTCCATGCGACGCGCGCCGGCACCGAAGCGGGACGGCCCCCTGTCAGCGTCAAGTCCGGCGCGGAGGAGGGGGCGGGGCTGTGCGTCACGGGCGGCATGGTGCGCGAGAACGCGCCGACCGCAAGTGGCAAGTTCGCCGCGCCGAACGATTAAGCGCGGCCCGCTTGCGCCGGGTTTTTTATCATGTATCGCTCGTGAAAGCCCGATTCGGACAGGGAACCAGCGCGACCGCCGCGCTCAAACCCGCTCTGGCGCTGGGAATAGCGTGTATCGGGTTTTAACGATTGATAATCTGGCTTCACGAATCAGCAGGGGGATAGCCTCACATGAGCAAAGCAGCGTTCATCGACCTCGTCGCAGGTCTCGACAAGAAAGACGTCCTTTCCAAGGCCGACGCCAAGCGCCAGATCGACCGCGTGTTCGGCGCGATCGAAGCCGGCCTGAAGGCGGGCAAGGACAAGGGCTACACGATCGGCGGCTTCGGCACGTTCAAGATCACCAAGCGCGCCGCCCGCAAGGGCCGCAACCCGCGCACGGGCGAAGCCATCAAGATCAAGGCCTCGAAGACCCTGCGCTTCAAGCCGGCCGCGTCGCTGAAGAAGGCGGCGGGCGTCTGATCGCCTGAATCCAGTTGCGTATCGACGGGCCTGTCGGGTTTCCGGCAGGCCCTTTCGTTTGTCCGCTCGCCCGCGCTAAGTGACACGATGAGCCTGTGGCCCCTCTCCATCGACGATCTGCCGCCGCCCTTCGATGCGGAGCGCGCCGGGCGCATCGCGGCGCGCCTGGATGAACTGGGCCTCGATGGCCGCTTCCGCACGCTGGCGGTGTTCGTCGCGGGATGCAGCCCCTATCTCGCGCAGACGATGACGCGCGAGTCGGCGCTTCTGCCGCGCCTGGCGGCCGAGGGCGCGCTGGCCTTCGCCGAAGCCGAGATCGCCGCCGCCTTCGCCGCGCGCGATCTGACCGGCGCTGCGCATCTGGCGGCGCTGCGCATCGCCAAGCGCCGGGCGGCGCTGGCGATCGCCCTGGGCGACGTGGCCGGCGTTCTCGATCTCGACACCGTCACCGGCCTGCTGACGCGCCTTGCCGACGCGGCGCTGGGCGCAGCGCTGCACGCAGCGCTGAAGGCGGAGACGGCGGCCGGGCGCTTCATGCCGAACGATCCTGCCGATCCCGCGCGGGGCAGCGGCATCATCGTCTTCGCCATGGGCAAATACGGCGCGTTCGAGCTGAACTATTCCAGCGACATCGACTTCACGGTCTTCTTCGAGGGCGACGTGCTGCCGGTCGCGCCGGGCGTCGAGCCCGTGCCGTTTCTGGTGCGGGTGGTGAAGGCGGTGGTGCGAGCGCTGCAGGAGCGCACGGGCGAGGGTTATGTCTTCCGCACCGATCTGCGCCTGCGTCCCGACGCCGGTGCAACGCAGGTCGCCATCTCAACCGCCGCCGCCGCGCTCTACTATGAAGGCATGGGCCAGAACTGGGAGCGCGCCGCGATGATCAAGGCGCGCGCCGCAGCCGGCGACATTCCGGTCGGCGAGGCGTTTCTGGCCGAGCTGCGGCCCTTCGTCTGGCGCAAATATCTCGACTTCGCGGCGGTCGAAGACATCCAGTCGATCAAGCGCCAGATCAACGCGCATAAGGGCGGGTCGGAGGTCGCAGTCGCCGGCCATGACGTAAAGCTGGGGCGCGGCGGCATCCGCGAGATCGAGTTCTTCGCCCAGACCCAGCAGCTGATCCTCGGCGGGCGCTACCCCGTTCTGCGGCAGCGGCGGACGCTGGATGCGCTGAAGGCGCTGACCGAAGAGAACGTGGTCAGCGCTGAGGCCGAGCGCGATCTGCGCGCCGCCTATGGCTGGCTGCGCACGCTGGAGCATCGCATCCAGATGGTCGCGGACGAGCAGACCCATCGTATCCCCGAAGGCGAGAGCGAGCGCGCCAATGTCGCGCGCTTCATGGGATTCCCCGATAGCGCCGCATTCGAGACGAAGGCGCTGGAGGTGTTCCGCACGGTCGAGCGTCATTACGCGGCGCTGTTCGAAGGCTCGGCCCCGCTGGGTACGGAAGGCGGCTCGCTGGTCTTCACCGGCGTGGACGACGATCCCGAGACGCTGAAAACTCTCGCGAAGCTGGGCTTCCGGCGGCCCGACAGCGTTTCGGCGGCGGTGCGCGGCTGGCATCACGGACGGATGGCGGCGACGCGCAGCGCCCGCGCCCGCGAATTGCTGACCGCGCTGAAGCCGGCGCTGCTGTCGGCGCTGGCCAAGACTCCCGATCCCGACGCCGCTTTCGCGCGCTTCGATACGCTGCTGCGCGGTCTGCCGGCGGGGGTTCAGCTGTTCTCGCTGCTGAAGGCCAATCCCTGGCTGCTGGACGTGCTGGCCGAGGTATGCGGCGGCGCGCCGCGTCTGGCGCGGCATCTGGCGCGGACGCCGGCGGTTCTCGACGCCTTGCTCGACCCCGCCTTCCTGCGCGACCAGCCGACCCGGGCCGAGACCGACGCCGCCTTCGCGCGCGCACTGGGTGAAGCGCCCGAATACGAAGCGATGCTTGATGCTGTCCGGCGCACGGCGCGCGAGTTGCAGTTCCGCGTTGGTTTCCAGCTGCTGCGCGGCGTGATGGGGCCGGAGGAGGTCGGGTCGGCCTATGCGATGGTCGCCGAAAGCGCCCTTGCCGCCGTGGCGGCGCGGGTGCGCGAAGCCTTCGAGGCGCAGCACGGCCGCGTGCCGGACGGCGTCTTCGCCATCGTCGCGATGGGCCGCCTCGGCGCGGCCAAGATGACGGCGGCCTCCGACCTCGATCTGGTCTTCCTGTATGACCACGGCGAAGAAGGCGCGCCTTCCGACGGCGCATCGCCTTTGACGCCCAGCGTATATTTCGGCCGCCTGTCGCAGCGCCTCATTTCGGCGCTGACCGCGCCGACGGCGGAAGGGCGGCTGTACGAAGTGGACATGCGCCTGCGCCCGTCGGGCAGCAAAGGCCCTGTCGCGGTGCGGCTGGAGACCTTCCGCGTCTATCAGAGCGAGGAGGCCTGGACCTGGGAGCGCATGGCGCTGACGCGCTCGCGCGTGGTGATCGCCGATGCGGCGTTCCGGCCGCGCGTGGCGGAGACGATCCGCGATGTTCTGACCCGCCGCGTCGATGCCGCGAAGATACGCGAAGACGCGCGCAGCATGCGGGCTTTGCTGCTGCGCGAGAAGCCGGGCAAGGGGCCGTTCGATCTGAAGACCGTCCGCGGCGGCATGATCGACATCGAATTCATCGCCCAGACCGGTCTGCTGATCGCCGGCCACGATCACCCCGATATCTTCGCGGGCGCGACCCAGACGGCGCTGGCCAATCTGTGCCGGGTCGGGGCGCTCGCGGATGACGACCTCGCGGCCCTGGCTGATGCCTATCTCTTGTATTCCAGGGTCAACCACATGCTGCGCCTGACCTCGGAGGACGACGCCGCCGCGCTGCACGAAGCGGGCTTGCAGAACCTGCTGGTCCGGGCGGCCGAAGCGTCCGATTTCGCGGGGCTTGAGGATGCGCTGATCCGCACCGAAGCCGACATCGCGGCGCGCTTCGCCCGTCTGGTGGGGGCGCCGGATTGAGCTGCGGGGGAGCGCGGGCTGAAGCGTAGCGCGCGAACCCGCCGCGTCAGCTTTTCGGCAGCAGCACCATCGAATTGTCCCCCCACGAGACGGTCACGTCCTCGCCGGGGTTGAAGCTGGCGAGCGTCGAGCGGTCGCCCTGTTCGGTCGCCACCTGCAGCGGCGCGGCGCGCCCCTCGATCGTCACCTGATAATGGTTGCGGTCGCCGAGATAGGCGCACGCGCCGATCGTGCCCTTCACGCCTTTTTCGCCCGGATGCGGCGCGCCGCGCACGACGTCCAGCTTTTCCGGCCGTGCGCCGATCAGCACTTCGGAGCCGGGGACGGCGAAGCTGTAGTCCGCCGGCAGCGGCGAGTTGATGAGGCCGAGACCTTCCACGTCCACGACCGCGACCGTCGGCTCGATCGCGCGCACCACGCCGGGCATGAAATTCATGGTGCCGATGAAGTCGGCGACCTCGCGGCAATTGGGCGACTCGTAAAGCTCGCGGGGGCTGGCGATCTGCAGCACCTTGCCCTTCTGCATCACCGCGATGCGGTCGGAGAGCGACAGCGCCTCCTCCTGATCGTGGGTGACGAAGATGAAGGTGATGCCGACCTGCTGCTGCAGCATGCGCAGCTCGAACTGCATCTGCTCGCGCAGCTTCTTGTCGAGCGCCCCCAGCGGCTCGTCCAGCAGCAGAACCTTGGGCCGGTT
>JAPUEF010000228.1 GCA_027492655.1 Alphaproteobacteria bacterium | reverse complement strand
GCGGCGGCGTGCCGATGGCGATCGGCGTGCAGACCGACATGGCGACGCCGGCGCTGGCGAAATTCGGCAGCGATGAATTGCGCGAGGAGTTCCTGCGTCCTTCGATCAGCGGCGACTATGTGGCCTGCCTTGGCGTTTCCGAAGTGGGCGCGGGCAGCGACGTCGCCTCGCTGAAGACGACGGCGCGCAGCGATGGCGACGACTACATCATCAATGGCGGCAAGATGTGGACCACCAACGGTTCGCAGGCCGACTGGATGTGCCTGCTGGCCAATACGGGCGACGGCCCGGTTCACCGCAACAAGTCGCTGATCTGCCTGCCCATGAAAACCAAGGGCGTCACCGTCGCGCGGACGCTGAAGAAGATGGGGATGCATTCGTCCGACACGGCGCAGATCTTCTTCGAGGACGTGCGCGTGCCGAAGCGCAACCGCATCGGGCAGGAGGGGCTCGGCTTCCAGTATCAGATGATCCAGTTCCAGGAGGAGCGGATGTATGCCGCGCTCTCCGCCAGCGAAGGTCTTGAGCGGACGATCAATGACTGCATCGCCTATACCCGCGAGCGCAAGATTTTCGGCAAGAGCGTGCTCGACAACCAGGTCGTGCATTTCAAGCTGGCCGAGCTGATGACCGAGGTGGAGGCGCTGCGGGCGCTGACCTGGAAGGCGGTGGAGCGTTACGTCGCGGGCGAGGACATGACGCAGCTCGCCAGCATGGCGAAGCTGAAGGCGACGCGCCTGTCGCGCACGGTCAACGATGCCTGTCTGCAATATTACGGCGGCATGGGATTTATGGACGAGACGCGCATCTCGCGCTCCTATCGTGACGGACGGCTCGGCTCGATCGGCGGCGGGGCCGACGAAGTGATGCTGCAGATCATCTCCAAAGGCATGGGCATCCTGCCCGCGCGCGGCTGAGATGGCCCAGCCCGCCCGCCCCTTCACGCGCCTTCTGGTCGCCAATCGCGGCGAGATCGGATGGCGCGTGGTGCGCGAGGCGCTGGCCGCGGGGCTGACGCCGATCGCGATCTATTCCGATGCGGATGCGAACAGCGCGCATGTGCTGGCCGCGCCGCTGCGGCGGCGGATCGGCGGCCCGGCGCCTGCGGCCTCGTATTTGAATATTCCAGCGATCCTGGAGGCGGCGAAGGCGACGGGCGCGGAGGCGGTGCATCCGGGCTATGGCTTTCTGGCCGAGAACGCCGAATTCGCCGAGGCCGTGATCGCCGCCGGGATGGTGTGGATCGGGCCGCCGCCCGAGGCCATTCGCGCGATGGGCGACAAGGGCGCAGCAAAGCGCGTGGCGCGGCGGGCGGGCATCCCGCTGATCCCCGGCTATGACGGCGACGATCAGAGCGATGCGACGCTGAGCGTCGAAGCGGCGCAGATCGGCTGGCCCGTGATGATCAAGGCCGCGATGGGTGGCGGCGGGCGCGGGATGCGGCGCGTGGAGCGGGCGGAGGATTTCGCGGCGGCGCTGGCGAGCGCAAGACGCGAGGCGAAAAGCGCCTTTGCGGACGACCGGGTGATCCTGGAGAAAGCCATCGACGGCGCGCGGCACGTTGAAGTGCAGGTGTTCGGCGATGCCGAGGGCAATGTCGTCCATCTTGGAGAACGCGACTGCTCGGTGCAGCGGCGCAACCAGAAGGTTCTGGAAGAAGCGCCCGCGCCGGGCGTGACGGCCGAGATGCGCGCCGCGATGGGCGCGGCGGCGGAGACGCTGGCGCGGGCCGTCGGTTATGTGAACGCCGGGACGGTGGAGTTCCTGCTCGGGCGCGACGGCGCGTTCTATTTTCTGGAAATGAACACGCGCATCCAGGTGGAGCACCCCGTGACCGAGATGGTGACGGGGCAGAACCTGATCCGCCTGCAGTTCGATATCGCGATGGGCAAGCCGCTGTCGTTCGATCTGGAGGGCGTGGCGCTGAACGGCCACGCCATCGAGGCGCGGCTGTGCGCCGAAGACCCGGATGACGGCTTCAAGCCGCAAACCGGCACGCTCAGCATCGAAGTTTCGCCCAGCGATGTGCGCGTCGATTGGGCAGGAACCCCCGACGTGACGGGCGATTACGATTCCATGATCGCCAAGATCATCGCCCATGGCGCGACGCGCGACGAAGCGCGCCGCAAGCTGGTCGCCGCGCTGGATGGGCTTTCGCCATTGGGCTTCGCCACCAATCGCCGCTTTCTGCGCGATCTTCTGGCCGACGCCGATTTCGCGGCGGGCGGCGTCGATACGGGTTGGCTGACGCGGCGGGCGGCGGGGCCGGCAGGATTCGACGGCGAGCTTGCCGGGATCGGTGCGGCGCTGCTCGCCACGTCGGGCGGCGGAGACGGATGGAGTTCGACCGGCGCGCGGACGACGCCGATCTGGCTGAAATCGGCCGGAGAGACGAGGCGGATCGATGGCGACGCTCTGCGCGGGCTCGACGTCCAGGCGCGCGGCGAAGATCGCGCCGGGCAGCCTGTCGTTCGCTTTACGCTGGCCGACGGGCGCGAAGGCGTCGCCAAAATTCTGGCCGCCGGCGCGCATGTGTCGCTTGGCGGCCGCGACGCGCTGTTCGATGACGTGACGTATGCGCCGCCGGAAGCCGCAGGCGGTGCGGCGAGCGGCGAGGTCCGCAGCCCGATGGCCGGCAAGATCGCGGCGCTGAAGGCCGCCGCCGGGCAGACAGTCGCCAAAGGCGATGTCGTCGCGATCCTGGAATCCATGAAGATGGAGCATGAAATTCGCGCGAAGGTCGGCGGCATCGTCGCCGGCATCACGACCGCCGAAGGCGCGCAGGTCGCGCCCAATGCGCTGCTCATCACCATCACGCCCGCAGAAGGCTGAGACATGCCCAAGAACACGCCGATCACCTTCGATTCCACCAAGCCCTCGTCGCCCTACTACAACGACAGCCATCACGAATGGCGCGACACGCTGCGCGGCTGGTTGAAGCGGGAGATCGTGCCGCATGTGGAGGAATGGGAGGAAGCCGGGGAAATCCCGCTGGAACTCTATAAGACCGCGAGCGAGTTCGGCCTGACTCGGCTGAATTATCCGGAGGAATATGGCGGAATAAATGCGGGTTTCGACCGTTTTCACGGGATAGTCACCTCGGAAGAAACGGCGCAGATCGGCGCGGGCGGCATTTTCGCCTCTCTGATGGTGCACGGGATCGGGCTGCCGCCGATCCTCGCCATCGGGTCCGACGAGCTGAAGCGGCGCATCGCCCCGGCCGTTCTGGCGGGCGACAAGCGCATCAGCCTGGGCATCACCGAACCGAACGCCGGCAGCGATGTCGCCAGCATCGCGACGCGGGCGACGCGCGAGGGCGACGAGTATGTCGTGCGCGGGTCCAAGATGTTCATCACCGGCGGCATGCGCGCCGACTATCTGACCACCGCCGTGCGCACCGGCGGGCCGGGCATGGGCGGCATCTCGCTGCTGCTGATCGAGATGGACCGGCCGGGCGTATCGCGCACCGGCCTGAAGAAGATGGGCTGGTGGGCTTCGGACACCGCCGCGATCTATCTGGACGAGGTGCGGGTGCCGGTGGAGAACCTGATCGGCGGCGAGAACCAGGGCTTCATCGGCATCATGCTGAACTTCAACGGCGAGCGTCTGGGCATGGCCTCGGGCGCGAACGCCTCGGCGCGCACCTGCCTTGTCGAGGCAGCCGCCTATGCGCAGGAGCGCCAGACCTTCGGCAAGCGGCTGGCCGACCATCAGGTGATCCGCCACAAGATTTCCGACATGCTGCGGCAGGTGAACGCGACGCAGGCTTATCTCGAAAGCTGCGCCTGGCGCGTGCAGCAGGGCGAAACGCCGGCCGCCGATCTGGCGCTGCTGAAAGTGCAGGCGACGCTGACCATGGAATCCTGCGCACGTGAGGCGATGCAGATTCTGGGCGGCGCGGGCTATATGCGCGGCAACAAGGTGGAGCGCATCTATCGCGAGGTGCGCGTCAACGCGATCGGCGGCGGCTCGGAAGAGATCATGCGTGATCTCGCGGCGCGGCAGATCGGGTTGTGAGCGCGTCGGCCTGGCCCATCGTCTATCGCGGCTACGTCAATCCGTGGGATTGCGACGAGATGGGGCACATGAATGTGCAGTTCCATCTCGCCAAGGCCGGCGAGGCGTTCGAGGGATTGCTGGCCTCGCTGGGTCTCGATGCGGCGAGCCGCCGGTCGGTGCGCGTGACGCGCAACCGCGTGCGGTATCTGAAAGAGATGCATGTCAGCGACCTCGTGCACATCCACGGCGCGACGGTGGCGTTCCATGACGGGCGGTTGAAAGCGGCGCTGGATGTGCGAAACACCCATGACGAGCCGTGCGTCCTGACCGAGACCGAGGCCGAAGGCGTAAGCCTTTCGATGGCCCCCGATCTGACGGCGTTCGTATCGCCGGAAGGGCTCAAGCCCGGCGACGAAGGCGAGGGCGCGGTTGGGGCGGCGACGCATCACCGCGAAACCATCCGCAATATCGTGCGGGCCGATCAATGCGATCGCGACGGCGGGCTTTCGCCGCGCGGCGTCATGGCGCGGTTTTCGGAAGGCCAGGGGCATTTGTGGGCGATGCTGAAGGCGCCCCGCGCCTGGCAGCGCGAAGCCAATCTGGCGACCGCAACGCTGGACTATCAGATCCGCTATGGCGCGAAGCCGCCGGCGGGGACGCAGGTGAAGCTGCTGACCGGGCTCGCCGGTGCGTCGTCGAAAACGGTGCGCTTCCGTCACTGGCTGTTCGACGCCGAAACGGACGAGATGGTGGCGGCGGCCTGCGGCGCAGCGCTGTTCATCGATCGGGCGACGCGGAAGGCGGTGAACCTGCCATCGCAAGTGGCGGACGCTGCGGCGCAGCTTATCGGCTGACGGCGTCGAGGAGCACGGCCCGCACGAGCTCGGGGCGTTCCATGGGCAGGAAATGCGTCGTGCCCGCGATGTGCTCGATCTGCGCGGAGGGATGGCGGGCGCGGATATAGGCGAGCAGCGGCGCGCCCGTGGTCGAGCCTTCCTCGGCATGGAGAAGCGTGATCGGGCACGCCAGCGCGTCGATGGCGGAGCGCAGGTCCGGCGGCCCGAGGCGGAAATTCTGCGCCTCCCAATCCGGCGCACAGGCGAGACGCCAGCCTTCGGGGTCGGGCTTCAAGCCGCCTTTCAGATAGGCGTCGAGCGTTTCGGCAGGCCAGGTCTTGAACGCGCCACGGCCTGTATAGGCGCGACGCGCGCTCTCGATGTCCGGGAAGACGGCGCGGCGCTTGCGCGTATTGACGACCAGCGGAATCTGGTCGCGATCAAGTCCTTCGGGAAAATCCACGGCGACGGGATCGAACAGCACCAGCGCGCGCACCAGATCGGGCCGCGCTGCGGCGGCGAGCAGGCTGGACGTGCCGCCCATCGAATGGCCGGCGAGGACGTATGGCCCCTGCCCCAGCGCGTCGAGCATCCGCACGAGGTCGCGGGGATAGACGGTCCAGTCGGTGTGCGCCGCCGGGTCGGCAGGCAGCGTGGTCTTCCCGTGGCCGCGCAGATCGCCCGCCATCACATGCGCCGCGCCGGCCAGCGGCCCGAGAATCGGCGTGTAGGTGAAGGCGTTAAAGCCGTTGGCGTGGGTGAAGAGGATCGGCGTGCCCGCGCCGCCCCAGTCGAGCAGATGCACCGCGCCATCCGGCAGGGCGATCATCCGCTCGTCAGGCAAAGGAAAAGGCGGCGCTCCTGCCGGAACGCCGCCCTGGCTATCGTTCAAGATTACTCGGCCTTGCGTTCCAGCGTGCCGGTCACGACGCGCTGAAGCTGGCCGTCCTTGAAGCGCGTGAACTCCACGCGCTGCGCATCGCCCTGCACGGTGCGGGCGTAATGCGTGACGTCGTAGGTGCCGTCGGCGTCGAGGACGAGGCCGGTGACGTTCAGCGTGTCGCCATCGATGCGCGCCCAGTAATGGGCCTTGCCTGTCCACAGATCAGGGGCGCTGACCTGCTTGAACAGCGCCGGGTTATCGGTGGCGGCGAATTTGATCTCGGTCGAATCCTTGATCTTGAGGACCGAGGGATTTTCGTCGTCGATATAAAGGGTCGACCAGGTGATGACGAAACCGGCGCCATCGGCGGCCGTGACCACGCGCGACATGCGGCCGGACGCCTCGGTGTCGGCGCCGGAGCCCTACACGATCTTGGTGCTGCCTTCGAAAATGCCGAAGAAATGGGAAATCGGCTGATTCGCCTTGGCCGGCGCGGCGGCTTCTGCAGCCGCGTCCTGCGCCATGGCCGCAGGCGTAAACGTAACGAGAGCCGCGGCGAAGGCGGCAGCAATCCATTTCATGTGACCGGTGAACTCCCTGATGGTCCCGGGCGGGCCAAAAAGCAAGCCCCCCCGCGGGCAAAAAAGGGGGTTAAGGGGGCGCGGGGGGGGGCCGAGATCCCCCCGGGGGTGGAGGGTTCGGGCGGCGCCGTGTGCGGGCCCGAGAGCCCCAGGGTGGTGAAGATGTCGGCCGGCGCCTTGCCGGCGAGACCGTTGAAGTCGGTCATCGTCAGCGGAGCCGCCGGTTTTGCGCTGATTTCCAGCGTGCCGCCGTCATCGAGGAAGGCCTTCACGGCATCGAGCATGTCACGTGCCCCGGGGGCCGCGCCCAGCATGCCGCCGGCCATGTCGATCGCCGCCTTGGCCTGGGCCTTCAGAACGTCCGGCGTCACCTCGCTCTGGCCGGGAGGATTGGAGGCGTCGGCAGTCATTTCCAGGATCTTCTGGAGGCCGCCCTCGTCCACGAACCGCACGCTGGCGCCCACGAAGCTGAGCTTGCTCGCATAGGTCTGGGGCAGCGTCGCCAGCTCGTCGAGGCGCAGGCCGCCGCCCGTGACGGTGAAGTCGATCTCGCCGAAACCGCCGAGGCGGAAACGGTAGTGGCTGACCGAGGCGGTGCCGAGATCGGGGTCGTAGGCCGCCGACACCTGCAACTCGATCGGCATCGGGCCGGTGAAGTGCTTCGCCACGAAGGGCGGCGCGATGAACTCGCCTGCCGGAGCCGGCGTGTAGGTGCCCTTGGCGGTGATGTCGAAGGATTTGGGCAGCAGCCAGACGAAGGGGACCGCCGGAGAGCAGATCTGCGGCACGTCGAACGTGCCGATCCCGGCCATCGCGACGTGATAGTTGTTGAAGCAGGCGTCGCCATAGCTGAGCAACGGCTCGCGGGTGATCGGCGGCCATTCGGCCTTCAACAGGAACGGCACCAGCCGGCTGAAATCGCCGCCGCTGAAATAGCCGTCCGAAACGCTGTATGCGACGGCCGGGCCGACCGGCGAGGTCGATGCGCCGGTCACGCCGCGGAACGTCGCCTTGCCGAAACGGCCGCGATCGATGTCTTCCTGACGGCCTTCCTCGAACGTGTATTTCGTGACGCCGAAGCCCGCGCGGGCGGCGGCGGGGCCGCCCGGCACCATGGCGGCGAAGGCCGCCGCATCGACCTCGATCGTCATGTTCTTCGTGTCGATCGCGGCGATCTTCAGGGCATCCACGAAGGCCCCGAACATCTGGATCGGCATGACGTCGGAGGAGACGAATTGCTGCAGGAATTCCGGCCCGCCGGGCACGAATTCCAGCTGTTTCATCTCAAGTCCGGTGAGGGACCACGCGCCGACATAAACGACCGGCTTGTCGTCGACGATGAACGACAGCTCGGTGAAGGTCAGCTGGCCGATCAATGTGCGGAAGGTCTCGTCGCGCGCACCGGCATATGAATTCGGGTCGAACACCTTCTCGAAGGCGGCCTCGTCCAGGCCCGTCACTTCGATCCGCTTCACGTAAAGCTTGGCGGATTCGTCGGTGCCGCCGCCGGGCAGCTTGCGCACGAAGCTGACGCCTTCGGCGACCAGATGGTCGTCCTGGCGGGTCAGGCTGTCGTAGCGGACAGCGACATTCGGGATCGCAGCAGCCAGCTGATCGAGCGGGTTGGCCGGCGGCGCGGGCGGAACCGGAGGCGCAGGCGGCGCGGGGATGCCGGGCGGGGGCGGCGGCACGACAGGACCGGGCGGCGGAGGCGGAGGGCCGGGAGGCATTCCCGGTCCATCGGGCGCCGGACCCATTCCAGGGGGCGGCGGCGGCGGCCCGTGGCGGCGCTGCTCTTCCATGCGCTTGCGACCTTCCGCGAACTTCGCCTGTTGCGGTTCGTC
>JAPUEF010000227.1 GCA_027492655.1 Alphaproteobacteria bacterium | reverse complement strand
CCGCCCTCAAGGCCGCCGACGCAGGCGCGTGCGTCGGCGCGCATCTGCCGCCGCGCCCCGATGGCCGGGTTCTGGTGGTGGGCGCGGGCAAGGCGAGCGCGGCGATGGCGGCGGCGGTGGAAGCGGCGTGGGCCGGCCCGCTGGACGGCGTGATCGTGACGCAGCAGGGCTATGGCCGCCCGCTGGAGCGGCTGCGCTTGGTGGAGGCCTCGCACCCCCTGCCCGGTCTTGAGGCGCAGGCCGCGGCGGCGGAGACGCTGGTGCGGGCCTCGATGCTGGGCGATGGCGACACCATGCTGGTGCTGATCTCGGGCGGCGGTTCCGCCCTGTGGCCCGCGCCGCGTCGCCCGCTCGATCTGGAAGGCAAGCGCGACATCACCCGCGCTTTGCTGCGCAGCGGCGCGCCGATCGCCGAGGTGAACGCGATCCGCAAGCATCTCTCACGCATCAAGGGCGGGCGGTTGGCCAAAGCGGCGGGACCGTGCCGCATCCTCGCGCTGGCGGTCAGCGACGTGCCGGGCGACGATCCGGCGCTGATCGCCTCCGGGCCGCTGTCACCCGACCCCGTCACCAATACCGAGGCACGGGAGCTTCTACTCCGACGCGGGATCGCGGTGACGGATGCGCTGGCCGCCGTCCTGGACGACCCGGCGAGCGAAACGCCCAAACCCGGCGATGCGTGCTTCGACAAGGTGGATTTCCGCATCGTGCTGCGCCCCTCCGATATGTTGGCGGCGGCGGCGGACACGGCGTCGAAGCTTGGGTATGCGCCGACAATTCTCGGCGATGCGCTGGAGGGCGAGGCGCGCGAGATCGGCGCGTTCCATGCGGCGCTGGCGTTGAAGGCGAATGCGGCGGGCGGCCGCGTCGCGCTGATCTCCGGCGGCGAGCTGACCGTGACGATGACCGGCCACGGGCGCGGCGGGCCGAACCGGGAATACGCGCTGGGGCTGATGCTGGCGCTGAACGGCGCGGCCGGCGTTTCCGCCTTCGCCATCGACAGCGATGGCGCGGATGGCGGGCCGGACGCGGCGGGCGCGCGGATCGACCCGTCCAGCCTCGACCGCGCCCGCGCCGCGCGGCTGGACGGCGCGGCCGCGCTGGCCGTGAACGACAGCGGCGCGTTCTTCGAGGCGCTGGGCGACGCAATCGTCACTGGACCCACGGGCACGAATGTGAACGATCTGCGCGTCATATTGATCGAGTAGCATCCGCCTCATGCGCCGCAACCGGAACATCAAGATTCTAGCGACCCTCGGGCCGGCCAGTTCGACCCGCGAGCAGATCGAGGCGCTGTTCCGCGCCGGGGCGGATGTGTTCCGCATCAATATGAGCCACACCAGACCCGACCGCCTGCGCGAGCTGGTGGCGGCGGTGCGCGACGTGGAGGCCGAGACCGGACGGCCCATCGGCATTCTGGCCGATCTTCAGGGGCCGAAGCTGCGTATCGGCACGTTTCCGGCCGGGCCTGTGATGCTGGAGAGCGGCAAGCGCTTCACGTTGTTCCTCAACCCGGTCGAGGGCGATGTGGAGCAGGTGCAGCTGCCGCATAAGGAGATCCTGTCGGCGCTGGAACCGGGCGCGCGGCTGCTGCTGGACGATGGGCGGATCAGCCTGATCGTCAAGGAGGCCGCCCCCGACCGGGCCGTGACTGAGGTGGAGATCGGCGGCAAGCTGTCGGATCGCAAGGGCGTGAACGTGCCCGATACCCAGCTGCCCATTCCGGCGATGACCGAGAAGGATCGCGCCGATCTGTCCGCCGCCGTCGAGGCGGGCGTGGACTGGATCGCGCTCTCCTTCGTGCAAACCGCCGCCGATGTCGCGGAAGCCAAGAAGATGGTGATGGGCCGCTGCGGCGTGATGGCGAAGATCGAGAAGCCGCAGGCGGTGGCGCGTCTGAACGACATTCTGGATGTCGCGGACGGCATTATGATCGCGCGCGGCGATCTGGGTGTGGAGCTGCCCCTGGAGTTCGTGCCGGGACGCCAGAAGGAGATCAACCGCGCGGCGCGCAGGGCGGGCAAGCCGGTGGTGGTCGCTACGCAGATGCTGGAATCGATGATCGACAAGCCCGCGCCGACCCGTGCGGAAGTGTCGGACGTCGCGACCGCCGTGTTCGAGGGCGCCGACGCGATCATGCTGTCGGCGGAAAGCGCGGCGGGCGCCTGGCCGGTAGAGGCCGTCGCCACCATGAACAAGGTGGCCGAGAAGGTGGAGAGCGAGCCGTTCTACCGCTCCATCGTCGAGGCCCAGCGCGCCGAGCCGGAGCCGACCGCCGCAGACGCCATCACCGCCGCCGCGCATCAGATCGCCGAGAACATCAACGTCGCGGCGATCGTCACCTATACCGCGTCGGGCGCGACGGCGATCCGCGCCTCACGCGAGCGGCCGAACGTCCCGATCCTGGCGCTCTCGCCGGTGCTGAAGACGGCGCGGCGGCTGGCCATCGGCTGGGGCCTGCACTGCGTGGTGGTGGAAGAGGCGACCGACCTGGACGGCATGGTCGATCAGGCCTGCAGGATCGCCTGGCGCGAGGGCTACGCGAAAGCCGGCCAGCGCATCATCGTGATCTGCGGCGTCCCGCTGGGCACCCCAGGTGCGACGAACATGCTGCGCGTCGCCATCGTGGGACGCATGACGGACTAGATCCGATCGCCGTGGACCTTGCGGCGGAGCATGTCGGCCTGCTTTTTCGCGTCTTCCAGCGAGGGATTGATCTTCAGCGCCGCCTCGTACGCGGCGAGCGCGCCCTTGTCGTCGCCGAGGCCTTCCAGCAAACCGCCGAGGCTCTGCAGCGCCACGAAATGGCGCGGCTCCAGCTCAAGTACTTTCTGGGTGTCGGCGATGGCGGCGGGATATTCCTCGCGCATCTGGTGCAGCATGGCGCGGGCGTTCCAGCCTTCCGCGAAGCCGGGGTTCAGAAGCACCACCGTATCGAGCAGACGCAGCGCGAGATCGAGATCGCCAGCCTGCGCCATGCCGGTGCCGCGCGCATAGAGCAACTCGGTCGTCGGGCTGTCGGTCTCGATCCAGATCTTCCAGATCTCAAGCTCGATGGGCTGAGCGAGGTCGGGCTTCGACGCCTTCGCGAGCGCCGCGAAGAGATCGTCCAGCCGCTTGTCTTTCTGGTCCGCGTGAGCGGGCAGAAGCGCAAGGGCGAGAGCGAAGGCGGCGGTGAGCGCGGCGCGGAGCATGGCCATGAGCAAAGACTAGCGCCGGGGCGATTTCATGGCAAAGCGCGAGCCCGTGAGGATCAGCCGAGGCGGGCCGGCTTCGGGCCGCCGCTGGCCCAGTCGAGCAGTTCGACCGTGTGGACGATGGGCGTCTGCACGCCGCGGCGCAGATGCTCCATGCAGCCCATATTTCCCGACACGATGACGTCCGGCTCTCCGGCGGCGAGACGGGTGAGCTTCTGGTCGCGCAGGACGGCGGCCATCTCAGGCTGAAACAGGCTGTAATGCCCCGCCGAGCCGCAGCAGAGATGGGAATCGGCCACCGGCGTCAGCGTGAAGCCGGCCGCCGCCAGCATCCGCTCGCCGACCCCGCCGCGCCTCTGGCCATGCTGCAGCGAGCAGGCGGCCTGATAGGCGACCTTCAGCGGCACGGGCGCCGAGCCGGCGAAGTTCAGCTCTTCGGCCAGCTCCACGATGTCGCGCACCAGCGGCGCGAGCTTGCGCGTACGGAAGACATACCCCGCATCGGCGCGCAGCAGATGGGCGTAATCCTTGATCTGACTGCCGCAACCCGACGCCGTGGAGACGATGCGATCGACGCCGCCGCCTTCATGCACCTTCCACCAGGCCGCGATATTGGCGCGGGCGAAACGGCGGGCGGAGCCTTCAAGCCCCATGTGATGGTTGAGCGCGCCGCAACAGCCCGAGCCCGCCGGCACCACCACTTCGGCCCCGAGCCGGTTCAGCAGACGGATCGCGGCGCGGTCGATTTCCGGCGTGAGCACCTGCTGCACGCAGCCGCGATGAAAGGCGACGCGCATCTTGCGGACGCCCTCGGCAGGATAGACGCCGGGCCTGGGCGCTTCGCCGTCCGGCGGCGTCTGAGGCGCCAGCGCGGCGGTGCGACGGAAAGGTTCGGGCAGGAGGCCGCCCAGCATGCGCGACACCGGAGCGAGCCGCGCCGCGAGGCGAAAGCGCCCTGGGTAAGGCAGCACGCGGGCGAGGAAGGTTCTGAACCAGCGTTCCTCGCGCGGGCGCGTGCAGGTCGCGGCGATATGCTCGCGGGCGCGATCGACCAGACGCTGATAATCGACGCTGGAGGGACAGGTCGTGCGGCACGACAGGCACGAGAGGCAGCGATCGACATGGCGCACCGCCACCTGGGAAGGCGCGCCGCCCTGCTCCAGCATCTGCTGCATGATCTGGATACGTCCGCGCGGCCCGTCGCGCTCGTCGCCCGTGACCTGATAGGTCGGACAGGTCGCATTGCACATGCCGCAATGGACGCAGGCGCGAATCGCCGACGCCGCATCGGCGGTGCCGGCGTCTTTCAGCTGTTCGGCGGTGAAGGCGGTGCGCACGTGTCAGATGCCTTCATACATCCGGCCGGGATTGAACACGGCCTTGGGATCGAAGGCGGTCTTCACTTCACGCGTCAGGCGATCGACGCCGGCATCCAGCGGCTGGAACACGCCGTGCGCGGCGCGGACCGCCTCGGGTGCGCGGAACAGCGTCGCCTGCGCACCGTGGCGCGCCGCGACGGAGCGCACCAGATTGGCGTGGGCGTGCGGGGCTTCATCCAGCAGCAGCCAGAGAAGGCCTCCCGCCCAATCATATTGCGCGGCGCTGGGACCGATCTCGCCGGCGATGGCGGGCGCGGCGAACGGCGGCGCGACGATGCGCCAGACGACGCCGTTTTCGCGCGCCATCAGATCGAGATTTCCGATGCGCTTCCACAAATCGTGGCTGACATCGCCGCCGAGCCGGCGCGCGCCGGCGCGGCGCAGGCGGTGCGAGAGCGTCTGCACCCGTTCCTCCACGGCCTCGCGGGCGCCCTCGAAGCGGATCGCGGTGAGCCCCTCAGCGACGCCGAGCACGCCTTCCAGATGCTGCGCCAGTTCGCCGCTGATATGGGCGAGGCCGCTGGCGTCCAGCGGCTCGCCCGCTATGCCGCGCAGCAGCCGCAGGCCTTCCGGCGCCGTGAGGCCGCGCAGGATCACCGTATCTTCGCGTTCCGGCGCCGGCAGCACCTTCAGCGTCACGTCGATAAGCGGCCCCAGCGTGCCGAATGCGCCGCACATCAGCTTAGGCAGATCGTAGCCGGTGACATTCTTCACCACGCGCCCGCCCGCCTTGTAGGCCTCGCCGAAGCCGTTGACGGCGGTGAAGCCGAGCAGCGCGTCGCGTCCCCGTCCCGCCTTGAAGCTGCGCGGGCCGCACAGATCGGCCCCCAGCGCCCCGCCCAGCGTGCCGCGCCGTTCGCCGGTGCCGAAGAAATGGCCAAGATCGGGCGGCTCGAACGGCAGCATCTGGCGATGTTCGCGCAGCATCATGTCGAGATCGCTCATCGGCGTTCCCGCCTTGACCGTGAGGATCAGCTCTTCGGGCTCGTAACGGATCGCCCCGGCGATGCGCGAAAGATCCAGCGTGCGCTCCGCGATGACAGGCCGGCCCAGGGACAGCTTGGTGGCGCGGCCGCGCAGCGCAAGGCTCGTGCCGTCGGCCAGCGAGTCCTGCACGGCGGCGGCAGCTTCCTGCGCGTTATAGACCCAGATGACGCTCATAGACGGGGAATCTCCGGGTGCGCGAACTGCCCGGCATGGACATGAACCTTGCCAAGCTCGGCGCAGGCGTGAAGCACGGGAAACACCTTGCCGGGGTTGAGACGATGCGCGGGGTCGAACGCGCATTTGACGCGCATCTGCTGGGCCAGGTCGGCGTCGTCGAACATCACCGGCATCAGGTCGCGCTTTTCCAGGCCGACGCCGTGTTCGCCGGTGAGGACGCCGCCGACCTCGACGCAGAGTCTGAGGATGTCGGCGCCGAAGGCTTCCGCCTTCTCCAGATCGCCGGGCTTCATCACGTCGTAGAGGATCAGCGGGTGAAGATTGCCGTCGCCCGCGTGGAAGACGTTCGCGACCTGCAATCCGTGTTCGACGGAGAGTTCGCTGATGCGATGGAGCACGGCGGGCAGTTCGCGGCGGGGGATGGTGCCGTCCATGCACAGCATGTCGGGCGCGATACGCCCGGTCGCCGGGAATGCGGCCTTGCGGCCGGACCAGAAGCGCAGGCGCTCCGCCTCGTCGGCGCTGCCCCGGCATGAAGTCGCGCCATTGGCGCGGGCGATGGCTTCGACCCGCCCGATCAGCGCATCGACCTCGGCTGCCGTGCCGTCGAGTTCGGCGATCAGCACCGCTTCGGCGTCCTGGGGATAGCCGGCTCCGCAATAGGCTTCGACCGCCTCGACGGTGACGCGGTCCATCAGCTCCATCGCGGCGGGGATGATGCCCGACGCGATGGTTTGGGCCACCGCCGCGCCCGCCGCTTCGATGGAGGGAAAGCCGATCAGCAGCGCCCGCACCGCAGCGGGTTTGGGCTGAATGCGCACGGTCACTTCCGTCACCATGCCGAGCAAGCCTTCCGAGCCGGTGACGATGCCGAGCAGATCGTAGCCCGACATCGCCCCGCCCTTGCCGCCCAGACGCAGGATTTCGCCGTCTATCGTGACGAACTCGATGCCGAGCAGATTATTGGTGGTGATGCCGTATTTCAGGCAGTGGATGCCGCCGGAATTCTCCGCCACGTTGCCACCGATGGAGCAGGCGAGCTGGCTGGAGGGATCGGGCGCGTAATAGAAGCCGCGCTCTTCGACCGCCTGGCTGATGGCCAGATTGGTGACGCCCGGCTGCACCACGGCGCAGCGATTCTCGTAATCGATGTCGAGGATGCGGTTCAGCCGTGCGGTGACGAGCAGGATGCCGTCGGCCAGCGGCGTCGAGCCGCCGCTGAGCGAGGTGCCCGCCCCGCGCGGCACAATATTGACGCTGTGGTCGCGGCAGAAGCGCAGCGCCGCCGCGATCTCTTCGGCGTTCGACGGCAGCACGGCGGCCATCGGCTTCTGGCGGACGGCGGTAAGGGCGTCGCAATCATAGACGCCGAGACTGACCTCGTCGGCGATCACCGCACCCGGCGGCAGCAGAGCGGTGAGGCCCGAAACGATGGCGGCCCGGCGCGCAAGAATGGTGGGGTCGGGCTGAGGCAGATGCATGAATCAAAAATGGCGGCGAAGGTTCGCCGCCATTCTAAGGTTCCTGACGCTTCGCGATAGACGCGACGTCGATCAGCCCTGACGCGCCTTGAAGCGCGGATTCTTCTTGTTGATGATGTAAACCTTGCCGCGGCGGCGAACCAGCTTGCAGTTCTTGTCGCGCGCCTTCAGCGACTTGAGCGAGTTACGGACTTTCATTGGGGCCAGCCCTCTGGATGATGCGGGCCCCGTGAGCCCGGATGTCTTGCGAAGGGCGCAGCGTGTAACGGGACGGCGGCCGGAAGTCAATTCGGTCGTTTTTATGCCGGATTCGGCTGAAAAACAGCGATAAACAGCGGCTTGCGCGAATCGCTAGGGATGGCCGGGTGATCGAACTTGGATGGTGGGTGACGGGAGCGGTCCTGTTCGTGGCGGCGGGCGTGTTCGTGTGGTCGCGCCAGGTTTCGATCCGCCCGCCCGATCCCCTGCGGCCTCGCCTGGCCGATCATGGCGTCATCCAGCTTTTCGCCATGATCGTGATTATCCTCATGCTGGTGCATATGGTGACGCTGGTGGCCGGCGAACCCATCACCGGACGACGATAGGACAGACAAAGATGCGCCTGATCGCCCTGCCTTTGATGTTGCTTCTGGCCGCCTGCGCCAGCTCGCGCGACGACGCGGCTCCGATGCCGTCGCCCGCGCCCATGCCGATGCCGCCCCCTCCCCCGCCACCCCCGCCTTCGGCCGTGATGACGCCGGACGCCGGCTCGGGGACGATGAGCCATCAGGTCGCGAACCCGACCGAGGCCGGCTTCCAGATCTATCTCGGCAAGATGCGGAACTTCGCGCCGGCGCGCGGCGTGTCGGACGCGACATGGGACAGCGCCATGACCGGCGTGACGCTGAACCGCAAGTCGATCCAGCTGTCCGAGCCCGGTGGCGGCGGGCTGGGACGT
>JAPUEF010000226.1:4254-8171 GCA_027492655.1 Alphaproteobacteria bacterium | reverse complement strand
TCACCGACGGCGCAGATGCTGCCGATCGGGGAGCTGGTGCCGCTGGCGAAATCCGCCGGCGCGCGCGTCTTCGTCGACGCGGCGCATAGCCTCGGCCACGCGCCGCTCGATCTGACGGCGCTGGGCGCGGACTGGCTTGCGACCAACGCGCATAAATGGCTCTTCACGCCGCGCGGCGCGTGCATCCTCTATGCGGGCGAGGACGTCCGTGCGCGCACGCGCCCGGCCATCGTCAGCCATTACTACGAAGACCCTTACCCGCGCTGCTTCGACTATGTCGGCACGCGCGACGTGACATCCTATCTCGCGGCCGCCGATGGCGCGGACTATCTGGATGGCCTCGGCTTCGCGGCGCTGACCGCTCATCGCGCAGCGCTGATCGAGACGGCCAACGCCGCGCTGGCGAAGTTCGGCGCGACATTGGTGACGCCGCACGCCCCGGCGCTGGCCGCCTGGGCGCTGCCGCAATCGCGCCAGGCCGACCCGTCCGACGGTCTCGCGCTGATGAAGACGCTGTGGGACGCGGCGAAGATCCAGATCGCCGCCAATGTCACCCATGGCCGCCTGCTGCTGCGCCTGTCGTTTCAGGCCTATTGCGGAACCGAAGACATCGCGGCGCTGGCTGCCGCCCTTGATCGGCTGGGCTGGCCCGGCCGATAGTCGCGGTTCGTCATCGTGAAAGGGTCGCCATGACCACGATCCGCGCCCGCCTCACCGGAGCCTTCGTCGCCATGAGCTTCACGGCCAGTTTCACTGCCGCCGCCCTCGCAGAACCGAACACCACGGCGCTGAATATCGGCGGCGGCGACCGCGTGACCGGCGCGGCGTTCGGCACGCGCGCGCCCGTGCTCGCCACACACGGCATGGCCGCCACCGCCCAGCCGCTCGCCAGCCAGATCGCCATCGACATTCTGAAGGCCGGCGGCAGCGCGGTGGATGCCGCCATCGCCGCCAATGCGGCATTGGGCCTGATGGAGCCGACCGGATGCGGCATCGGCGGCGATCTTTTCGCCATCGTGTGGGATCCCAAGACCGGCAAGCTCTATGGCCTCAACGCCTCGGGCCGTTCGCCCATGGGCCGCGACCTCGCCGCGCTGACCGCCAACGCCAGGGTGAAGGACGGCAAGATCCCGTCTTTCGGGTCGCTCAGCGTCACCGTGCCGGGCGCGGTCGATGGCTGGTTCGAGCTGCATGCGAAATTCGGCAAACTGCCGATGAAGGATCTGCTCGCCCCGGCCATCCGCTATGCGCGCGAGGGTTTCCCGGTCACCGAACTCATCGCCTATTACTGGGACCGCAACATGACGCGGCTGGGCGAGACCTTCGACAAGGGCGACAGCGCCATCGAGGAATTCGCGAACGCCCGCGCCACCTATCTGATCGACGGCCACGCCCCGCGCCAGGGCGAGATTTTCAGGAACCCCGATCTTGCGCACACCTACGAGCTGATCGCCGAAGGCGGCCGCGACGCTTACTACAAAGGCGAGATCGCACGCACGATCGACGCCTATATGAAGCGGATCGGCGGCGATCTGCGTTACGAGGATTTCGCCGCGCATAAATCGGAATGGGTCGAACCGGCGGGCGTCAATTATCGCGGCGTCGATGTCTATGGTCTGCCGCCCAACAGCCAGGGCCTCGCGACGCTGCAGATCCTGAACATCCTGGAAGGCTTCGATATGAAGGCGTTCGGGGCGGGCAGCGCCGACAGCCTCACCGCCATGGTGGAAGCCAAGCGCCTCGCGTTTGAGGACGTCGCCCGCTACTACGCCGACCCGGCCTTCGCGAGAATCCCTCAAGCCTGGCTGCTCTCGAAGGACTACGCCGCCGAACGCCGCGCGCTGATCGATCTGAAGCACGCGATGACCGAGCTGAAGCCCGGCGTCGCGCCGCTGTCCTCCGACACCACCTATTTCACCGTGGCGGACAAGGACGGCATGATGGTCTCCATCATCCAGTCCAATTATCGCGGCATGGGTTCGGGGCTGGTCGCCGACCGGCTCGGCTTCATGTTTCAGGATCGCGGCGAGCTCTACAATCTCGACCCGAACCACCCCAATGCCTATGCGCCCGGCAAACGCCCGTTCCAGACCATCATTCCCGGCTTCGCGATGAAGGACGGCAAGCCCTGGCTGGCATTCGGCGTCATGGGCGGCGACATGCAGCCCCAGGGCCAGGCCCAGATCATCGTCAACATGGTCGATTACGCCATGAACGTGCAGGAGGCGGGCGACGCCGCACGGTGGCATCACGACGGCGGCTCGCAGCCGACCGGCGAAAAGCCCGACATGCTGGGCAAGCTTGAGCTGGAGAGCGGCATCGCGCCCGAGGTGCGGGCCGAGATGGAAAAGCGCGGCTACGTGCTCCAGCCCGGCTCCGGCGGCTTCGGCGGCTATCAGGCGATTCTGCGCGATCCGGTGACCGGCGTTTATTGGGGCGCGTCGGAAAGTCGTAAAGACGGCGCGGCGATCGGGTATTGAAAGCCTATGAGCATCGAATCGCCCAAGCCGGTCCGCGGCATGCAGAGCCTTCAGGGCGCCGTTGAGCGCATTATCCTCTACAGCCGCTTCATCCTCGTCATTTTCTATGTCGGCCTCGCCGTCGCGCTGGCGGGCTTCGCCGTCAACTTCGTCATCAAGCTGGCGGCCGTGCTGCCTGAGACGCCGTATATGGACGAAACCGGCATCCTGATGGCCATGCTGGTGCTGATCGACAAGGCGCTGGTCGCCAGCCTGATCGTCATGGTGATGCTGAGTTCCTATGAAAACTTCGTCGGGCGCTTCGAGGACGGCATCCGCGAGGACAGCCCCACCTGGCTGGGCCGGCTCGATCCGGGCAGCCTGAAAATCAAGGTCGCCGCCACGATCATCGCGATTTCCTCGATCAACCTGCTGCAGGGCTTCCTCACCTCGCCGCAGCAGAGCGACCGCGATCTGATGTGGAAGGCCATCATCCACGGCGTTTTCCTGGCCTCGGCGCTTTGCCTTGCGATCCTCGACAGGATCACAAATCAGAAGCCGAAAGCATTTTCCGCCTGATCCGACTGGACGCGGAGGCCCTGAATGCTCAATCTAGACGGTGTCTAGATACCATGCTCGCACATCAGGACCAACCGTGATCCGATCCGCCGCCATGCGCACCCTCGCCGTCGTCGCCACCTTGCTCACCGGCTCCTGCGCCGCGCTGTTCCCGCGCGACATGACCACGGCCGATCGGCTCGCCGCCTTCCCGACCAAAGGCCTGCCGCTCGACAAGCCGGTGACGATCCGCTGGAACAGCTGGCAGGTGCCCTATGTCGAGGCGCAGACCGATCACGACCTCGCCTTCGCACTTGGCCTCGTTCACGCGCATCTGCGCCTCGGGCAGATCGCGCTCGCGAAACGCCTCTCGATGGGGCGCATGTCCGAACTGGCCGGACCGTTCATGGTGCCGGACTACGACAAGGCGATCCGCGCGCTCGATCTGCGGCACGCCGGGCCGCAGATCGTCGCCGCCATGCCGCCGGAGACCAGAGCTTACCTTCAGGCCTTCGTCGACGGGCTGAACTTCTATCAGCGGCAGGCCCGCGATCTGCCGCCGGAATATGCGCTGCTGGGCATGCGGCGCGAGGATTTCACGCTGGAGGATGTCGTGGCCATCGGCCACATCGCCGGCATCGACATCAACTGGTTCACGCTGATCGGGTTGATGCGCGAACGCGACAAGCCCTATTTCGCGCGGATGTTCGAACGCACGCTGCAGGCGGGCTCCGGCCCGACCGTCAGTTTCGACGCGACGAAAACCTCGGCCTTCTTCGATCTTCTGGCCGGCTCCATCCGCTCAGGCAGCAACTCCTTCGCCATCTCGGCGGAAAAATCCGCCAGCGGCGCGCCGATGATCGCCAAGCCGGTGATCGACCTGTGGATCCAACTCGACGT
>JAPUEF010000226.1:0-4244 GCA_027492655.1 Alphaproteobacteria bacterium | reverse complement strand
GGCGCGCCGATGATCGCCAACGATCCCCATCTCGGCGTCCAGATGCCCAATCTGTGGCTGATGGCGGGCATCTCCTCGCCCTCATATCGCGGCGTCGGCATGATGATCCCAGGCACGCCCTTCCTCGCCTTCGGCCGCACGGAAGCCATCGCCTGGGGCGGCACCAACATGCGCGCCGCCCATACCGACTTCTACGACGTGTCGAAGCTGGCGCCGGAGAAGATCGTCTCCACCACCTCGCGGCTGAAGAAGCGGCTGTGGTTCGGCGAGGACGTGACGTCGCGCTGGGCCGAAGGCATCGGCCCTGTCATGTCCGACACCGTCATCATGGAAGGCGCCACACGCCCGGGCGAGGTCGTGGCGATCCGCTGGATCGGCCACCTCGTCACCGACGAGATCACCGCCATCCTCAAGGCGTCCCAGGCGACGACGCCGCAGGATTTCCGCGCCGCGCTGAAGACCTTCGCGCTGCCCGCACAGAACCTCGTCTATGCCGACAAGACCGGCAATATCGCGCAGATCACCGCCACCATGCTGCCGCGCCGGCCTTTCGACGTACTGCCGGCCTCCATCGTGCTCGACGCCAGCGACCCCGGCACGGCGTGGCAGGATATTCTCGACCCCACGGAACTGCCCTGGGCGTTGAACCCCGCCGACGGCTTCATCGCCAGCGCCAATAACAAGCCCTATGACGCCCAGCCCGGCGTGCCGGTCGGCTGGTTCTTCTCGGCCGACGAGCGGATTCGCCGCATCCGACAGATGCTCGGCGGCAGCGACAAGATTACGCTGCAGCAGCTCAAAGCGATGCAGCAGGATACGGTTTCGCTGTTCGTGCGCGAGATGATGCCGCTGCTGCGCGAAGCGTTCGACGCGACGCCGGAAGCCCGCGCGGTCAACCCCGCCTATGTCGAGCGCCTGCTCGCCTTCGACGGCGACTACAGGATCGACAGCGTCGGCGCGCCGGCTTTCGAGACCTTTCTCTATCATTTCGCGCCGCGCGTTTACGGCCTCGCCACGGCCGATCTTATCCCCTCGTGGGTCGGCAACTGGAACGGCTTCGGCAAGGCCTTCATGGCCGATTTCGCCGCTCTGCCCGAAGACAAGCGCAAGGCCGCCCTTGTCGAAGCCGTTGCTCCGGCGGCGGCCGACGCGGCGGCGTTCAAGACCTGGGGCGACATGCACCGCCTTCAGATCAGCCACATGCTGGCGGCCATTCCCGGCATCGGCGGCAATTTCGATTATCTGAACGTGCCGACCGCCGGCTCGCGCGAAACCGTCTTCAAGGCCGCGCACGGCTTTCAGAACACGGTCCACACCACCCGCTACGGCAGCCAGGCGCGCCAGCTCTCCGACATGGCCGATCCCGACGCCAATTATTTCGTGCTGCTCGGCGGCAATGACGGCTGGATCGGCAGCGCGAATTTTCTCGATCAGGTCGCGCTGTGGCAGACCGGCGATTACATCCGCATGCCGCTGCGGCCCGAAACCATCGCGGCGGAATATCCCACCGTTATGACGCTGGGGCCGTAACCTCGTGAGACTCGACGCGACGCCGATCGCCCGCCTCCTGCTGAAGCGCCGCTACAAGCGACTGATCGGGACGGACGCGGTCGCGGCGCAGCGGCGTCAACTCGCCGCCCTCGTCAAAACCGCCGCCGGCACGACATTCGGCCGCGATCACGCCTTCGCATCGATCGGATCGGTCGAGGATTTCCAGCGCGCCGTTCCCATCCGCAAATATGAGGATATGTGGCGCGACTACTGGCAGCCGCCCTTCCCCATCCTCGACAATGTCACATGGCCGGGCCGCGTGCCGTTCTTCGCGGTCTCCTCCGGCACGACCTCCGGCGCCAGCAAATACATCCCCGTCACCCGGGCGATGCGCCGCTCCAACGTGAACGCGGCGATGAACGTGCTGGCGATCCACGCCGCGGCGAAGCCGAAGAGCCGCTTCTTCGCCGGCCCGTCCTTCATGCTCGGCGGCTCCACCGAACTGGTGAAGGAAGCCGAGGGCGTCTGGTCCGGCGATCTCTCCGCCATCGCCGCCATAACGCTTCCACGCTGGGCGCAGGCCTTCGCGTTTCCCCCGAACGATCTCGCCCTTCTTTCCGACTGGGACGAGAAACTGCGCCGCACCGCCGAGGCCTCGCTCGACAAGCCCATCCGCATCCTCACCGGCACGCCGTCATGGGTGCTGATCCTGCTTGAGCGCGTCGCCGCCCTGCGCGCCGAACGCGGCGACAATCCTGCGCCCTATCCAGATCTCAGTCTCTTCATCCATGGCGGCGTCAATTTCGCTCCCTATCGCGACCGCATGGCGGCGTTCTTTACGGGGCAGGACACCGATTTCCGCGAGGTCTACCCGGCCTCGGAAGGTTTCATCGCTTACGCAGATCGCGGCCCCGGCGAAGGCCTGCGCCTGAACGTCGATGGCGGCCTCTTCTTCGAATTCATCCCGGTCGATGAATTGGGCTCACCCGATCCCACACGGCACTGGGTCGGCACGATCCAGCCGGACGTGAACTACGCCGTCGTCCTCACCACCTGCGCCGGCATCTTCTCTTATCTCATCGGCGACACCGTTCGTTTCGTGGATGTGAAGACGCCGCGCCTGCTCATCACCGGCCGCACGTCATGGATGCTTTCCGCCTTCGGCGAGCATCTGATCGGCGAGGAGATCGAGCGCGCGATCACCGACGCCGCCGACGCCATCGGCAACGCCGTCACCGATTTCAGCGTCGGTCCCGTCTATCCCGACGCCACCACGCCGCTCGGGCGCCATGTCTTCGTCGCCGAGTTCGGAACGAAGACAGACGCTGCGGCGCGCGCCCGTTTCGCCGAAACGCTCGACGCCGCCCTGCAACGCATGAACGACGATTACCGCGCCCATCGCGGCGGCGGCCACGGCATGGCCGATCCGATGATCGAAGAAATGCCGGCCGGGGGGGGGCGCGGCGGGTTTGGCGGCGGCCGCCGCGGCGGCGGCCAGAACAAAGTGCCGCGCGTCATCACCGATCCGGGTCTTCTGCAGGCGCTGCGCGACTACGCCCGCTCCAGCGCATAAGCCGGCACAGGTTCGCGCCGCCCTCGTAAGCTGAGCGGCCCCAGATCGCGCGCCATCAGGCCCGGCGGCAGGTCGGCGCGCGCAAGATAGGCGGCCGAGGCGACCCATCCGCCGGGCACGCTTTTCGCCGCTTCCTGCAATCGCGCCGCGACATTCATCGTGTCGCCGAACAGCGAGATCTGTCGCCGCCGACCGCCGATCTCGCCCACGGAGACATCGCCGAGATGCAGCCCGGCGCGGAAGATCGGCGTCACGCCGAATTCCTGCTCATAGCTGGCCTTCAATCGCGCGATCGCATCGTCCGCATCGACCAGCGCCCTCATCGCGCGCCCGTTGCGCGACTTGCTGCTTTCGCGCCAGGTGAAGATCACCCCGTCGCCGGCATAGGACAGAACCTCGCCGCCCACGTCCGCAAAAGCCGGATCGACATCCACAAAGAACCGCGCGATCAGCCTCTGGATCGCCACTTCGCCGAATCGTTCCGCCAGCGATGTCGATCCGGCCAGATCGAGAAACAACACGATCCGCCGCTCGATACGCGGTCTCTGATAACTGCCCAGCATCAGATTGATCAGAACGCGCCCGCCGATCAGCCGTGTCACGCGCGTCAGAAGCGCGATTCCCAGAGCGACGGCGAAGGTGGTTCCGAGAATCAGCGGCAGCGCCGGAACCAGCGCCCGCATCGGCTGTCCGCCATACATCGCCCACGTCGCCGCCAGGAACGTGACGGCGATTCCCAGCAGCATCGCCACCGACCAGCTCAGATCCTCCACCAGCAGCGGCAGCCGTTTCAGATGCGGCGTCGCCCACCGCATGAAAAGCAGATTGACGAACGAGATTCCGATTCCGATCAGCGCGCCATGCGCGCCGCTTTGCAGATAGAGCGCGGCATCGCGCGGCGAATTGGGGTCCAGCGACAACCGGAACGCGATTCCGACCCCGACACCGATCAGCGCCTGAGGCAGGAACGAACGGAGGAAACGGCGGATCTGCATAGAGCGTGACTATGGCTTAACGCTGCGCGCCATCAAGCTGGCTTTGCGGCGCGCCTATTGGTTTTGCGTCTGGGGGGTGTTTGGAAAGCGGAACGCCCCGCCGGTTTTCATGGGCGGGGCGTTTGGCTGATTTGGGTGCGGGGGCAGGATTTGAACCTGCGGCCTTCAGGTTATGAGCCTGACGA
>JAPUEF010000225.1 GCA_027492655.1 Alphaproteobacteria bacterium | reverse complement strand
CATGCTGCGCGGGAAGGACGACGCCGACGACTACTATCGCAGCAAGATTCTCGCCGACGAGGTCGTGTTCAGGGCGCTGGACGCCCGGCCCGATCTTCACGCCAGTCTCGTCCTGCCGGCCTGGATGTGGGGGCCTGGCGATGCCGGTCCCACGTCTGCAGGCCAGACGGCGCTCGACTTCATGCACCGCCGCCTGCCGGGCATCCCGCCCGCCACGTTTTCCTTCGTCGATGCGCGCGATGTCGCGGCGGCGCAGATCGCGGCGGCGGCGCGGGGGCGGCGCGGCGAACGCTATCTCGCGGCGGGCCGCAGCCTGTCGCTCGCCGAGCTGTTCCCGATCCTGGAGCGCGTAACGGGCGTGCCCGCGCCCACGCGCCACCTGCCGCTGGCCCTGCTCTTCGCCATCGGCGGCGCGCAGGAGCTCTATGCACGACTCACCGGAAAGCCGGTGCTGCTCAGCTGGGCCGCCGTGAAAGGCCTGGCGGCGGAAGCCGGGCGGACGAACTTCAGCAGCGCCAAGTCGGCGGCCGAACTCGGCCTCGTCTTCCGCCCCATCGAAGAGACCCTGCGCGACACCGTCGCCTGGTTCCGCGCCCAGCGGCTCGCCCCCTACACCTGACAGGAGATAGAAACGCCATGCCCGCAACCGAACCGACCCCGGCCCAGATCGTCGATGCGATGCACGAAGCCTTCCGCCGCGGCGACCTGGCCGCCATCGCCGCGCACTGGTCCGACGATGTCGATTATCGTGCGCCTGGCGTTGCGCTTTCGGGCAAGCCGGCCCGGATCGAGGCCGAAAAAATATGGCTGGGAGCATTCAGCGAGAATGGCGTCGAAACCTATGCGCGGTTCGAAAAGGGTGACGAGATCGTCGATTTCGCGGTGATGACCGGGCGTCACACCGGGCCGCTGGCGCTGCCGGGCGGCGGCGAGATCGCCCCGACCGGCGCGCCGATCTCGGGACGCTACGCGGCGCGTTATACGATCCGGGGCGGCAAAGTCGTCGCGCAGGAGGTCATTTACGACCGGCTCGCGCTGGTGGAATCGCTTAAGACGTAAGGGCCGGCTCGGCCGCGCCGCGCGTCGCTTCGATCTCCGCGGCTTTCTGCTCGCAGAGCGCGACGATGTGATCGACGAGATTTTCGTTCGGCAGTTTGTAGGCCTGCTTGCCCGCCAGATAGACCATGCCGTGCCCGCCTTTGGCCTGCCCCAGCGAGCCGCCGCCGGTGAAGCCGATATCGGTCTGGGTCGCCTCGCCCGGCCCGTTCACGACGCAGCCGATGATCGACAGGCTCATCGGCGTCGAGATGTGCTTCAGCCGGTCTTCCAGGATCGCCACCGTCTTGATCACGTCGAAGCCCTGCCGCGCGCAGGACGGACACGCGATCACGTTCACGCCGCGATGGCGCAGGTTCAGGCTCTTCAGGATGTCGAACCCGACGCGGACTTCCTCCACCGGATCGGCCGACAGCGAAACCCGGATCGTATCGCCGATCCCCGCCCACAGCAGATTGCCGATCCCGATGGCCGACTTCACCGTGCCGGGGATCATGCCGCCCGCTTCGGTCACGCCCAGATGCAGCGGATAATCGCACGCCTCGGCAAGTCCGTTATAGGCCGCGACGGCCAGAAACACGTCGGACGCCTTCACCGAAATCTTGAACTCGCGGAAGTCGTTATCTTCCAGGATTTTCGCGTGATTCAACGCGCTTTCCACCATCGCCTCAGGGCAAGGCTCACCGTATTTCTCCAGCAATTCCGGCTCCAGGCTACCCGCATTGACGCCGATGCGCATCGAGCAACCATGATCCTTCGCCGCCTTCACCACCTCGCGCACGCGCTCCGCAGAGCCGATATTGCCGGGATTGATGCGCAGGCACGCCGCGCCCGCTTCCGCCGCCTCGATGGCGCGCTTGTAGTGGAAATGGATGTCGGCGACGATCGGCACCCGCACCGCCCGCACGATCGACTTCAGCGCAGCGGTCGAGGCCTCGTCCGGCACCGATACCCGCACGATGTCCGCGCCCGCCTCCTCCAGCGCCTTAACCTGACGGATCGTCGCGCCGGCGTCGGAGGTCAGCGTATTGGTCATCGACTGCACGCTGATCGGCGCGTCGCCGCCCACCTCCACCGCGCCCACGCGGATCTTGCGCGAGACGCGGCGCTGGATCTGGCGATAGGGACGCACGACGCTCATGCGCGCGGCCTCAATCGTTCGGCGCGGCGCCCTCGACGGGCGTCGGCGTGGGAGCCGGTGTAACCTGAGGTGCGGGAACGGCGGTCGGCTCCGGCATCGCACGCGGCGCGGGCGTCGCTTCCGGCAGCGGCTCCGCGCCATAGGCTTCCGCAGACAACGCGAAATCCTTCAGCTCCACGCCGTCGGCACCGGCACGGCCGATGAACTTGCCGTCGAGCACCACGTCGATCGCACCGGCATCGCTCAGCTGCATCACCAGATTCGCGCGGCGCGGCACGCGATAGGAATCGCCGACCTGAAGCAGGCGGTTGATATAGGGCTGGCGCGCGTCCGGGCCGGAGATCGTCAGCATGGTCGGACGGCGCGCGATAAGGACGATGCGCGCATTGGCGTTCGTCTTGCCCATCTCGCGCCCCGTCGCGGTCTGCACCGCTTCGCCTGGCGCGGGCGGGATGATGCCGCCGGGCAGCACCGCCGGGGTCGGTTCGGGCGTGGGAACAGGGGTTGGGTCCGGCGTCGGTTCGGGCGTCGGGCCAGCGGCGACGGACGCACCCGTCCCGCCGGGCTCGACCGTTTCGGGCTGGGGCGTCGTGCCGCCGTGATCGACCGGCGCTTCGGCGGTCGTCGGCCCCAGCGGGCGCTGGCCGCCGATCCATCCCGCCTGCACCGCCAGATACCAGGCGCCCGCCACCGCGCCCGCGAGGCACAACAGGATCACGCCGATGGAAACGAACGAGAAGCGCTGCTCTTCCTCCGGCACCGGGATGGCGAAATGGCCTTCGGGCTCCAGCGCCGCCAGCTCCGCCTTGTAGCGGCGCACCACCTCGGCGGTGTCGAGACGCAGATAATCGGCATAGGAGCGCACGAAGCCCACGGCATAGGCCTGGCCCGGCAGCAGATCGTGGCGCGACTGCTCGATCGCCTCCACCAGATCCTTGCGGATGCGCAGAACCTGACTGACCTGCGCGACGCTTTCGCCGCGCTGGAGGCGGATCGCCCGCAGCTCCATACCGACGCTCTCGTCGGAGATGCCTGGAGCCTCTTTCACGTCTTTAAGATTGAGGCGGCGGCTACCCTGGGGCTGGCCGTTTTCGGACGACACGATGCGTTTAACCCTGACTGCGGCGCGACCTGCGCGCCCGGATGGCGACCCCTGGGCCGCCTTCACATGGAATTTCGCCGCCACATAACCCTTGCGGGCGGGACGATGCAACGCGCGCCCGCCTGAATCGCGGAAATCTGCGATATGCGGCTATTCCTCGACCGCCGTGACAGGCCGGTCGTCGCCGCGCGAGGCTTCCTCGTGCCAGACGCCGTTTTCGTCCTCCCACGAAATCGAGGCCGATTTCGCGTCGGGCAGTTCCTGCTCGAAGGCGGCGCGACGGGCCGCTTCGATGGCGGCGGCGCGGGTCGGGAACGGTTCGGAAAAGACGCCGTCGGCCTTGTAGGCCCAGCCGCCGTCATGTTCGACGACGTGATAGGTGATCTTGGACATGCTGGAACCTCCGTTCGCTACGGACCTGAGATGAGAATGCGCCCGCCGGGGCGCAAGTTCCACCTCGCCGCACCCCTCTCAGCCCAGCTTGATGCCCTGCCGGTCGCAGAACGCCCGCAGCGCGGGGCGCAGCGAATGGCCGGGATCGTCCAGCCGCTGATTCAGGAAGGCCGCGACCTTGTTGAAATCGGCGCTGCGGATCGCCTGCTTCACCGGGCCGACGCCATGGGGCTGCATCGACAGCGCCGTGATGCCGAGGCCCATCAGCGCCAGCGCCTCCAGCGGCCGCCCCGCCATCTCGCCGCACACCGCCACCGGCTTGCCGGCGATGGCGGCGGCGTCGATCACCGATTTGATGAAGCGCAGGAAGGCCGGACTCAGCGGATCGTAGCGGTCGCCGAGACGCGGATTGCCGCGATCGGAGGCGAAGAAGAACTGCATCAGATCGTTGGTGCCGAGCGAGATGAAATCCGCGACCGCCAGCAGCGCCGGCAGCGAATAGCCAAGCGAGGGCACCTCAAGCATCGTCCCGGCCCGCACCGAAGACGGCAGCGGCTGTCCTGTCGCCCGGGCGCGCCGCATCTCGCGCTCCAGCAGCGCCTTGGCCTGCACGAACTCGGCGACCTCGGCGATCATCGGGAACATGACGTTCAGCTGCCGTCCCGGCGCGGCGGCGATCAGCGCCCGCAACTGGTAGCGCAGCAGCGCCGGCCGATCGAGGCTGATGCGGATCGCCCGCCAGCCCATCGCCGGGTTCTCTTCCTCATCAAGGTGCATATAGGGCAGCACCTTGTCGCCGCCGAGGTCCAGCGTGCGGAAGACCACCGGCCGCTCGCCCGCCGCATCCAGCGCGCGGGCATAAAGCTCGGTCTGGCGCCGGAGGCTCGGCAGCCGCGTGGTGATCATAAACGGCAGCTCGGTGCGGAACAGGCCGATGCCCGCCGCGCCCGTCTCGTCCAGATGCGGCAGGTCCACCGCAAGGCCGGCATTCAGATTGAGCGTGATGGCGCGCCCATCCAGCGTGATGGCGGGTTCGTCGCGCAGCGCCGCATATTCCTGCGCGCGCTGCGCGATGATTTCCAGCTTGGCGCGATAGGCTGAAACGATCTCCGCGCCGGGCCGTAGATTGACTTCGCCGGTCTCGCCATCGACCACGATCTGGTTGCCCGGATCGACCTGATCCAGCAGGCCCTCGATGCGGCCGACCAGCGGAATGCCGATGGCCCGCGCCACGATGGCAACATGGCTGGTGGGCGAGCCTTCTTCCAGAACGATGGCTTTCAGCCGCGCGCGATCATAATCCAGCAGCTCCGCCGGCCCCATCACCCGCGCCACCAGCACGGCGTTCTCCGGCAGCAGCGCCCCCGCCGCCGTATCGGACAGCCCGGCGATATGACGCAGCAGCCGGTTCGCCAGATCGTCCAGATCGTGCGCCCGTTCGCGAAGATAGGGATCGGTGTGGCGCATCAACCGCGCCCGCGTCTCGCTCTGCACGCGCTCCACCGCCGCTTCGGCGGTCAGGCCGGTCGAGATCGCCTCGCGCAGCCGCGCCAGCCAACCCGAATCGTTCGCGAACATGCGATAGGCTTCCAGCACCTCGCGCGTGTCGCCCAGCAGATCCATGTCCTCGGCATCGACCATCTCGTCGACGGACGAGCGCAGCGCCGCGATGGCGGTATCCAGCCGCTTGCGCTCCACGTCCGGGTCTTCGGCGATCAGGCGTTCTACCTTCACGCGCGGCTCGTGCAGCACCACCTCGCCGATCGCGACGCCGTCGACGATCGCCGCGCCCTTCGCCCGCCAGTGGCGGTCGCGGCGGATGCCGGTGGCCTCCAGTTCGGTCGTGGCGATCAGGTCGCCCGAGGCGACCATCTCGGCCAGCACCATGGCGATGGTCTGCAGCGCCTCGACCTCTTCCTCGTCATAGAGGCGGCGGGTCTTGTTCTGCACCGCGACGACGCCGAGGCAGAGCCCGTCGCGCAGGATCGGCACGCCCATCAGGCTCTGGAACGGCGCTTCGCCGGTTTCCGGCAGGAAGACGAAGTTCGGATGACTCTGCGCGTCCGGCAGGTTCAGCGGCCGCGCGTTGAGCGCGATATCGCCGATCAAACCCTCGCCCTTTTTCAGGCGGGCATTGTGGACGGCGTCCTTGTTGAGGCCTTCGGTGGCGAACAGCTCCAGCTCACCGCCCGCCCGCATCAGATAGATCGAGCACACCTCCGCGACCATGTTGTTCGCGATCAGCGTGACGAGGCGGTCCAGCCGATCCTGCGCGCTGGTGCGCTCCTGCATGATGTCGCGCAGGCGGCGCAGCAGCAGACGGGGATTGCCGGCCGCCGAGGTGGCCATCAGCCGCTCCTGTCAGGGGCGGTTGGAAAGATCATTCGGCATCCAGCCCATAGGCGGTGTGCAGCGCGCGCACCGCAAGCTCGGTATAGTCGGCGCCGATCAGCACGCTGACTTTGATCTCGCTGGTCGAGATGACGAGGATATTGATCCCCTTCTCGGCCAGCGTGCGGAACATGGTCTGCGCGACGCCGGCATGGGTGCGCATGCCCACCCCGATTACCGACACCTTCACTACGTTCTGGTCGGTCGAGATGCGCTCGAATCCGATCTCGCCGGCATTGTCGTTCAGCACCTTGATGGCGCGGTCGAAATCCGCCTTGCCGGTGGTGAAGGTCATGTCGGTCGTGCGCCCGTCATCCGAGACGTTCTGCACGATCATGTCGACGTTGATGCCGCTGTCCGCCAGCGGCGAGAAGATCGCCGCCGCGATGCCCGGCGTATCGGGCACGCGCACCAGCGTGATCTTGGCTTCGTCGCGGCTATAGGCGACGCCGGTGACAAGGCGCTTCTCCATGATCTCGTCCTCATCGCAAACCAGCGTGCCCGGCAGGTTATCGCCGACGGTATCGTCGAAGCTCGACAATACCTGGGTTTTCACGCGGTGGATCATCGCAACTTCCACCGATCGCGTCTGCAGCACCTTGGCGCCCAGCGAGGCCATCTCCAGCATTTCCTCATAGGAAATGCGGTCCAGCTTCTGCGCCTTCGCGACGATGCGCGGATCGGTCGTATAGACGCCATCGACGTCGGTATAGATATCGCAGCGCTCCGCGCCCAGCGCGGCCGCCAGAGCCACGGCGCTCGTGTCCGAACCGCCGCGGCCCAGCGTGGTGATGCGTCCCTCCGGGCTGATGCCCTGGAACCCGGCGACCACCGCGACGAAGCCCTGGGCGAAGCGCTCCTTGATGTTCTCGGTGCCGATATCGAGAATGCTGGCCGAGCCGTGCACGCCATCGGTCTTGATCGGCACCTGCCAGCCCGCCCACGAGCGCGCCGGCACTCCGATGGCGTCGAGCGCGATGGCGGTCAGCCCCGCCGTCACGTTCTCGCCCGACGAAGCGATGGCGTCATACTCACGGGCGTCGTGCAGCGGCGAGGCCTCGCGGGTCAGCGACACCAGCTTGTTGGTCTCGCCCGCCATGGCCGATACCACCACCGCCACGTCATAGCCGTTCTCGACCTCGCGCTTCACCAGCCCGGCGACCCGGCGCATGCGTTCGATGTTCGCGACGGACGTGCCGCCGAACTTCATCACCAGAACGGGCTTGGATGCGGCGGACATGAGGGGCGGGCGGATGGTTGGGACGGTGGGAAAAGGCGGCTTGGCGATACAGGCCGGAACCCCGTGAAGCAAGGAAAAGCTGAACCGCCGCTTGCCCTTCCGTGAAGCCGCCGCACCCCCTAAATAAGCGCCATGACGACAACAGCGGAAGCCGCCCCTGCGGCCACCACCATCGACGCCGACGATGTGGCGAAATTCTCGGCCATGGCGGCCGAATGGTGGGACGAGACCGGCAAATTCGCCCCGCTGCACAAATTCAACCCGGTGCGCCTCGCCTATATCCGCGAAAAGACTCTGGCCCGCTTCGCCCGCGACGGTTCCGTCCGGAAGCCGTTCGACGGTCTGCGCCTGCTGGATATCGGCTGCGGCGGCGGCCTTCTGTCCGAACCGATGGCGCGTCTGGGATTTTCCGTCACCGGGGCCGACGCCTCGGAAAAGAATATCGGCACCGCCAGCGCCCATGCCGCCGAACAGGGTCTCGCCATCGATTACCGCGCCACCACGGCCGAGGCGCTGGCCGCCGCCGGCGAACGCTTCGACGTCATCCTGAACATGGAGGTCGTGGAGCACGTCGCCGATGTCCGCCTGTTCATGTCCAGTTGCGCGACCATGCTGCGCCCCGGCGGCATGATGATCGTCGCCACCCTCAACCGCACGTTCAAAGCATGGGCGCTCGCCATCGTAGGCGCCGAGTATGTGCTGGGCTGGTTGCCGCGCGGCACCCATGACTGGGCGAAATTCCTAACCCCCGGCGAGCTGCGCGCCGCTCTGGAGGAGGGCGGCCTGCAGATCGCCGATCTTTCCGGCGTCGCCTACAATCCCCTCGCCGACCGCTGGAGCCGCTCCAGCGATACCGGCGTCAACTATATGATGCTGGCGGTAAAGCCGGAGGCGTCGGCGTGAGCATCGATCCGAGGCCGCAGGGCGTCAGGCCGCCCGATATCCGTCCGCCGGTCGTTCCGCCTCACCCCGAAAGTTTCGGCAAGAAGCTGCGGCGCAATCTGCGCTTCTACGGTCTTATCCTCTTCATCATCGTCATATGGGCGGGGTCCAGCCTGTTCATCGCGCCCGTCGTGCAATGGGGCCTTGACCGCATCGGCGGCTATGTCGAACAGCACGGCTCGCTGAAGCATCACGCTCGGCTGCTGGATGTCGAACTCGACATGCCCTGCACGGCGTTCGAGGCGATGCCGCCTCAATGCGGCGTCGATGAGGGCGAGGTCCGCTACGGCCCCGCCAGCGTGCTCTATTTCTGGGGCCGCATGCCGACGCTGGAAGGCATGTCGTTCCGAGACCGTCAGGACGGCATCGTCGCCGACGCCTCGACCAACGGCGTCTTCTACACGCTGCAGAAAAGTTTCGGCGCGCTGCCGGAGGACGACGCGGCGCTGAAACTGGCGCGCGAGGAGATGGGCCGTTACGGCGCCTATGCCGAACGTCAGATCAGCCCGGGCGTTCTGGCAGTCGAGGCAGCGGAAGGCAGCGCCGCGAAATCCGGCAGCTTCTACGCGGTCTATGTCCGCAGCGACGGGCGACAGATCGCCGCCGCCTGCTTCGGCGGCGTCTGCAAGGTGCCGCAGGCCAGCTGGCATGACGGCCTCGCCTACGGCCTCACCGTAAATGTCCGCAATGCCGGAACCCTGCCCGACGCCGACGCCGCCGTCCGGGCGCGTCTGGAAGGTTTCATCGTCCGCCCGCAAGGCTGATCGCCATGACCGTTCGCGCCGTTACGCCGATCCTCAACGTCTCGTCCATCACCGACAGCGTCGCCTGGTTCGCGAAACTGGGCTGGCGTCAGGGCTTCGTCTGGGGCGAGGGCGAGCCGACCTTCGGCAGCGTCTGCAGCGAAGACGCCACCCTCTTCCTGTGCCGCGGCGCACAAGGTTCACGCGGCACGATCATGCCGAAGGTTCCCGGCGACGACGTGACAGACGGCGTCTGGATGAGCTGGTGGCTCGATAGCCGCGCCGCCGTAGATGCCATGCACGAACAGGCCATCGCTGCCGGCATGACCGTCACCTGGCCCCCGACCGACGAGCCGTGGGGCGTCCGGGAATTTCATTTGCGCCACCCCGACGGCCATATGTTCCGCGTCGGCTTCGGCGCGGACTAGACGCGCACCAGCCCGCCGCCCGGGCTTCGCACCGCCCGGTAAAAGCACGAATGCGCGCCGGTATGACACGCCGGCCCGGTCTGCTCGACCTTCAGCCAGACCGCGTCCTGATCGCAGTCGATCCGCAGTTCGCTGACCTTTTGCGTATGCCCCGACGTCGCGCCCTTACGCCACAGCTCAGCCCGCGAGCGCGACCAGTACCAGGCATCGCCGCTCTCGACGGTCAGGCGCAGCGCCTCAACATTCATATGCGCGACCATCAGCAGATCGCCGCTCGCCGCATCCGTCACCACGGCGGTGATGAGGCCGTTGGCATCGAAGCGCGGCATGAGATCGAGGCCCTGTTCGCGGGCGGCGGTGTCTGCGGTCATGCCGCGACACTGGACCGCCCAGCGCCTCGAACGCAACAGGTCACGCAGAAGTCTTATGCAGACGCCATTCCGCGCTGGACGCGGTATCGCGCCCTGCGCATCCCGCGATGGCCTTCATCGACATGGCGCACGCGCCCACGGCGGGTCGTGGGTATGAGGAGACAAGCGAAGGCGCGATAGACAAGCGCGCAGGAGCTTCCTAACCAGCGGCTGCAACGCTTGAGGATTCCATGCGCCTGATTTTCGCCGCCGCCATCGGCCTGATCGCCACCGCCAGCGCGGCGCCCCAGGCCCCGCCGCGCATCCCGGACGGCGCGTACGCTTTCCATTCCACCGCCATGAAGGACGGCAAGCCGGTCTGCACCGAACGCTGGGTCTTCAAGGACGGCATCCAGACAGTCGAAAGCGGCGAGGAAATCGTCCGTCACGCCTTCCATACCGAAATCGACGCCGACGGCTTCGACTGGCTGGTCAGCACGCGCATCGAAACCAACGGCAAGCCCGACTGCACTGGCAGCTGGCCCATTGAGACCCCCGGCCCGCACAAGGAAGAGCGCACCTATTTCCTCATGCGCAATAACGGCGCCTTCGTCGTCTGCCCGCCGCCCTCGAAAACCGCAGACGGCACGCCCTTCACCGGCGACTGCTGGGGCGAAGCGACGCCGCTGCGCTGACAGGGCGCAGGCGCCGCGTCGCACAGCGCGCTAGACTGACGCCATGACGACACTCGATATCCCTGCTCTCGCGGCGCGGCTGCATGCGGGCCAGACCGATAAGGCCGGCGCGCCCTATATCACGCATCTGGCGCGGGTGGCCGGCATCCTCCAGCGCCGCTGGCCAGATGCGACGGCTGACGAAATCGCCGCCGCCTGGCTGCATGACAGCCTGGAAGATACGGAGGCGAGCGAAGTCTCGCTCCGCGCCGCCGGCGTGACGCCGGAAACCATCCGCATCGTCCGCGCCGTCACGCGGCCCGAGGGCAGCGACTATCTCGCCTGGATCGGCGCGCTCGCCGCCAGCCGCGATGTCTCGGTCCTCCGCGTCAAGCTCGCCGACAATGAAGACAATCGCGATCCCGCTCGCGTCGCCGCCCTGCCCGGCGCGGCGGAGCGCGTCGCCACGCGCTACGAACCGGCGCGAAGGCTTCTGGAAGCGGGGCTGGACGGCGGCTGACGCAATCCTCAATTCCGGATGTGCAGATCAGAAGAACGAGGGAACGCCATGCCCGGAACAAAAATCGCCATCGTCACCGGCGGCAGCCGCGGCATCGACCGCAGCACGGTTCTTGCCCTCGCGCGAAAGGCGTCGCTTCGATCCTCACCTACAAGTCCAACGCGGCGGAGGCCGACAAGGTCATCGCGCTCGCGAAGGACGTGGGGGCCGAGGCCGTCGCGCTGCAGCTCGATGTCGGCCTTGTCGGCCTCCCGAACGATATCGGCACGGTGATCGCCAATGTGTTGTCGGACGAAATGGGCTGGATCAACGCCCAGCGCGTCGAGGCCTCAGGCGGCGTCCATATCTAGGCGTCGCCCACCGGCACCCAGGGAATGCGGGCGACATTGATGCCTTCTTCGGCCAGCGCCTCGCCCTCTTCCGCCGTGGCGTCGCCATAGATCGGGCGATCCTCGGCCTCGCCGTGATGGATCGCCCGCGCCTCGTCCGCGAAATCGCCGCCGACATTCTCGGCGTTCGTCTCGACATGGCGGCGCAGTTCCACTAGCGCCGCGCGCATCGCGGCGGGCGTCAGCGCCTTGGTGCCGGATTTGGTCGTCGCCGTGCGCGCCACCGAAGGCGCCATCGGGGCCTTGGCGATCTTGCGCGAATTGCACACCGGGCAGGCGATTTTGCCCGACCCGGCCTGATCGTCATACGCCGCCGACGAGGCGAACCAGCCCTCGAAGCGGTGGTCTTTCCGGCAGCTGAGATCGTACCTGATCATGGCGCGAGCCTAGCGGGCATGAGGTGAACGCGCGATGACTTCAGGCGAAGGCCCGGTCGTGCCGCAGCGAAGGAACCCGGCCATGCGCCGCGGAAACGGCGGCCGGATCAATCTCTGCGATCACTACGCCGGGGTCTTTGCCGCCCTCGGCCAGGATTTCGCCCCATGGCCCGATGATCAGGCTGTGGCCATAGGTCGCCCGTCCATTGGCATGCACGCCCCCCTGCGCCGCGGCGAGCACGAACGCGCCGTTCTCGATGGCGCGGGCGCGCTGCAGTACATGCCAGTGCGCCTGCCCGGTCGTTTCGGTGAAGGCGGCGGGAATGGCGATGAAAGAACAGCCGCCCTGGCCAAAAGCGCGATAAAGCTGCGGAAAGCGCAGATCGTAACAGATCGACAGGCCCAGCCTGCCCCACGGCAGCTCCGCCGTGACCAGATTCGCGCCCGGCGCGACCGTGGCGCTTTCCCGGTAAACCTCACCGTTCGGCAGATCGACGTCGAACAAATGCACCTTGTCGTAACGCGCCGCGATCTCGCCTTTGGGCGAAATCAGGAACGAGCGGTTCGCGACATGCGTGTCCGACACCTTGATCGCCAGACTGCCGATATGCAGCCAGACGCCCAGCGCTTCGGCCAGCCTGCGGAACGCCGGCAACGCCGGATCTTTGTCCTCGGGAAATGTCAGCGACAGTTTCGCGCCGCCATCCGGGGCCATCAGGCAGGTATTCTCCGGCGTCTGGATATAGCTCGCGCCCAGCCCCGCCGCCTCGCGGATCATCGCACTGGCGTCGGCGATATTTTCCGCCATGTCGTCGCTGGAGCGCATCTGCACCAGCGCCGCCTTGAAAATAGCCATAGCCTAACCCGCCAGCATCGAATCGAGCGTGCCGGCGCGCTCCAGCGCATGGAGGTCGTCCGATCCGCCCACATGCGTCGCGCCGATCCAGATCTGCGGCACGGTGTGGCGGCCCGATTTCGCCTCCATCTCGTCACGCAGGCGGCTGTCCATCGTCACGTCGATTTCCTCGAACGGAACCGACTTGGCGTTCAACAACGCCTTGGCGCGATGGCAGTAAGGACACCAGGCGGTCGTGTAGATCGTAACGGGCTTCATGGTGCCTGGAATATCGGCGCTTCTCCGGGCCGCACAACGCGGGCCAGCACCAAAGCCCTCACCTCGGCGGCCCCGCCCCGGAGCAGCGCCCGGGCGGCGGAGTCCAGCGTCGCGCCGGTGGTCATCACGTCGTCGACAAGAACGATGCGCCGTCCTTCGATGGCCGCCCGCGCCCCGGGCCTTACCGCGAAGGCCGCCAGCACGTTGCGCCGCCTGGCCCGCGCCGACACCATTGCGCCCTGGCTGGCGGTCGCCCGGGTCCGCACCAGAGCGTCCGGCAGAACCGGAATCCCGCAGCGCCGTCCCAGCGCGCGGGCCAGCAGCGCCGCCTGATTGTAACGTCGCGCCAGCAACCGCCAGCGATGCAGCGGCACCGGCGCCAGCAGGTCGGCCTCCGCCAGCAGCGAAGCGCCGGCGCGCTGCAACCACGCCGCGAAAGCCGGAACGAAATCGGTGCGCTCGCCATGCTTGAAGCGCAGCACCATGTCGCGCCCGCCCTCATACCCCATCGCCGCGGCGGCGCGGGAAAAGGCCGGCGGCCGCGCCAGGCACGCCGCGCATTCGGCGTCCGCGCCGGCCAGTTCGCTGTCCAGCGGGATGGCGCAGCGCCGGCAGGCGGGCGCGCCGAACCCGGCGGTCTCCCAGCATGGCGTACACAGCGCCGACGGACTGCCGGTCGGCGCGCCGCAGCCCGGGCATTGCGGCGGGAACAGCGCATCCGCCGCCGCCCGCCCCATCCGGGCAAGGCTCGCCAGACCCCTGCTTCCCGCGCTATGCCCCCGCTCCATGAGTGAGAGCATAGCAAAGCCATGACCGCCGGCGAGGCGGGCCCGCCGCGACTTTTCGACCCCGCCCTGCGCGCCGCGCGCCGCGCGCGCGCCGCCGCGCGCTTCGCCGGGCACGATTTTCTGCACGCCTATGCAGCCGGCCTCGTCGCCGAAAAACTGCTCGACGTGAACCGCGACTTCCCCGCCGCGCGCATCACCGGCGACGAGACCGGCCTCATCGCCGCCGCCCTGCCGCCGGGCAAGCTGGGGGGGATCGGTTCGGCGGATGGCGGCGAAGGCTTCGACCTGATCGTCAGTCTGCTTGAGCTTCACGCCGAGAACGATCCCATCGGCGCGATGATCCGCGCCCGCGAGGCGCTGAAGGCGGACGGTCTCTACATCGCGGTGATGTTCGGCGCCGGCACGCTTGCCGAGCTGCGCAACGTCATGGCGGACGCCGAGATCGAAACGACCGGCGGCCTGAGCCCCCGCGTCTTTCCCTTCGCCGATGTGCGCGATGCGGGCGGCCTGCTGCAGCGCGCCGGGTTCGCCTTGCCGGTCGCCGACGCGGATCGCCTGGTCGTCCGCTATGCCGACCCGCTGAAGCTGATGATCGATCTGAAGGGCGCAGGCGAAGGCAACGTGCTGGCCGACCGCCGCCGCGCGCCGTTCAGACGCGATACGCTGGCGCGGGCGTTGACGCTCTACAACGAACGCTACTCGGAAGCCGACGGGCGCATGCCCGCGACCTTCATGTTCCTGACCATGACGGGATGGCGGCCGCACGACAGCCAGCCGAAAGCGCTGAAACCGGGGTCGGCGCGGGTAAGCCTCGCCGAAGCGCTGAAGCCTAAAACGGCTACTTAAAGGCGGCGACGATCTCGTCGTAGAAGCTGGCGACGACGTTCGCGCCGACCGCCTGAACAGAGGCGATGATCGCGATCGAGATGAACGTCACCACCAGGCCATACTCGATGGCCGTCGCGCCCGACGTATTCTGCCCGAAGGCTTTCAGAAAACGAACCACTCGCACCATCACACCAGCGCCCCCTTGCGCTTCAACGCCTCCACCAGCGGCACATCGGCCGGCGGCATCGGCAGGGCCGCCAGGTCGGCCAAAGCCGTCCAGGCGATCTGTTGGTTCTCCATCGGCGTCGCCGCGCCCTTCCAGCGGCGGCACAGATAGAGCGGCATGAGAAGGTGAAACCCCTCATACCCGTAGCTGGCGAAGGTGAAGGGTTCGAGGTCCGCCGGATCGACTGCGATGCCGAGCTCCTCGTGAAGCTCCCGCACCAGCGCGTCTTCCGGGCGTTCACCGCCCTCGATCTTCCCGCCCGGAAACTCCCAGAGTCCCGCGAGCGCCTTGCCTTCGGGCCGCTGCGCCATCAGCACACGGCCCTCCCCGTCGATCAGAGCGCAGGCCGCGACCAGCACGACCTTCACCTTTCCCGGCGGTTCCCGTGACATTTGCGCCCTCACGCTTAAGGATTGGTAAGAATTAAAAATTGAATCGTTTATTGACTGGGGAAATCTCTCAAAGCCCCGTCTCGGGCGGCGTTGATCCCGGCCCCAGCCTCGCCCTAGCCTGTTTCCCATAGAAAATCAGCGTCCAGGAAGCCCGAAACATGTCTCACGCCGCCGCTGCGCCGCGCCCCTTCAAAGTGGCCGTCCCCCAGACCCGGCTGAACGCCATCATGGCCAGGGTCGCGGCGTTCCAGATGCCGGACACGCCGGAGGGCGGCGGCTGGTCCTACGGCGCCGCGCCGGATTTCATGGCCGCCCTCATCGAATACTGGCGGAACGGCTTCGACTGGCAGGCGGCGGAAGACGGCCTCAACCGCTTCCCGCAATATCTCGCCAGGGTCGGCGACCTCGATATCCATTTCGTCCACGAGAAGGGCTCGCAGTCCCGGCCCCGCGCGCTGATCCTCTCGCATGGCTGGCCGGGCTCGTATTTCGAGTTCCTGCATATCGTGGAAAAACTGGCCCACCCGGAACGCTTCGGCGGCAAGGCCGAGGATGGCTTCGATGTCGTCGTGCCTTCGCTTCCCGGCTACGGCTTTTCCGGCAAGCCCAAAAAGCCGATCAGCCCGCGCACGGTCGCGACCTATTTCGACGCGCTGATGACCGGCAGCCTCGGCTACGACACCTATCTCGCGCAGGGCGGCGACTGGGGCAGCGCGGTCTCGGGCTGGCTTGCTTATGAAGGTGCAGGCTGCGCCGGGGCGCATCTCAACATGCTCGGCTGGCGCGCGCCGGGCGTCGTGCCGGAGAGCGATGAGGAAAAGGCGCATGCGATGCAGGCCGCCGGGCTGTTCGAGGCAGAGGGCGCTTATTTCCGCCTGCACGCGACCAAGCCTTCGACCCTCGCCTACGCCATGATGGATTCGCCCGTCGGCGCATGCGCGTGGATCGCCGAGAAATTCCACGGCTGGTCGGACCTTCGCAATGGCGGCATCGAGGCCGCCTACACCAAGGACCAGATCCTCACCAACGTGATGATCTATCTCGTGACCGATACCTTCGCGAGCGCGACCTGGCTCTATCGCGGCCTGCTGGAAGACCAGTCCGGCGTCGCCGTCCCGCCGGGCGCGCGCATCCAGAAGCCCATGGGCCTTGCCCGTTTCCCCATCGACATCATCCCCATGCCGCCGCGCAGCCTGGTTGAGCGCATGATGAATGTGGTGCACTGGACGGAGATGGACGGGGGCGGCCACTTCGCGGCGCTCGAACGGCCCGAACAGCTTGTCGAGGATATCCGCGCCTTCGCCCGCGCGGCAGGATACTGAAACGATGCGCGCCGTCCTTCTCGCCGCCGCCCTGGCGCTGCTCGCCGCCTGCGGCGAGGCCGGTCCCCGGACCATCGACGGCGCCTCGAAAGAGGCCGCCGAAACCTCCATCGCCGCCATCGCCGCGACGCTGGATCCGGCGAAGAGGCGCGACTTCGATGCGGCGATAGAAATGGGCTGGCCGCTCTCCGAGATCGCCGGCAAGACCGCCGACGACATCATCGCGCTGGGCCGCGCCCGCCTCGTCAGAGAACTGAAGGACGAGACCATCCCGGCGCTTCAGGCGGCCATTCCGGAGGCCGAGAAAGCCGTCGAGGACGGCCGGGCTGCGGTGAAAAACGCGAAGCGTTTTCTCGCCGCCATTTCGCTGCTCAACCCCCAGTTCGTCTGGCGCGACGGTTCGGCGGGCGAGGCTTCGCCGCTCTTCTCGTTCAACATGAAGAACGACACGTCCGAAGCGATCCAGGAGATCGTCTTCCAGGCGACCATCGGCCCCAGAGGCGATGGCCCGCGCTGGATCGACCAGCGCTTCACCTTCAAATTCGCCGAAGCGGTGACGGCGGGCGAGACCAAATTCGTTTTCGTCACGCCCGATCTCACCGAACCCGGCAACGTCAACGCCCTGAATTCGCGCGACGCCGCCGCGAACGATATGACTTACGATATCGACTTCATCCGCGTCGCCGACCTCAACGGCCGCGTCATCATGGATGACGAAGGCGAAGCCAAGGCCGGCGCGGCGCTTCAGGCCGCGAAGGACAAGCTCGCCGAAGCCGAGGCCGAGCTGAAACGGCTGGAATCCGGCGGCGCGATCGCCCCGTGACGCCGTTCCGCATCGAGATTCCCGACGCCGACTGGCGCGATCTGCGCCACCGCCTCAGCCATGTCCGCTTTCCGGTCGAGAATGACGGCAACGACACATGGGAATACGGCACCCCGCTCGCCTATATGCAGCGCCTCGTTCCTTACTGGCGCGACAAATACGACTGGCGCGCCGCCGAAGCGGAGCTGAACCGTTTTCCCCAGTTCCTGGCTGACATCAAAGGCCCGGATGGCGCCGTCCACGACATCCATTTTCTCTACGAAAAAGGTTCCGGCGACACGGCCCGTCCGTTGATCCTCACCCATGGCTGGCCCTCGACCTTCCGCGAGTTCCTGGATGTGGTCGAGCCGCTCGCCCATCCCGAGCGGTTCGGCGGCGACATCGCGGACGCCTTCGACGTGATCGTGCCGTCGCTGCTCGGCTTCGGGTTTTCCTCCAAACCCGCCGTGCCGGTCGGCCCCGCCTATATCGCCGAGCTGTGGCACAGCCTGATGAGCGAGGTTCTGGGCTACGGCGCCTATTTCGCGCAGGCCGGCGACTGGGGCTCCTTCGTCACCTCGCGCCTGGCGCTCCAGCACCCCGAAGCGGTCGAGGCCATCCACCTCACCATGCTGCCGCTCAGGCCCGAGTTGAAACATGCCGCCCAGCCGCCCGTCACGGCCGAGGAAGCGGCCTGGATAAAGGACATGAACGCCTGGTGGCAGGTGGAACAGGGCTATCGCGCCATCCAGTCCACCCGGCCCATGGCGCTCGCCTTCGGCCTCGCCGATTCCCCTGCCGGCCTCGCCGGCTGGCTGGCCGACAAGTACAACCGCCTCGGCGACACACGCAAAGGCCACCCGTTCGAGGGCATGGAGGCACGCTTCCCCCATGACCTCTTCTGCACCCAGTTGTCGATCTACTGGTTCACCAACACCATCAATTCGGCCAATACGCTCTACAAGGCCGGCCACGCCGAGGGCTCAGCCCGCCTCAAGCCCGGCGAGCGGGTGGAGGTGCCGACCGGCTATGCCGAATATCCCATCGACACGCTGCCGGTGACGCCCCGTTCATGGGCGGAGCGGGCTTACAATATCGTCGATTTCCAAGTGCTGGACCGCGGCGGGCATTTCGCCGCCATGGAGGAGCCGGCCCTGTTTACCGCGAATGTGCAAGGCTTCTTCCGTCGCTTCCGTCAAGCCTGATATTTGTTGCGCTGCGATAGACTTTTGACGGCGGCGGCGTATTTTCCGCCGCCTTGGCCTTGGGGATAGGGCCACAGAAAGAGCGTGTCTTGAACGACTCCCAGACGATGACCACCGGCCCGCTGCCGGAGGCTGGCCATCACCACAAGAGTTCCTTCCTCGCTTTGACCATCGCTTCGGTCGGCGTCGTGTATGGCGATATCGGCACCAGCCCGATCTACGCCTTCCGCGAGGCGCTGCGCCCGGCGATGGAAGACGGCATCCTCGCCCGGTCCGAGGTCATCGGCCTCGTTTCGCTGATCTTCTGGTCGCTGACCATCGTCGTCACGATCAAGTACATCATCTTCGTCCTCCGGGCCGACAATAACGGCGAAGGCGGCACGCTCTCGCTCATGGCGCTGGCCCAGAAGGCCTATGGCCGGCGGACCCTCGCCATCTTTCTGCTGGGCATCATCGGCGCGGCGCTGTTCTATGGCGATGCGATCCTGACGCCGGCGATGTCGATCATCTCTTCGCTCGAAGGTCTGTCGCTGATCACCACGGCGTTCGACCCCTACATCATCCCCCTCGCCATCATCATCATCGGCATCCTGTTCTCGGTGCAGCGCCACGGCACCGCGCGGGTCGGCGTGCTGTTCGGGCCGATCTGCATCGTCTGGTTTCTGGTGCTTGCCGGGTTGGGGGCGATCCACATCGCCGACGATCCCGACATCATGTGGGCCTTCAGCCCGCATTACGCGCTCGGCTTCCTGTTCGAGCACGGCTGGCTCGCCTTCATCGTGCTGGGCGCGGTGTTCCTGGCCGTCACCGGCGCGGAAGGCCTCTATGCCGATATGGGCCATTTCGGGCGCGGCCCCATTCGCGCCGCCTGGATCTGGCTCGTCTTCCCGGCGCTGGTGATCAACTATTTCGGCCAGGGCGCGATGGTGCTGGCGCATCCTGACGCGATCGCCAACCCGTTCTTCCTGATGGCGCCCGAAGGCTGGCTGGTGCCGCTGGTGATCCTCACCACGATGGCCACCGTCATCGCCAGCCAGGCGGTGATCACCGGCGCGTTCTCGCTGACCCAGCAGGCGGTGCAGCTGGGGCTTCTGCCGCGCATGGTCATCACCCGCACCTCGGAATCGCAGGCCGGGCAAATCTACGTGCCGGCGGTGAACATGTTCCTGTTCATCGGCGTGATCTTCCTGGTTCTGGGCTTCCAGTCCTCGGCTAATCTCAGCCACGCCTATGGCGTCGCCGTGACCGGCACGATGTGCGTCACCTCGATGCTGTTCTACGTCATCGTCCGCCGGATCTGGAAATTCTCGCGCGCCGCGGCCATCGCCACCGTCGCGCCGTTCCTGTTCATCGAGCTCGCCTTCCTGTCGGCGAACCTCACCAAGCTGCTGAACGGCGCGTATGTGCCGCTGCTGCTGGGCGCAGCCCTCGTCATCGTCATGTGGACCTGGCGGCGCGGCAACCGCATCGTGAAGGACAAGACGCGGCGCGAATCCATGAAGCTGGAAGAGCTTCTGGAGATGCTGAAGAAGAGCCCGCCGGTGCGCGTGCCCGGCACGGCGATCTTCCTCACCAACGACCCCGAGGTCGCTCCGCCGGCGCTGTTCCACAACCTCAAGCACAACAAGGTGCTGCACGAGCGGCTGATCATGCTCTCGGTCTTCACCTCGTCCTATCCGCGCGTCTCGGAAGAGAACCGGGCGAAGGTCGAGAAGATCGACGACGACGTGACTCTGGTGATCCTGAATTTCGGCTACATGGAGACGCCGAACGTCCCGCGCGCCCTCGCCCGCCTGAAGAAGCAGGGCCTCAAGTTCGACATCATGACGACGTCGTTCTTCCTCGGCCGCCGCACCATCGTGCCGGACCGCCGCTCGGGCATGCCGCGCTGGCAGGACAAACTGTTCATCGCGCTGAACCGCAACGCGACGAACGCGACGGACTTCTTCCAGATTCCCACCGGCCGCGTGGTGGAGCTCGGCGCGCAGGTGACGGTCTAGGTCTGGCGCTTTCGCGCGATCACGATCTGGTTCACGCCCATCGACAGCGGCGTGAGCGTGGTGCGCGTCAGAACCTGCGCCAATGCCGGCAGCCCGAACACCGCGAACTGCAGCTTGGTAGGAACGGCCGGCAGATATGGCACGTCCCATAATCCGTCCGCGAAGTGACGAATGACGTTCAAGCCCGCCGCGTCGCACCAGCCGCGCCACACGGCGGGCGGCTGCACGTTGATATGCGTCAGATCCTTGCCGATCGCATCATTGGCTTTGTCCTTGAAACGGCGCATCGCGTAATCGGGCTGCGGCGTCGCGAACAGGAACAGGCCGCCAGGCTTCAGCAGCCGCGACACATCGAGGATCGCGGCGGCGGGATCGCGCAGGTGTTCGAACACATGCAGCGAGACGACCGCCGAAAACGCGCCGCTTTCAAAGTCCGCCAGATCCTCGGCGCTCTGCAACCGCACCTCGGCGCGCGGCGCGGCGCGGCGTGTCAGATCGACCGCTTCCGGGCCGACATCGATCCCGATCGCCTTGAAGTCGTCCTGCAGCAAACCCAGCAGGTCGCCCTCGCCGCAGCCGATCTCCAGCAAACCACCGTGATCCCGGGGCGCATAGCGTCTGACCAGAGCGGCATAATAGCGCCGCGCGAACCAGTACATCGAGAAGCGCCCGCGTTTCCGGTCCGCGTAGTTCCATTTCTGGAAATAGCCGTCGCGGAAAGCCGCGTGGGGATCGTCAGGGGAAGGGGACGGCGCGTCGTTCACGCCGCGAGGCTTCGCCCGATACGCAGGAATTTCTCGCGGCGTTCGCGCTTCAGCGTCTCGCCGTCCTTGCCGGCCTGCGCCGCCAGCGCCTCGGCGATGGCGTCGCCCACCGCCTGCACCGTGGCCTGCGGATCGCGATGCGCGCCGCCCAGCGGCTCCGCAATCACCTTGTCGACCACTTTCAGCGCCAGAAGATCCTGCGCCGTCACCTTCATGGCGTTGGCGGCATCGGCGGCTTTTTCAGCCGAACGCCACAGGATCGAGGCGCAGCCTTCCGGGGTGATCACCGAATAGACAGAATTCTCGAGCATCAGAACCGTGTCGGCCGACGCGATGGCGACCGCGCCGCCCGAGCCGCCCTCGCCGATGATCACCGCCGTCATCGGCACGGTCAGCGACAGGCAGCGATCGGTCGAGCGCGCGATCGCTTCCGCCACGCCGCGTTCTTCCGAGACGAGGCCCGGATAGGCGCCGGGCGTATCGACCAACGAGATCACCGGCAGGCCGAAGCGGTCGGCCATATCCATGATGCGGATCGCCTTGCGATAGCCCTCAGGCGTCGCCATGCCGAAATTGTGCTTCAGCCGCGACTTGGTGTCGTTGCCCTTCTCGTGCCCGATCACCGCGACCGGACGCCCCCGGAACCGGCCGAGCCCGGTGACGATGGCGTTGTCGTCGCCGAAGCCGCGATCGCCGGCCAGCGGCGTGAATTCCTCGACGAAGCCGCGCACATAATCCACGAAATGCGGACGATCTCCGTGCCGGGCGACCTGTGTTTTCTGCCAGGCCGTCAGCTTGGCGTAGGTCTCCTTCAGAAGCTGGGCGGCGCGGGCCTCCAGCTTCGAGGCTTCGTCCGCCACGTTCATGCCGGGCGTCGCCTCGCCGAGCTTACGCAGCTCGGCGACTTTGGTTTCCAGCTCGGCGATCGGCTTCTCGAATTCGAGATAGGTGCTCATGGGTGGGAGATGGGCGCAGCCGCCGCCCCCTGTCAATTCCGTCGAAGGTGATGGCGTTAACGATTTCGCCTGTCACAAATTCCCGTGCCGCCCGTCTACAGGGCGAAAGGAGACGCAGGGATGATCATATGGCGCGCATTGGCCGGAATTTTGGCGGCATTTCATGGACTTAACGGCCTCAAAATGGTTCTCGATCCGGCCGGGTGGTACGCCAGCGTGCCCGGGATCGAACATACCGGCCCGTTCAACGGTCATTTCGTTCCCGATATCGGCTTCGCCTTCCTGACCGCCGCGGTCGGTCTCGGCGTCTGGGCGCTACGCCCGCAGGCGGGGGCCGCCTGGGTGATCATGGGCGCACTGTGGCCGGCCCTCCATGGCATCTTCCACATTGTCGGCCTCGGCCATCACGTGCCGGAGGGCCTCGCCCTTTTCACAGATCTTGCCGGCGTCATCGCCACCAGCCTGCTCGGCGCGCTGATCGCCTTCATCGCCTTCAGGCAGGAAAGGAGCGCCGGATGCTGACCTGGCTCTATCATCGTATGATCGCCCGTATGGAGCGGCGCTATGCCTATGACGCGACCTATCTGCACGAGGTGGTGGACGCGGCCCCGGAGGCAGCCCGGCGCTTCATGAAGATGCAGGCTGCGGGAAAATGGAAAGCCGACCTGCCGCCGGAGATCTTCCACGCGGCGGCGCTGGGCGGCGCACTGCACGAAGATTGCGGCCCCTGTGTCCAGATCGTCACCGACATGGCTCTGGAAGACGGCGTCGATCCGGCCTTGCTGACCGAACTTCTGACGGGCGAGGCGGCGAACGCACCGGCAAGGATCGCGCTGGATTTCGCCCGCGCGCTGCTGGCGGACGCCGAAAATCTCGACGCCCTGCGCGACGAGGTAGCCGCCCGTTGGGGCCGGAAAGGCATGATCGCGATTTCGCTCACCGCCATGGCCTCGCGCAATTTCCCGGTCCTGAAACGCGCGATGGGGCACGCGAAGGAATGTCGGCGCGTTCGGGTCGGCGACGCCCAGGTACCCGTACTCAAACCTGCGCTGGGCAAGGCCGCCTGAGATGACGCCGGAGGCCGCCTTCGAGGCCGAGCGCCCACGCCTCACCCGCCTCGCTTATCGCATGCTGGGCGAGCGCGGCGCGGCCGAAGACGTGGTGCAGGAAACCTGGCTGCGCTGGTCGAAGACCGACACGAGCACGATCAACAATCCCGCCGCCTGGCTCACCCGTGCTGCCTCGCGCCTGGCCATCGATGCGCTGCGCAAGGCCAAAGCCCGCCGCGAAGACTATATCGGCCCCTGGCTGCCTGAACCGGAAGTGACGCCGTTCGAGGACGATGAGGACAACGACGCCGCGCGCGCCGAGCGCGTCAGCCTCGGCTTCCTGCATGTGCTGGAGCGCCTGTCGCCCGACGAGCGTGCCGCCTTCATCCTGCACGACGCCTTCGACTGCGGCTATGACGAGATCGCCGTCGCGCTGAACAAGTCCGAAGTCGCCTGCCGCAAACTGGTCAGCCGCGCCCGCGAGCGCGTGCGCTCCGGCCGCCCGCGCTTCGAGACCGACCGCGCGCAGCAACAGCGTATCGTAAGCGCCTTCATGGCCGCGGCCTTCGCCGGCGACGCCGCTCAGATGAAGACGCTGCTGACCGAGGACGCGATCGTCTATTCCGACGGCGGCGGCAAGGCGCGCGCCGCTTTGCGCCCACTGGTCGGACCAGACGACGCCGTTCAGGTGCTGATGAACGTCGCGCGCAAATATGCCGGGGTGCCGGGCCGCAGCTTCCCGGTCAGCGTCAACGGCCAATACGGCCTCGCCATCGAGACGGCGGAGGGGCTGAGCACCATCTACACCGCCGACATCGAGAACGGCCGCATCGCGCGCCTCTTCATCATCCGCAATCCCGACAAGCTGGAACGGGCGAAGGCGGCGTTGACCGGATTGCCCCATGTCACGCGAGGAAAACCGACGCCAACGAACACGTGACGTTCCTGATCCAACCATGTTGCGAAAAGCCGCCGATGAGGCAAACTCGCGCGATGCGAACGGTATTCCTTGTATTGGCCATTTGCCTTGTGCAGGTCGCACAAGCCAGCGCCGCATCGGAAAATCAGAAACTGATCTGCTTCAAGTACAGCAGCTTCCGTCTGGCGCCCGGCGAAGCGACGGACGGCCACGGGGCCGGTGCCGAGGCTATCACTGTCTCGATCAGCGGGCCATCTGGCGAATATGAAATCGGCGAGAGTGAAATCTTTCGCCGGGACCAGAAAGGCAAGCAGGTTTACGAAGGCAATGGCGTCCGCGTCCACCGTATGAACGGCGATCCCATCGCCTACATGGCCTATGGCAAAGCATTCGGATCGGAGGATGTGCCGATCTTCATGCTGAATGGCTCAGCCCTTTCGGGTGATGAGCGCGACGCGGCGATTTACAGTCGCATAGCCATATCCGACCCGTCGCGGCTCAAATGCGACGAAACCTACAATTACTCTTGGGAAGAAATACTCGGCGGCAGCAAATAGTCTGCCGCCGCGTTCTTAAGCTGCAGGCGTTCGCGCGGCGATCACTTCGGCCTGCTTCACGATCACCTCGGCCTGACGGATCGAGGCGGCGTCGATCAGCACGCCTTTATAGGTCGCGGCGCCCGCGCCGGAGGATTGCGCCTCAGCCATCGCGGCGAGAATGGCCTTGGCCTTCTCCACCTCGGCGTCGGGCGGCGTGAACACCTCGTTCGCCAGCGGCACCTGGTTGGGATGGATCGCCCACTTGCCCTCGCAGCCGAGGATCGCGGTGCGGTTCGCCTGCGCGCGGAAACCATCGGGATCGTTGTAGTCGCCGAACGGCCCGTCGATCGGCGTGATGCCATGCGCGCGCGCCGCCGCCACCATGCGGATCAGCGGATAGTGCCAGAGATCGTTCCAGTGACGCTGCCGTTCGCCGGCCGCGTCCTTGTCGGTCAGCATCACGTAATCCGCATTGCCGCCGCCGATATTGGTCGTGCGCATGCCCGCCGAGGCCGCGTAGTCGGCCGAGCCGAAATGCACGCTTTCCAGACGCTTCGAGGCGCCGCAGATCGCGTCGATATTCGTCATGCCCAGCGCCGTTTCGAGGATCACCTCCAGCTTGATGCGCTTCTTGCGCCCCACCGCCTTCGAGGCCTGGGTGATCAGCATATCGACGGCATAAAGGTCCGCCGCCACGCCGACCTTGGGGATCATGATGGCGTCCAGCCGCTCGCCGCCCAGCTCCACCAGGTCGATGATGTCGCGATAGGCGAGATGGGTATCCAGCCCATTCACGCGCACGGTGACGATCTTGTCGCCGAAATCGACCTCGTTCAGCGCGCGCACGACATTGGTGCGCGCCTGCACCTTGTCGGCGGGCGCGACCGCATCTTCCAGATCGAGGCACACCACGTCCGCAGGCCCTTTGGCGGCCTTCTCGAAGAATTTGATCTGCGAGCCCGGCAGAAACAGCTTGGAGCGATAGAGCGGCGCGGCTTCGCGCTCGACAGTGGTGAAGCTCATGGGCAGCGCTCCCGGCAATTTTGCGTCGCAGCAATATGCCCCCGGGCGCGAGACACGCAAGTTTGCCCTTACGTCAGCAATGGACGCCGCCAACCCCATGCGGTTCAGTCGTCTCACAAAACTCAGAACTATCGGGAGAGACACATGCTGGATTTCGCCGGGAAGATCGCCGTCGTCACGGGTGGCGGCACGGGCATGGGGCGCGAACTGGTCCGCCAGCTGGCCGCCGAGGGCTGCACCGTCGCGATGTGCGACGTGAACGCCGCCACCATGGCCGAAACCAAACGTCTGGCGGAGGCCGCCGGATTGCCTCAGGGCACGCGCATCACCGCCCATATCTGCGACATCGGCAAGGAAGAAGACATCCAGCGTTTCCAGCGCGAGGTCGCCGACCAGCTTCAGACCGACCGCATCCACTTCCTCTTCAACAATGCCGGTATCGGCGGCGGCGGCAGCTTCGTGCAGGCCGAGCGCGCCGAATGGGAGCGCACCTTCAACATCTGCTGGGGCGGCGTTTACTGGACCACCCGTGCCTTCCTGCCCATGCTGCTGAAGGCCGACCGCGCCCACATCACGAACACCTCCTCCGTCAACGGCTTCTGGGCCAGCATCGGCCCCACCACGCCGCACACTGCCTATTCCGCCGCCAAGTTCGCGGTGAAAGGCTTCACGGAAGCGCTCATCACCGATCTGCGTTTAAACGCCCCGCACGTCACCTGCTCTGTCGTCATGCCCGGCCATATCGGCACCGCCATCGCGATGAACACCCGCTCCGTGCTGAAGGAGGGCGACGACAACATCACAGCGCCCGAACTCGCCAGCGCCCGCGCCCGCATGAAGGCGCAAGGCATCGACCCCGCGCCGTTCAGCGACGAACAGATCGCGGCGCTGATCGCCGATATGGGCCGCCGCTTCCAGGACGACGCCCCGATGACCGCCGCCGCAGCGGCGACCGTCATCCTGGACGCGGTGAAGGCAGGCCGTTGGCGCATCCTGGTGGGCGACGACGCCCACGCGATCGACGAAGCCGTCCGCGCCGCACCCGAGACTGTGTACGAGCCGGATTTCCGCAACCCGTTCGGCTTCACGGGCGACCGCAAACCGCCCGCCTGATCACATTTTTATGTGATCCAGGGCACAGCCGGCATGGCGGGCGACGTGGTTCAAGCCGCCCGCACGAGGGAGACTGAAATGATCGGCAAGATGAAGAGCATGGCCGCCGCAGCGGCCATGATGATGACGGGACTGGCGGCGGCGCAGGACGCGGCAGAGCCCGGCTGGGTGACGGGCACGGTCAAAACCGCCGCCGGCGCGCCCATTCCCGGCGCGTTCATCTTCATCGACGGCGTGCTCGACCAGAATATGCAGTTCACCACCAAGGAGGACGGCGCGTTCCGCATCCGCCTGATGCCGGGCGCCTATCTCGCGCAGGCCTCGCTCAGCTACAAATGGGAAAATCAGGTCTACAAATTCGATCTGAAGCCCGATTCCACCGACACGTTCGACGATTCCACCGGCGCGGTGCGGAACTTCACCTGGGTTCTCACCGGCGAAAAGCCGCAGCCCGGCATGGGCTCGTATGGCGGCTATGTCTATGTGAATCTCGGCTACGATAATTTCTTCGTCGAAGATCCCGACAACATCACCTTCACGCTGGAACCTGTCGGCCCGCTTATCGACGGCAGCCAGGGCCAGACCATCGTGCGCAAAGGCGGCGCGCCGCGCACGCCGGACTTCGGCAAGATCCTGGAAGTGCCGGTCGGCCGCTACAAGATTTCGGGCGTCTATCAGCCGCCGGGCATGAAGCCGCAGACGCTGAAATTCCGCGACAGCTGGGCCCGCACCAAAGGCGCGTTCGTCGAACAGCAGGAAATCCTGCTCGTCGCCGAGGGCAATTTCTGTCAGCTCTGCGCCAGCGTCGAGATTGAATCGCCGGTGCAGCCCGAGCCGCAATAGGCGTCAGTCCTCCGGCCCTTCAAGCTGCGCGAGATCGAGCGCATCGATCTCCTGCAGCTTCTGGCCGGCGATGGCTTCCAGATCGCCATACATGCCGGCGGTGGAATCGATCACCGCCACGATCTGCTGCTCACGCTTGGCCCACATTTTCATGATGGCCTTGCGCTCCTTGTCGAGGTCGCCCTTCATCACCGAGAAATGCTCGACGATGGCGCTGACCCGCTGCTTGAAGCGCGGCCCCGTCAGATAATCATAGGTCAGTTCGGCCTTGCCCTTCACGCCCTCGCCCGCCGCCCGCGCCTTCTGCACCTCCAGCAGTGACTGGCGCAGCGCCAGCGCCAGCGGCACGGCGCACTCGTAGTTCGTCACCCATATCTCGCCCATCTGCCCGAACCCGGCGGCGAAATCCTTCGGCAAGGCGCGCGTCACCAGAATCGCGACCTCGGCCTTCGCCTTCAACTGGTCGCCGCGCAGCTTGGTCAACCAGCCATCCGACCAGTTCTTCGTCTGCTTGGATTCCCACAGGATCGCGCCCGCGCCCTGTCCGACAGCCGAACGCACGCGCTGGATGATATCGCCGCCGAATTCGCCTTTCGCCACCGGCTCCATCGCGTCGAACGGGAAGCTGGCGCGCACCAGCTCCTCCAGCATGATCTCCTGCGCTTCGCCCTGAAGCTGCTGCGAGCCTTGCTCGGCGCGGCGCTTCAGATCGTCGATCTGCTTCGCCATCGCCTGCAGCTGGATATCCTTCTCCGCCACTTTCAACGACAGCGCCGCTTCCGCGTCTTTCTGCGCCGCCTGCCGGATCGCAGCCTTCTCTTCCGCCAGCCGCTTCTGGAGCGTCGCTTCAAGTTCCTGCCGCTGGTCCTCGATAGCGCTGCGTTCCTTCAACAGCGCCGCCTCCAGCTCGCGCGCCGCCTTCAGCTTCGTCTCGCGGTCCTTCAGCGTCTCATTCGCCAGTTCGAGCTTGCGCTTCTGCTCATCCAGATCGGCGGCGAGCAACGCCCTGGCGTTGGCGGCCGCCTCGGCGCGCAGCTTCTCGCGCTCGCCCGCCAGCTTCTCGGCCACCAGCCTGTCGCTTTCCGCTTTGGCGGCTTTCAGCCGGTCGGCCTCGAGCTTCAGCCTGGCGCGCTCGCCTTCCAGCTCGGCGTCTTTCTTCGCGGCCTCGCGCTGAAAGCGCTGCTCCAGATCGGCCAGCATCGGCCCGGCCAGCGATTCCGTCAGTTTGATCTCGCCCTGGCAATGCGGGCAGGCGAAGGTCGGTTGATTCATGGGGACTCTCCTGCCGGAGAGTTAGGGAAACCCGACTTACTCTGACAAGACCCCGCGTCGCGCCAGCGGATGCGCCTTCTCCACCGTGTCGCGCAGCCGGTCCTCCACGACATGGGTGTAGATCTGCGTCGTCGCGATATCGGCGTGACCCAGCATGGTCTGCAACGAACGCAGATCGGCGCCGTGATTGAGCAGCTGGGTCGCAAAGCCGTGCCGCAGCGTATGCGGCGACAGCCGTGTCGGATCCAGCCCGGCATTCAGCGCCGCCTCTTTCAGGTCCAGCGCGAATTGCTGGCGCGTACGATGCCCCTGTCTGGCGGGCGAGGGAAACAAGAAGCGCGATGGGAGAGGCCGTCCCCGAACGTCCAGTTTCAGCGTCGCCTCGCGTACCCCCAGCCAGGCGTCCAGCGCCGCGCGCGCCTCTTCGCTCATCGGCACCATGCGATCTTTGCCGCCTTTGCCGGTGACGAACAGCATCCGTCCGACACGCGGCGCAGCCGCGAGCGGCAGGCCCACCAGCTCCGAGACGCGCAGACCCGACCCGCAGGCAAGCTCCAGCATCGCGCGGAAGCGGACGCCCTTCACGCTGTCGTCACCCCGCACCGAGACGAGCAGACGGCCCATCTCGTCTTCCGCGATCGATTTGGGCAGCGGCCGCGCGCGTTTGGGCGCATCCAGCTTCGAGGTCGGATCGTCGCGGCGGATGTTCTCCGACAATACGAATTTCGAGAATTGCTTGATCGCTGACAGACGCCGCTGCGCCGTCGTGCGCGCCATCCCGGCCGCCTCCAGCGAGGCCAGATAGGCGGTGAGGTCGCCCTCCTGCATCTCGCCCAGCGCCCGACCGCGCCGCTTCAGGAACACCGCCAGATCCAGCAGATCGCGGCGATAGGCGTCGAGCGTGTTTCTGGCCGCGCCGCGCGCCGCGCCCAGCATCTCAAGGAACGCCTCGAGGTGGTGCAGACCCGAAAGGCCGGCCGGCGGTGCGCCCCTGGGGCGACCCATGGGTCAGCCGCCGCCGGCGACAGGGCGCGTCAACGCCGCTTCCAGCGCCAGCGCCCCCGCCTCGCGGGACAGACCGACCGCCGACAGCGCCGCAGCCGCCTCGATGATCGACGCCGGATGCGCTTTCTCAGGCCCGCCCGGACCGATCAGGATCAGCGCGCGCAGAATGGTTTCGCCCACGCGCTTGGCGCGCGCCGCCGCCGACAGCTCGGCGGTCTCGACCTGCCCCGCGCCGCCCGCAAGCTGCGGCGTCGCGGCCAGAAGCCCCTGCGCCGCATCGCTGATAGCGAAGCCCTGCGCCTCGATCACCCCGGCATAGATCACCAGACGCGCCGCCAGCGCGGCGTCCGAAGGCGCGGCGGCGGCGAGGCGCGCCAGCGCCTCGGCGGCCTGCAGCGCCCGCTCGCGCGTCGGCGCTGCCAGCATCAGGCGGACAGTCAACTCGTCGGCCAGCAGCGGCGGCAGCGCGCTCGCGAAATTCAGCCAGTCGGCCACCCGGTCGCCGCGGCCCGACAGCAGCAACACGCGCGTCACCGCGTCGGCATAGGGCGCCAGCGCCGCCGAGGGCGGCGTCTCCCAGGCCGCGCGGGCCAGAAGCTGCGCATACAACGCCGTCAGGTCGTTCCCTGCCGCGAACGCCGCAGCGGCGGCGATCGCCTTGGCGCGCGGCTCCAGCCCCTCGGTGCGGACCGCCAGTTGGACCAGCGCCGTCCCGCTGCCTTTCCCGGCTTTCGCAGCGATCATCAGATCGATCAGCGCCTGCGGATCGTATGCGCCGTCCCGCGCCGCACGCTCGGCCGCCGCCAGACGCAGGCCCGCCGGCGTTTGTTTCGAGGCCGCCAGAGCCGCCACGACGCCAAGGCTCGCATCCTTCAGCGCCGCCGGGGTCAGCGCCGCCTTGGCGCGCTGCGCCAGCGCCAGCGTCACCGGCGTCAGGCCGGAGAGGGTTTTCGCATTCAGCGGGGCGCCATCCGCCAGATGCGCCACCAGCGCGAAGAAGGCCGGATCGTTCGCACCCTTGACGCGCGCCAGATCGGCGCTCAGCGCCGCAGCCGCGTGATCGCCTGCATCGATCTGACAGAAAGCCCGCAGCTGCAGCGCCACCGCATCGGCGGCCTCGGGATCCGCAGCGGCGCAAGCCTCGCGCGTGCGCCCGTTCAGCAGATAGCCATCGGCGCGCGCTTTCATGTCGCCGGTCTTCTCGCCGCCCGCATCCAGCAGCGCTGTCAGATCGCCGACAAGCCCCGCCTGCAGCAGCTTCGCGGTGCGCAGATCGAACAGTGTCGGACCCGCATCGCTAGCGTCTTTCGGCTTCGCGCCCGTCAGCAATACGCGGCGGATCAGATCGTTCATCGTCGGCGAGGCGGTGCCTGCCGGCAGATCGGCCATCAGCTCGGCGATGGTCGCATAGTCGGTATCGGCCCACAGATCCTTGCCGAGCCCGCCATCGCTCTCGCCCAACGTGCCCTTGTCCGAGGGATCGGGCTTGCCCAGCGGCTGCACCTCCACATCGCCCGGCGTCATCCCGGTCGCGGCGGGATTGGCGAGGATCTGCTGCTGGCGGCTGACCTCGTCCGCCGTCAGCCCGTAAGGCAGACTGCTCGGCCCGCTATCGCTGCCGGGCGACAGGATCGCCGGCTGCGAGGGGACGGTTCCGCCGTCCCCCTGTTCCGCGAAATCGCCCGGCTGCCCGGCGGCGGGCAGCGCGTCGGGCAGGAAATCGCGGTTCGACGCTGGCGGATCGGGGTTGCCGATCGTGCCGCGCGGCGGCTCCGGCACTGCAACCGAACCGCCCCGCTGAGGCGGGCGCGGCGTCGAATTATTCTGCGACGGATCGCGCGGGATCCCACTGCCGTCCTGGGCGGCAGCCGGCGCGGCGAGAGCGATCAGCAGCGCTGCGAGCGAAACGCTATTTCGGAAGACGCTCATCGGGGATCGTCTGCTCCACCTGCCGCTGCGGCGGCTCGGCCGATCCGGCCAACACCACAAGAGCGATGAATCCCGCGATCAGCAGGACGACAAGAGACGTGAGCAGGAACGAGGCGCGTGACATGAAGTCCGGTCCGGGCGTCGATTCGAGGGGTTCGCATGGGTAATGGCCCTTGCCGTGCGCAGGGGTCAACCCTGCACCGCAAAGGTTGACGCCCGATTGAGGCGACTTTGCGAAGTCCGGCCCATGGTTTAGGCAGAACGAAATGGAACCCGAGACCCCGCTGGAGCCCCTGTCCGACCTCGCCGCCCGCAGCATCGTGCTTGTAGGGCTGATGGGCGTCGGCAAGACCACGGTGGGCAGGCGGCTCGCCAGCGTGCTGAATCTGCCCTTCGTCGACGCCGATCACGAGATCGAGCAGGCGGCGGGCTGCACGATTTCCGAGATTTTCGCCCGTTTCGGGGAACCCGCCTTCCGCGACGGCGAACGCCGCGTCATCGCCCGCCTGCTGGAGGGCCAGCGCCACATTCTGGCGACCGGCGGCGGCGCGTTCATGGACCCGCGCACCCGCGAGGCGATCAGACGGCGCGGCATCTCGGTCTGGCTGAAGGCCGATGTCGGGCTGCTGATGGACCGGGTGGGACGCAAGGGCAATCGCCCGCTGCTGCACACCGCCGACCCGCGCGCCACGATGGAAAAACTGATGGCCGAGCGCTATCCGGTCTATGCCGAAGCCGACCTCACCGTCGAAAGCCGCGAAGGCCCGCACGACCGTGTGGTCAAGGCCATCATCCAGTCGCTGCGCGAGCGCGGCGCGCTGCCCAGGGAGGACGCCGCGTGAGCGCGCCCGAAACCATCCGCGTGGGGCTCGGCGCCCGCTCCTATGACGTGATCGTCGGCGAAGGCCTGATCGCCGGCGCCGGCGCGTCGATCGCGCCGCTGCTGAAGCGCGGCGTCAGCTTCATCGTCACCGACGAAAACGTCGCGGCGCGCCATCTGAAGCCGCTGCAGACGGCGCTCGCCGCGTCCGGCATCGAGGCCGGAGCGCTGATCCTGCCGCCCGGCGAAAAGACTAAGAGCTTCGGGAATCTCGAGCGCGTCTGCAGCGCCTTGCTGGCCGGCCGCATCGAGCGCGGCGATCTCGTCATGGCGCTGGGCGGCGGGGTGATCGGCGATCTCGTCGGCCTCGCCGCCGGCCTGGTGCGGCGTGGCACCGGCTTCGTGCAGATTCCCACGACGCTTCTGGCTCAGGTGGACAGCTCCGTCGGCGGCAAGACGGCGATCAATGCGCCCGAAGGGAAAAACCTCGTCGGCCTCTTCCATCAGCCCCGCCTGGTCCTCGCCGATATCGGCGCGCTGGAAACGCTGCCCCGGCGCGAGATGAAGGCCGGTTATGCGGAGGTCGTGAAATACGGCCTTATCGGCGACGCCGCCTTTTTCGACTGGCTGGACACCGACGGCGCGAAACTTCTCAGCGGCGATACCGCCGCGCTCGCCAAAGCCGTCGCCGCCAGCGTCCGCGCCAAGGCGGGCGTCGTGGAGCGCGACGAAACCGAAACCGGCGAACGCGCCCTCCTCAATCTCGGCCACACCTTCGGCCACGCGCTGGAGGCCGCAACCGGCTTCTCCGACCGCCTGCTCCACGGCGAAGGCGTCGCCATCGGCATCAAGCTCGCCTTCGATCTTTCGGCGGCCCTCGGCTACTGCGACGGCCAGGTGCCCGGCCGCGTCGCCAACCACCTCGCCCGCATGGGCCTGCCCCATCGCATCGCCGACATTCCGGGCGAACGCCCCTCAACTGCGGAACTTCTGCACCACATGGCGCAGGACAAGAAGGTCGAGGCGGGCAAGCTGACCTTCATCCTCGCCCGCGCCATCGGCGACGCCTTCATCGCCAAGGACGTCGATGCCGCCGCCGTCGGCAAAGTCCTCGACGCCGCCGCATAACAACCGGAGAAACGCTCATGTCGCTCGATCTCTTCTCGCTAAAGGGCCGCGTCGCGCTCGTCACCGGCGGCAGCCGCGGCATCGGCAAGATGATCGCACGCGGGTTTCTGCAAAGCGGCGCGAAGGTCTATATCTCGTCGCGCAAGCAGGCCGCCTGCGACGCCACGGCGGCCGAGCTGTCGCAGTTCGGCGAGATCGTCGCCCTGCCGACCGACGTTTCCACCATGGAGGGCGTGAAGGCGCTGGCCGGAGCCATCGCGGCGCGCGAGCCGAAGCTCGACATTCTCGTCAACAATGCCGGCAAGGCGTGGCTGGAGCCGATCGACGTCTTCCCCGAAAAGGGCTGGGATCAGGTCGTCGATCTCAATCTGAAATCGCCCTTCTTCCTGACCCAGGCGCTGCTGCCCCAGCTCCGCGCCGCCGCGAAGGATCGGGTCGCGAAAGTCATCAATATCGCCTCGATCGACGGTATTTCGGTGAACCCGCAGGAGACCTATTCCTACGCCGCCTCGAAATCCGGCCTGATCCATCTCACGCGGCGCATGGCGACCCAGCTGGCGCCCGAACAGATCGCCGTCAGCGCCATCGCGCCGGGAGCGTTCGCGTCCGACATGAACACCACCGCCCGTGACGAAGCCGAGGCCGTGGCGAAGCGCATCCCGCTGCGCCGCATCGGCACGGACGAGGACATGGCCGGAGCCGCGATCTATCTCGCCAGCCGGGCGGGCGACTATGTCGTCGGCTCCACCCTCATCGTCGATGGCGGCGTCACCTATACGCGGAGCTAGGGCGCGCTGGCCTTCACGCTGAGCGCATGAACCGGCCCGGCGAGTTCGTCCTTCAGCGCACCATAGACCAGACGCTGCGCCGCCACCCGGCTGAGGCCCTTGAACGCCTCGGCCACGATGGTCACGTTGAAATGCGTCTCGCCCGTCACCGCCCCCGGCCCCCGGGCCAGATGATGGGTCAGGTGAGCATGCCCGGCATGACGGGCGCTGTCGTTCTCGACGGTCAGCTTGACCGGGCCGAAGGCGGCGGTCAGCTTTTCACGGATGGCGGTTTCGACGGACATAGCCCGGAAAACCGCCCGTCGGCGTTGAAAGTCAAGCACGTCGTTTTCTTGCGTTGTTAACCACCGCTTCCCATAATTTGACTCGAGATGAGCTCAACCCGCCCCCGCATCAATCTGGACTTCTCCATCAAGCGCACGGCCGCCGCAGCGCCGAAGCGCCCGCAGGTACGCCTTTGCGAGTTTCCCGGCTGCGAGCAGCCCGGCACGCACAAGGCCCCGAAGTCCAAGGAAAATCTCCGCGAGCATCGCTGGCTCTGCATGCCGCATGTCCGCTTCGTGAACGAGAACTGGAATTTCTTCGACGGCATGTCCGACGCCGAGGTCCAGCAGTTCCAGCGCGACGCCCAGCTGGGCCACCGCCCGACCTGGAAGCTGAAAGATCGCCAGTCGACCTCGTGGCAGGCCCGCGGCGACAAGGCCACGTTCGCCGGCAAGGCGAACGCCACGTACGACGTCTTCGAGGACGGCGAGGCCGCCAGCGCCCGCAGCGACGCGGTGGGCAAGCGCGCCCGGGTGGTGCCCAAGCTCCAGATGGACTCGCTGAATGTCCTCGGGCTTACCGCTGAGGCATCCTTGATAGAGGTCAAGACGCGCTATAAGGAATTGGTGAAACGCTACCACCCCGACGTGAACGGCGGGGACCGGTCGGCCGAAGAGCGGCTTGCGCTGGTGATCCGCGCATATGGCGTGCTGAAGAAATCGAACTTCGGCTAGCCCCCTTCGCGGCAGACTTGTCGCTGCCGCCGCGCCGCCAGACCTTCAGAACCCCAAAACGTCCGCAGGAATCCCATGGCCGAGATGAGCGAGGGCCTGAGCCCCGAAGCCGCGCCCGACACCACTGTCGATGCGAAGACCGTTTTCGGCATCGAGACCAATCTCAAGGTTCCGGCCTTCAGCCAGCCCAACTCCTACGTCCCCGATCTTGACGAATCGTACCGCTTCGACCGCGAGACGACGCTGGCCATTCTGGCAGGCTTCGCCTTCAACCGCCGCGTGATGGTTCAGGGCTATCACGGCACCGGCAAGTCCACGCATATCGAGCAGGTCGCGGCGCGACTCAACTGGCCCTGCATCCGCGTCAACCTCGACAGCCACATTTCGCGCATCGATCTCGTCGGCAAGGACGCCATCGTCCTGAAGGACGGCAAGCAGGTGACGGAATTCCGCGAAGGCATCCTGCCCTGGGCGCTGCAGCGCCCGGTCGCGCTGGTCTTCGACGAGTACGACGCCGGCCGCCCGGACGTGATGTTCGTGATCCAGCGCGTGCTGGAAGTCGCGGGCAAGCTGACCCTGCTCGACCAGAATCGCGTCATCCGCCCGCATAACGCCTTCCGCCTGTTCTCGACCACGAACACGATCGGTCTCGGCGATACCTCGGGCCTCTATCACGGCACCCAGCAGATCAATCAGGGCCAGATGGACCGCTGGTCGATCGTCACCACGCTGAACTATCTGCCGCACGACAAGGAAGTGGACATCGTCCTGGCCAAATCGCCCAGCTATCAGGGCGCCGACGGCCGCAAGAAGATCGCCGCCATGGTGCGCGTCGCCGACCTCACCCGCTCGGCCTTCATCAACGGCGACATCTCGACGGTCATGTCGCCGCGTACCGTCATCACCTGGGCCGAGAACGCCCAGATCTTCGGCGATATCGGCTTCGCCTTCCGCCTGACCTTCCTGAACAAGTGCGACGAGCTGGAGCGCGCCACGGTGGCCGAATTCTACCAGCGCGCCTTCGGCGAAGAACTCCCCGAAAGCGCCGCCAAGGTGATGGTGGCGTAAACAGCTTCGTGACGGGATCGCCTTCCCCCTTCAGGGGAAGGCGATCGAAGGCCGGAAAGGGGGCTTGCAGGACATGGCGCTCACCTACCGCCGCACGATCCCGATCCTGCGCTCCTTCGACGAAGCTCGGGCCAAGGCCTTCTATGTCGGCTTTCTCGGCTTCACGGTCGGCTTCGAGCACCGCTTCGAGCCGTCTCTCCCGCTCTATTTCAGCGTCGAGCGCGACGGCATCGTCCTGCACATCTCCGAACATCACGGCGACGGCTCGCCCGGCGCGCATGTGCGGATCGATGTGACCGGCCTGACAGCCTTCCACGCCGAGATCACCGCCCGGAATTACCGCAATATGCGGCCCGGCCTCGAACGCCCCGAATGGGGCGGCACGGAAATGACCGTCATCGACCCAGCGGGCAACCGCCTCATCTTCTGTGAGGACGACCCGGCTGCCCAAGCGGAACGCTGACAGACCCCTCCGCCTCGTCTAAGAGTCTCACCCAATGAGCAAATCCGAGACCCAGATCGAGCGGTTCAAGCGCGCTGTCGCCCAGACCACACGCTCCATCGCCGCCGAGCCCGAGCTGACCGTCACCTACGGCACCGAGCCGCCGGCGTTGAAGGGCATCCGCGCCCGCCTGCCCGTACCCTCGCGCGACCTGCCCGCCGCCGACGTGGCGTTGGTGCGCGGCCAGGCTGATGCTTTCGGCCTCAAGCTCGCCTTCCACGACGAGAAAACCCACGCCGCCTTCGCGCCTACCGGCCCCAACGCCCGCGTGATCTTCGACGCCGTGGAGGACGCCCGCATCGAGGCCATCGGCGCCAACGCCATGCCCGGCATGGGCGACAACCTCGCCGCCGTGCTGGACCAGCGCTATGCCGGCAAAAGCTACGCCAAGGCCAGGGACCGCGCCGACGCGCCCCTGTCCGACGCCGTCGCCCTGATCGTCCGCGAGGCGATCACCGGACGTCCCGTGCCGAAGAACGCGCAGAAGATCGTCGATCTGTGGCGCCCCTTCATCGAGGAACGGGCCAGGGGCGATATCTCGCGCCTGAAAGATATCGAACACGACCAGCAGGCCTTTTCGAAGATCATGCGCACGGTGCTGCGCGACCTCGATCTCGGCGACGAACTGGGCGAAAACCAGAACGACGAGAACGAGGACGACAGCGAGAACGAGTCGTCCGAGGAAAACCAGGAGCAGCAGCAGGAGAGCGGCGAGAGCGAACAGCCGCAAGGCTCCAGCGCCGACGAAGTCGAGTTCGAGGAAGGCGCGACGCAGGACGACGACCAGCAGATGGTCGAGGTCGATGCCGACGCGGAAATGTCGGACGAAGAGCAGGATGCGCCCGATGACGGGACGCAGCCGATGCGGCCGAACCAGAACACGCCCGACAAGCCGAACGAGCCCGCCTACAAGATCTATTCGACCGCCCATGACGAGGTCATCTCGGCCGACGATCTCTGCGACGCCGACGAACTGACGCGCCTGCGGGCCTATCTCGACCAGCAGCTCGCCGCGATGCAGGGCGTCGTCACCCGCCTCGCCAATCGCCTGCAGCGCCGTCTGATGGCGAAGCAGACCCGCACCTGGGAGTTCGATCTCGAAGAAGGCATGCTCGATGCCGCGCGCCTCACGCGCGTCATCACCGACCCGACCAATCCGCTGTCCTACAAGGTCGAGAAGGACATGAAGTTCCGCGACACCGTGGTGTCGCTGCTGCTCGATAATTCAGGCTCCATGCGCGGCCGCCCCATCACGGTCGCCGCGATGTGCGCCGACATCCTCGCGCGCACGCTAGAACGCTGCAACGTGAAGGTCGAAATTCTCGGCTTCACCACCAAGGCGTGGAAAGGCGGCCAGGCGCGCGAGAAATGGATTCAGGACGGCAAGCCGGGCCAGCCGGTCCGCCTGAACGACCTCAGGCATATCGTCTACAAGCCCGCCGACGCCCCGTGGCGGCGCGCGCGCCGCAATCTCGGCCTGATGATGCGCGAGGGCCTGCTGAAAGAGAATATCGACGGCGAGGCGCTGATCTGGGCGCATAACCGCCTGCTCGCCCGCCCCGAGCAGCGCCGCATCCTCATGGTCATCTCCGATGGCGCGCCGGTGGACGACAGCACCCTGTCGGTAAACGCCGGCAATTACCTTGAACGTCATCTGCGCACGGTGATCGAGGAGATCGAAACCCGCTCGCCGGTCGAACTGCTGGCCATCGGCATCGGCCATGACGTCACGCGCTATTACCGCCGCGCCGTCACCATCGTCGATGCCGAACAGCTGGGCGGCGCGATGACCGAAAAGCTGGCCGAACTCTTCGAAGAGGAAGGCAGCCGCCGGAAATCGCCGTCCGCCGCCGCGAATGACGGGGGGCCACGCGCGGCCACCCGCCCCGGCCTCGCCAAAACCAGCCTCCAGGCCGTGCGCGGCGCGGTCGCTTAAGCCCGGACATCTCCCATGAAGACCCGCGCCTTCCTCTTCAGCATCGCCATGTTCGGCAGCACCGTCGCAGCGTTTCACGCGCTCGCCGATGTCGAGGTCGCGCCGGTTCCGATGGAAGGCGTGACGATCGCGGTCGAGAACGTGCCGGTCGAACTGCGCTCCGCCGATCCTACCGACAAGCGGATCGGCAAGCTCATCTATCGCGGCGGCGTCTCCATCGTGCCGCAGGACGATCGTTTCGGCGGCCTGTCCGGTTTGCGGGTCAGCGCCGAGGGCTCGCGCTTCGTGGCGATCTCCGATGTCGGCAACTGGACGACGGGAACGATCCAGTACGATGCGCATGGCGATCTCACCGGCGTCGCCGACATCGCGGTATCGCCGCTTCTGGGCGCCGATGGGCAGTCGCTGCACGGCAAGGATGAAGGTGACGCGGAAAGCCTCGCTTTCCTCAACCCGTTCGGCCTGGTCGGCCCGGCCTTTGTCGGGTTCGAGCGCGACCACCGCGTCCTGCGTTACGACTTCACGGTCGATGGCGTGAAGGCGAAGGGCCAGCTGGTGCCGCTGCCCGAGGCGGTCAAATCGCTCCGCAACAATTCGGGCCTCGAAGTTCTGGCCACCCTGCCCGATGGCCGCCTCGTCGCCATCGCCGAGGAAGGCCCGAAGGGCGACGACGACGACAGCCCGGCCTGGGTCGTGAACCCGGATACCGGGGACGCCGTCAGCTTCACGATCAAGCGCGTGCTGCCCTATTCGTTGACCGATGCGACCCTGCTGCCCGATGGCCGCCTGCTGGTGCTGGAGCGCCGTTTCGCGCCCACCACCGGCCCCGGCGCCGAGCTTCGCGTCTATGATCCTGCGACCTTTACCGAAGGCGCGGTCGTGGAGGGCGACCTCGTCGCCGTGCTGTTCGCGGGCGTCACCGTGGACAACATGGAAGGCCTCTCGTCGCGTCAGACCGCCGACGGCAAGACGCTGATCTACATTCTCTCCGACGACAACTTCCAGCGCCCGCTTCAACGCACGCTGCTGATGATGTTCGAACTGGCGGAGTGACGCCTCATCCCTCCCCGTCAGGGGAGGGTGGACCGGCGCAAAGCGACGGGACGGGCGGGGACGCGCTCGCGCCGGCGCACAGCCCACACCACAACGATCACGCTCAGCACCGCCGCGAAGAAACACCACACCGAGAACAGCCAGGTTTCATAGGCGAACGCCGTCACCGCCAGCGCCGCCGTCACGACGACGCCGAACAACCGGATCGCCCCGTGGCGGCTCAGCATCAGGCTGAAGCAGGTCGCCGCGACATACAGCGCCAGTAACGCCTCCAGCAGTCCGGCATTCCGGAAATCGTCCCAATAGGCGAGCACGTAACGGATATGCCCGCCCTCCGGCGCGCCCGGCGTGAAATCCCGCACCAGCCCATGCAGCATCGCCGCCGCGACCAACAGCCCGCAGGCGAAGCACGCCCACATCGCCCGCCGCCGCCAGCCCGCCGGCTCCAGCGCCAGCACGGCCAGCGGCGCATAGATCGGCCAGAGCACCTCCGCAAATCCGAGGAATGCGGCGCTGGCGCAGCCTTGCAGAGCGGTATCGCCGCCAGAGGCCGCCAGCCATATCGCGCCCTCCGCCGCCTGCTGCACCCCGAACAATAGCGGGATCGCCGCGAACGGCATCGCCCGCCGCTCCCGCGTCACCGCCAATGCGGTGACGCCCGCCGCCGACAGCCCGGCCCCGGCGATCAGACTGGCGGTGGCGGAAAAGCACATGCAGGGGCCTGAAAAGAAAAGGCCCCGCCATCAGGCAGGGCCTTTGAAAATCCGGGGTCGCAGCGTTTCAGGCGGCCTTGGCTTCCGCAGCCTTCTTCGCCTTCGCCAGTTCGCGCTTGATGCGGCGGGCGGCGGGCGACAGGGCGGCGTCGCGGGCCTTCGTCAGGAAGGCGTCGAGCCCGCCGACATGATCCAGCGTGCGCAGAGCATTGGCGGCGATCTTCAGGTTGAACGACTTGCCGAGCGTTTCCGACGGCACCGACACCTCGAACAGGTTCGGCAGGAAGCGGCGCTTCGTCTTGTTGTTCGCGTGGCTGACATTGTGGCCAACCTGGACGTCCTTGCCCGTCAGTTCGCAGCGGCGCGCCATGGCATGATCCTCGAAACGTAATTCCGTATAGAAGCCGGGCTGCAGCGCTTTCCGCGCGGCCCCGCCTCAAGAGGCGCGGGGTGTAGGGAAAACGGCCCGCCCTGTCAAGTTTTCAGGAATCCGGCGAGCAGACGCTCCGCCGCCACGGGGGGAGCCATTCGTCCCGCCGCAACCTCGGCCTCAAGCCGTTGAGTTTCCTTAACGATTTCCGCGTCCGCCGCGAAGGCCGCCAGCAAGCCGTCGCGCAGCGCCGCCTGCATCCAGGCCAGCGCCTGCGCCTGCCGCAGGGCGACGATGCCGTTATCCCCAAGAAGCGCGCGAAAAGCCTCTATCGCCTGCCAGACTTCGGCGATTCCCTTGCTTTCCAGGGCCGAGGCCAGCAGCACCGGCACGGTCCAGCCCTTATGCTTGGGCCGCATCAGATGCAGCGCGCCCTTCAGATCGGCGGCGGAACGCCGGGCAGCGGGCAGCAGATCGCCGTCCGCCTTGTTCACCACCACCATGTCGGCCAGTTCCATGATGCCGCGCTTCACGCCCTGAAGCTCGTCGCCGCCGCCCGGCGCATGGATCAGCACGAACAGATCGGTCATGTCGGCCACGGCGGTTTCCGACTGGCCGACGCCGACGGTCTCCACCAGCACGACATCGAACCCGGCGGCTTCGACGGCGAGGATCGCTTCGCGTGTCCGCCGCGCGACGCCGCCGAGCTCGGTCCCGGCGGGCGAGGGTCGGATAAAGGCGTTCGGGTCGCGCGACAGATGCTCCATGCGCGTCTTGTCGCCCAGGATCGAACCGCCCGAGCGCCGCGACGAAGGGTCCACCGCCAGCACGGCCACCTTATGCCCGGCCGCCGTCAGATAGGTGCCGAAGGCCTCGATGAAGGTCGATTTGCCGGCCCCCGGCGTGCCCGAAAGGCCCACGCGGACCGCCCGGCCGCTCGCCGGCAGGATCGCGGCCAGCAGTCTGTCGGCCACCGCCCGGTCCGTCGCCCGCGTCGACTCGATCAGCGTGATCGCCTTCGCGAGGGCGCGGCGGTCTCCGGCGATCAGGCGTTGGCTGAGGGCTTCGGCGTTCGTCATCTCACGCCCTAATGACGAGGATTTCAGTTTTCCCGCAAGCATCCCTTCGCCACATTCACCCCCTATTCAGACGGTTAACCGCTTATCGCGTCCTTGAGACCGGCCCCACCGCAAGGAGACCGCCCATGAAACGCACTGCATTCGCCGCCGCTGCGATCCTCGCCGCCGGCGTCGGCGCCGCGCAGACACCGCCGCCTGCCCCCGCCGCGACGCCCGATTATGTCGTGCAGGCGACTTATAACGTCTCGCTGCTCGGGCTCTCCATCGGGCAGATGCAGCTTGAGCTGACATTGAAAGACGGCAAGTACGAAGCGAAAGCCTTCGTCGAGCCGAAAGGTCTCGCCTCCACCTTCACCTCGAACACGGTCAGCGCGGTGGCGTCCGGCACCGGCCATCTCGGCCTCGTGCAGCCCGGTTATTCCTGGATTCAGCAGGTCTCCAGCAAGCGCACGCAGACCGTGACGCTGACCTTCAACGCCGACGGCACGCCGCCGGGCGTGAAGGCCGAACCCGTTTACACCAAGATCGAAAATCCTCCGTCCGAAGCCCAGATCGCCGGCGCGGTCGATCCCGTCAGAGGCTTCGTCTCGATGATGCTGATCCCCGGCGCTGGCGTCGGCGACAAGGCCTGCGGCGACTCGATCGAAATCTACGATGGCAAGCGCCTCTACGCCTTCGACATGTGGTCGGACGGACTTCAGGACGTGAAGCGCGGCACCGGCGGCTATAACGGCCCGGCGCTTCACTGCGTCGCCTCCTATCGCCGTATCGCCGGCTGGGGCGACAAATACATGGCGCGCAAATCGGATTCGAAGGTCGAGGGCTATTTCGCGCCCATCGGCAAAGGCCCCAATGGCGGCCCCGCCTTCTACCTGCCGGTGCGGCTGTGGGGCGACGCCGAGATCGGCGACGCCGTCGCCATTCCCGGTTCGGTCAAGATCAACGGCAAGGACTGGAGCCAGTTCTTCGCCGACGGCGGTTAGATCTCCACCACGATCTTGCCGACCGCTTCGCGTGACAGCACCGCGTTCAACGCCGAAGCGGCCTGATCCAGCGGCGCCACCTGGCCGGGCTCCAGCGTCAGGCGGCCTTCCGAGAACCAGGCCAGAAGCTGGCGCATATTGGACTGGGCCTGCGCCGGCTCATGCATGAAGCTGAAACGGGCGATATCGACGCCGACCAGGCTCGCGCCCTTCAGCAGCGCCAGATTGATCGGCAGCGCCGGGATGGCTCCCGCCGCGAAGCCGATCACCAGATGGCGGCCCTTCCAGGCCAGCGAGCGGAACGCCGGTTCCGTCACGGCTCCGCCGACCGGATCGAACACCACATCGACGCCCTTCGGAGCCAGCGCCTTCAACGCCTCGCGCCAGTCGGCGGCTGAGGTATCGATCACCGCGTCCGCGCCCGCCGCTTTCGCGGCATCGCGCTTCGCCACGCTCGACGCACCGCCGATCACGCGCGCGCCCAGCAGCTTCGCCACCGCGATCGCCGCCGTGCCGGTGCCGCCGCCCGCGCCCAGAACCAGCAGCGTTTCGCCCGGCTTGATCGCTCCGCGATCCTGCAGCGCATGCAGCGCGGTGGTGAAATTGGTGCGGAACATCGCCGCCTGCCGGAAACTCATCGCATCGGGGATCGGCATGACGCCGGCTGCGTTGGTCACGGCATATTCGGCGAACCCACCCGAAAACCCGCCCGCAATCACCCGGTCTCCCGCTTTCAGATGGGTGACGCCCTCGCCCACCGCATCCACGACGCCGGCATATTCGCCGCCCGGCGCGAACGGCAGCGGCGGCTTCACCTGATAGCGCCCTTCCGCGATCAGCGCATCGACGAAGCCGACGCCGGCCGCTTTCACAGCGATACGCACCTCGCCCTTGCCCGGCACGGGCATCGGCACCTCTTTCACGCTCAGAGCGCCCACGGGACCAAAGGCTTCGACGAGCACGGCGCGCATGGCGGTTTCCTCACGTTTTCGACATCGTCAGAGACCATGCCTGCCCTGTCGTCAGTCAAGCCCGCGACATCATGCGGCCTCGCCACGCACCATCGGGGCGGGCGATCCTCGGGGCGGGGGCTGGCAGGAGGTTTTCTCGTGCGCGTCAAATGCGACTGCGAATCCCGGTGCCTCAAAGCCGACTTCATCATCGACGCGAGCGGCGCTGGCGTCGCGGCGATCACCGCTTCTGTCGGGGCCGGAGGCGCCAATCGGCACAATGACGTCGTCACGGTCCAGCAACTGCTCAACGACGTAACCCCGCCCCGCGGCGGCCCGGTGCCGTTGCTGACAGTGGACGGCCTCTGCGGCCCCAAAACCACCGCCGCGATCCGCAATTTCCAGACGAAGCAGCAGCTTCCCGTGGTCGATTCCCGCGCCGACCCCGACGGCCCCACCATGCAGGCGCTGAACTCGGAACGCGCGAACAGGCAGGCCGATCCCGACCGCAAGACGCGCGAGGCCGCGCGCCTCGCCACCGCCGTCTCGATCATTCCCGACGCGCAATCGGCCGTTCAGCGCGCCATCGGCCTGGTCGAATCCGCCATCAGCTTCGCTATGCTCGGCCCATCGATGACAACTTCGGAAGAACCCTTCAGGTTCGTCTCGAAGCATTTCAGGTTCGACGGCCTCAGCCGCGAGCACACGCTGGCCGATCTCGGCATCCTCAAAACCACCTACAACCGCATGAAGACCGTGTTGCGCGGCCGCACCGGCGTCACCGGCACGCAGATCTTCGGCGCCAATATGTTCGACATCGATCCCGCGCCGGGCAGTTCACCGCCCCAGGCGAAGGGCTACGTGCCGAAAGAGGACGACGATGTCCTGAAAACCTCGCGCATCTATCTGACCGACGCGATCGACGGCCATCCGCGCGACCGCTTCCTCTATCTCGCCCTGCACGAGCTGGGACATTTCGTGGACGAGGAAGACCCGGCGCTCGAGATCGTCGATCACGGCTACGCTTTCTTCGGCACCGTGCTGACGCTCAACCACGACAAGCGCATGCACAACGCCGAAAACTACGCGATGATGGCGTTTGAACGCTCGTTCGGCCGCGACCGGCTGATCGCGTTGTATCCTTTGCTCAGCCCGATGCCCTGACGGGCACGCCGCATGACTTCGCGTTCATGTTCCGCTTTGCCTCTGCGGTGTCGCCCGGAACCGTGATAGATTGAAGACAGCGGGGACTTTGAAACCATCACCAAAGAACAGGAACACGGTATGGCATACCGCACCCCTTCAGCCCTCATCGCCGCCACCACGCTCGTCGGCGTCGTCCTCGCGGCGGATGCGACACCTGCGCCGGACGGTTATGTCCGCACCGGCAAGACCGAAAGCTGCCTGAAGCTGAACCGCATCGACAGCCTGCAGATTCTGAACGAGACCCAGATCCTCGTGAAGATGAACTCGGGCGAAGCCTGGCTGCAGGAGCCGCGCAGCTGCAGCAAGCTGCGCAAGACCTATGCTTTCGTCTATGAAGCGCCGACCGGCGATCTTTGCGACACCACGCTCGTCAAGCTGACCGATCCCGGCGCAGGCGGCTTCTCCGGCACCTGCTCGTTCGACAAATTCCAGCAGCTTGAAAAGAAAGCGGCTGCGGCCGAGTAACGCAGCCGCTTCCCGCACGCGGCAACGACGCTATTCTCATCCCGCACGGCAGGCCGAAAGAGCCTGCCGTGCCTTTGGGGGGAATGGATGTTTCGTTTTCTACGCGCCTGCCTGTCGCTGGCGGTTGTTCTCATCGCGGCCTATGGGTCGGCGTTCGCGCAATCGGCTGAACTTTTCGCGCTCCCTCCCAATATCGCATCGCCCCGTCTCTCGCCCGACGGCCGCTATGTCGCGTCGATACAACCCTATAACGACAAGCCCGCCGTCGCCATTTACGATCGCTCGGCACCCACCGCGCCGCCCGTCGTCTTCCCGTCCAGCGACTGGCTGGTAGACGGCATCAAATGGGCGAAGAATGACCGGCTGATCGTCTTCCTGAAGAGCGGCCAGGAAGCCTATGCCGACGACATGCTGCGCACATGGGGGCGCGCCATCGTCATCTCGCCGCGCGGCGAGGATCTGATCGCCCTGTTCGAAGACCATGCCTCGCTCGGCTACAATGTCGCGCTTCGGGTCGAAGACGTTGCGCCGGACGATCCCGACAACATCTACATGCCGCTCTACGCGCATCGCGACCGAACCAACGATTTCGTCAGCGAAATCTACCGCGTGAACGTCCGGACGGGAGAGACGACGCGCGTAGCCCGCGGAACGCCTTTGACCTTCCGGTGGATCACCGACGGCAAGGGCGAAGTCATCGCGCGGATCGATGAATCCAAACAGCCGCTGACCCACCATGTTTATATTCGCGAAGGTGACGACTGGCGCGAAGTCGCCGCCTATCCGGCGACAGGTGACCAGGGCTCCGGCATTTTCGGCCTCAGCGAAGACGGCGACGGGTTCGTGCAGGGGCAGCTGATCGACGGACGGCGGGCGCTGACGAAACGGCCGACGACGACCGGCGGCGCGCCGGTGGTCCTCCATCGGGACGCCGCCTACGACATCGACCACGTACTCTACGACGAATGGACGGACCGCGTGATCGGGGCCGTCACGATCGCCGATCGCCCTGTCGGGGTCTATTTCGACCCTGCGCGCCAGCGCCTGCAGAAAGGACTGCAGAAGGCGTTTCCGGGCATGACGGTGCTCGCCAAGTCATGGTCGAGAGATCAGACGAAGGTCGTCGTCTTCGTCGAAGACGGAGACAAGCCGCCCGCATACTACATCGTCGATCGCACGCGCGGCGCCGCCGATCATATCGGCGACGCCTATGTCGGCCTCGATCCTGCCGGCCTCAGTCCGATGAAGGCGTGGAGTTACAAGGCTCGCGATGGCCTGACGATCCCGGCTTATCTGACGCTGCCGCGCACCGCATCGCCGCAGCATCTGCCGGTCGTCGTTATGCCGCATGGCGGCCCCGACTCGCGCGACTTCATCAGCTTCGACTGGTGGGCGCAGTTTCTCGCGAGCCGCGGCTATGCGGTGTTCCAGCCGAACTATCGGGGATCGTCCGGATATGGCCGCGCCTTCACGGAGGCGGGGCTCAGGCAGTGGGGCCTGAAGATGCAGGACGACATCAGCGACGGCGTCGCCAGGCTGATCGCCGACGGCATCGCGGACCCCAGGCGCATCTGCATCGTCGGCGCCTCCTAAGGCCGCGATGCCGCGCGGGGGGGGGCCGCGGGGAACGCCGCTCACGAAGACGGCGCTGGCGGGCGCGACGCTGACGCCGGATCTCTATGCCTGCGCCGTCAGCGTCGCCGGCGTCTCCGATCTGCCCCGGATCATCTCCTATGAGCGCAAGCGCTTCGGAAAGCGCTCCAAGCAGATGTCGTTCTGGATATCCCGCATCGGAAGTCCGTCGGACGATTCAGAACAGCTGCGCGCGACCTCGCCGGCCCGGCTGGCCGCGCAGGTGCGGATACCCATCCTGCTGCTTCACCCCGAACTCGACACCACCGTGCCGATCGATCAGAGCGAACGGATGGAGGAAGCTCTGAAGGACGAAGGGAAGACGGTCACGTTCATCCGCCTGCCGGACGATGATCATGCGCTGGAGCGACGGTCGAGCCGGCTGCGGATCCTTCTGGAGACCGAGCGCTTCCTGGCGGCCAGTATCGGCCGCTGAAAGCCCGCCGTCCGATCAGGTCGCCGACTTCGCCTTCTGCGCCCGGATCAGGCTCAACACCTCCGCCGCGCAGGCCGGAATGTTGGTGCCAGGCCCGAAGATCGCCGACGCGCCGGCCTTGTAGAGCGCATCGTAGTCCTGCGCCGGAATGACGCCGCCGCACACGATGATGATGTCGTCCGCGTCCAGCTTCTTCAGCGCCGCCGACAGCAGCGGCACCAGCGTCTTGTGGCCCGCCGCCAGCGACGACACGCCGATGACGTGCACGTCGGCGTCGACGGCGTCCTGAGCAACCTCTTCCGGCGTCTGGAACAACAAGCCCACATCGACGTCGAAGCCGATATCGGCGAACGCCGTCGCGATCACCTTCGCGCCCCGGTCGTGGCCGTCCTGTCCCATCTTGGCCACCAGCATGCGGGGGCGGCGACCCTCTTCCGCAGCGAACGCCGCGACGTCAGACTGAATCTTTGCGTAGCCCTCGTCGCCCTCATAGGCCGCGCCATAGACGCCGCTGATGGTGCGGATATCGGCGCGGTGCCGACCGAAGACTTTCTCCATGGCGTCCGAAATCTCCCCGACCGTCGCCCTGGCGCGCGCCGCGTTCACGGCCAGCTCCAGCAGATTGCCGTCACCCTTCGCGCCTTCGGTCAGCGCGGTCAGCGCCGCGTCGCAGGCCGCCTGATCGCGGGCGCCTTTCACCTTCTGCAGGCGCGCGATCTGCGAGGCGCGCACCGCATCGTTGTCGATGTCCAGAACCTCGATCGGATCTTCTTCCTTCAGACGGAATTTGTTGACGCCGACGATCACTTCCTCGCCGCGATCGACCCGCGCCTGACGGCGCGCCGCCGCCTCCTCGATGCGCATCTTGGGCATGCCGCTTTCGACCGCCTTGGTCATCCCGCCCATATCCTCGACCTCTTTAATGAGGGCGCGCGCCGCATCGGCCAGCGCGTGGGTCAGGCTCTCGACGTAGTACGAACCGCCCAGCGGATCGACCACGTTGGTGATGCCGGTTTCGTTCTGCAGGATCAGCTGCGTGTTGCGCGCGATGCGGGCCGAGGTCTCGGTCGGCAGGGCGATCGCCTCGTCGAACGCATTGGTGTGCAGCGACTGCGTGCCGCCCAGCGCCGCCGCCAGCGCTTCCACCGCCGTGCGCACCACGTTGTTGTAGGGATCCTGCTCGGTCAGCGACACGCCGCTGGTCTGGCAATGCGTGCGCAGCATCAAGCTGTTCGCCTTCTTCGCGCCGAAGCCGGTCATGATCTCGCTCCAGATCAGACGCGCCGCGCGCAGCTTCGCAATCTCCATGAAGAAGTTCATGCCGATGGCGAAGAAGAACGACAGCCGGCCCGCGAAGTCGTCCACGTCCATGCCGCGCGCCATCGCCGCGCGCACATATTCCGCGCCGTCGGCCAGCGTGAACGCCAGCTCCTGCACCTGGTTCGCCCCCGCTTCCTGCATGTGATAGCCGGAGATCGAGATCGAATTGAACTTGGGCATATTCTTCGCCGTATAGGCGATGATGTCGGCGATGATCCGCATCGAGGGCGCGGGCGGATAGATATAGGTGTTCCGCACCATGAACTCTTTGAGGATGTCGTTCTGAATGGTTCCGGCCAGAAGGTCGGGGGTCACGCCCTGCTCTTCCGCCGCGACGATGTAGTTGGCGAGGATCGGGATCACCGCGCCGTTCATGGTCATCGAGACCGACATCTTGTCCAGCGGAATGCCGTCGAACAGGATTTTCATGTCCTCGACGCTGTCGACGGCGACGCCCGCCTTGCCGACGTCGCCCGCGACGCGCGGATGATCGCTGTCATAGCCGCGATGGGTGGCGAGGTCGAAGGCCACCGAAACGCCCTGCTGACCGGCCGCGAGGTTCTTGCGATAGAATGCGTTGGAGGCTTCCGCCGTCGAGAAGCCGGCATACTGGCGGATCGTCCAGGGCCGCCCCGCATACATCGTCGCCCGCACGCCGCGCGTGTAGGGCATGAAGCCGGGCAGCGAGTTCACGTCGCCCAGCGTCTCCAGATCTTCGGCCGTATAGAGCGGCTTGATATCGATGCCTTCCGGCGTCTTCCACACCAGCGTATCGGGAGAAGCCTTCAGCTCCTTCTCGGCCAGCTTCTTCCAGTCGTCGATGCTCTTGCCGGTCATGGCGTCAGGCTCCCGGCGGGTCATCCGCCGCCTCAGAATTGCGATCCGGGCTGACTTAATCCCGCGTACCCGCAGGGGTCAAACGGCGGAAACTGCCGTATGGGGAAAGGCGAACGCCCTGATCCCGCCCGAATTCTGGCTAGACTGCGCCGCCGCTGATCACACAGCAGATTGGGGACTTCATGTTTCGCCGTAGCTTTGCGCTTTTCGCCGCCGCATCCGCGTTGGCCCTCTCGGCCGCCGCCTATGAAGACCCCATCGCCGACGAGATTCAGCAGCGGATGATGGAAGAGCAGCAGAAGCAGATCAACGATATGGTCGCCGCCCAGCAAGCCTGGGGCGAGGAAGAAGAAGACTACGCCTATGAGGAGCCCCCCTCCTACAGCGAGGAGGAGTGGCACGACTGGGCTGCGGAAGGCGTGCGGGCCGAGGCGGCGGAAATCCAGAGGCGCGCGAACGATCCCAAATACCAGGCTTTCCTCAATGGCGAGTGGCTGCATACGCCGCCCGAAAAGGCGATGAAGGAGGGC
>JAPUEF010000224.1:5538-8321 GCA_027492655.1 Alphaproteobacteria bacterium | reverse complement strand
GCGCTCAGCGCGGGCGCCATCGTCGGCTCCGGCACGGTCTCCAATCGCGGCGCATCGGGCGACGAGGGCAAGCCTATCGCCGAAGGCGGCGTCGGATACTCCTGCATCGCCGAGCTTCGCGCCGTCGAAACGATCCGTCAGGGCAGGCCGCTGACCCCCTTCCTCAAGCCCGGCGATACCGTCCGCATCGAGATGCTGGACGAAAGCGGCCAGTCGATCTTCGGCGCCATCGACCAGCAGGTCGCCGCCATATGATGCTGCGCGGCGTTGCAGCAGCGCTCGGCGCGTTACTGGTTTCGGCCTGCGCGACGCCCATCGCGACAGGACCGAAACTCGCCGCACCGATGGCCGGAGATCCGCCCATCGTACGCACCGTCCTGCCGCCCGATGGCGCGCCGCGCCCCGGCGTGCTCATCGTCACCGGCTGCGACGCCCCGCTGCTCTCGTCGCGGGCGCAGATGTATCCGCGCTATGCCGAAATGCTGCGCGAGGAAGGCTTCGCCGTCGCCATTCTCGCATGGCCCGGCTCCGGCGCGGGCGACCCTTCCTGCAACGCCGCCGCGCCGGCCGACATCGCCGCCAATATCCGCGGCGCTTTCGGTCAGCTTCAATCGCTGCCGCAGGTCGATCCGAAGCGTCTCCATATCGTCGGCTGGGGGCATGGCGGCCGCGCCGTGCTCGACGCGATCATGACCGGCCTCGTCTCCGCCGTCGCGGTCTATCCCGATTGCCCCGAACCCCAGCCCTGGAACAGCGAGGTTACGCTCTTCCTCGCCCTCGCGGAGAAAGACGCCGCCGCCCCGCCGAAAGCCTGTCAGGACTGGGCCGCCAAATCCGATGGCCCCGGCCCGGTCGCCATCACCCGCTATACCGGCGTCGCGCACGGCTTCGATGTGCACGAAGCCGGCGACCCGGCCTATGCCAGCTGGCTCACCGGCACGCCGCTCACCTTCGACGCCAGCACCGCCTGGCAGTTCCAGCAGGATCTGCTGAAATTCCTCCGCCTGAAAATCGACGCCGGCAGCTGAAACCGCATCCCCCTTTCGTTGAAGTGGGAATGCCTGAAGAGGTGAAGCGTGCGCTCCGTGCGCCGCACAGCCTCAGTTGAAGCCGACCAGCTCCACCCGCCGGTTCAGCGCCCGCCCGGCCTCGTCGTCATTCGAGGCCGCCGGCTCGCTCAGGCCCTTGCCTTCCGATTTCAGCCGCGCGGTATCGATGGCGAAGCGATCGATCAGCGCCCGCACCACGCTGGCGGCGCGCCGCGTCGAAAGGTCCAGATTATAATCCGCCGCGCCCTGATTGTCGGTGTGGCCGATGATCAGCAGGTTCAGGTCAGGGTGCTTCGCCAGCAGCTTGTTGATCTCGATCAGCGTCGGATCGGCTTCCGGCTTCAGCGTATCCTTGTCGGTGTCGAAGCTCAGCGTGTACAGGCTCACCCGCCCGTCGCGCTTCAGCGCCTCCATCATTTCGTCGGCGGTTTTGACGACGATCTTGCCGGTCTCCATCTCCTTGGTCTTCACCACCTGCACCCAGCCGACGGCCTGACCCTTGTTCTCGCCGACGATGATCAGCGCATACAACGCGCCATCGTCCTCGTGCTTCACCTGAAACGTGTAGCGCGCGTGATCCCAGTAGGCGCCGGAATTGCCCGGCGCATGATCGTACAGCACGCCAAGCTGATACGGCAGATCGTCGTGCGTGCCGGTGAAGCAATCGCCATCGGTGCATTCGAACACCGGCTCGAAGCCCTTCTCCTTCAGCGCGATCTGATAGTTGCGATAGATCTCGAGCGACGAGCGCCCGCCCGGCATCATGTAGCGGATCGACCAGACCTCGCCCTCCATGCGCTGCCACTCCGAGCCCGTGCGGTCGGTCTCGTTGTTCGGGACTTTCGAGGTCCAGTCGTTCATCGCCTTCAGCGCATAGGCCTCGTCGAAGTCGCTATGCTTGTATTCGACGATCTCCGATCCCTCGTAGCGTCCGACCAGCGGATGGTCTTCGCTGCCCGCCACGTCCTCGGCCAGCGCGGGCGTCAGGAGCAGCACGGCCAGCGCCGCAGCCTTCAGGACGTTTCGCATCTCGTCGTCTCCTACGTGTCAGACGGGAAGCCTAGCCTGCGACCGTCCGGTTTCCCAAGCCGCGATGCCGAGGGAACTTTCGCAGGCTCACGCGGTCTTCTGCGGATTTTTCCGCGTCAGCCACAATGTCGCACCTACCGCCAGCGACACGACCCCGAAACGCAGCACATTGCCGGTCACGCCGCCGATGGCCGTCTCGCCCAGATCGAACACCAGCCACTGCGTGTTCATTCCCACATGCAGAAGGATCGGCGGCCACAGATTGAAGCCCCAGCGCACGAATAGCCACCCGAACAACACCGCGCCGAACGCGGTGATGCCCATCACCGCCGCCGTCTCGCCGAAGGTCTCGCCCTGCCACAGATGCGCGAGACCGAAGAACACCGCCGGCCAGAGACATGCCGCCAGCCAGCTCCACCCGCACCACCGGATCAGCACGCCGACCGCCAACCCGCGATAGAGGATTTCCTCCACGACCGGCGCGCCCACCGCCTGCCAGGCGATGTCGCCCGCCGTCACGCCCTCGGCCGCCTGACTGACGATCAGGCACGTCGCCACCGCCGGCAGGAACACGATGGCCGCCCACGCCAAAGGGCGCAGCACCGGCGCGGCGATCCCCGCCAGCGACAGCGCCGCCAGCGGATTGCGCCCCGCCGCCGCCGACACCAGCGTCATCATCACCACCACGTCGGCCAGCGAAACCAC
>JAPUEF010000224.1:1681-5521 GCA_027492655.1 Alphaproteobacteria bacterium | reverse complement strand
AGGCACGCCGAACAGCGGCCCCGGCGCGAACACCAGCTTCGCGGCGTCACCGCTGACGGTTGACCATGCCAGCCCTGCGGACACGGCGACGGCGATCGCCAATGCGCGGGTTTCGGCGGGCCGCGGCGGGCGGGCGATTTCATTCCAGGTATCGGTCATCACGCCGCCATAGCTGGATTTCCCACCCCACACTTGAAAGAAACGGACATGGGCGACAAACCGTCAATTCCCGCGATCCGCAGCGTACCGCCGCCCGCCGACCTCGCGCGCTTTGTCGAGGCTTTCGTTCATCGCGACGAGATCGCGCCACCCGGCGTCGTCCGCCTGCTCCCGGAGCCACGCGCCACGATCCAGATTTCCCGTGCGGTCCCCTACTATCTGCGCGAACAAGGCGTCACCGCGACATGGCGCGAACTGCCCCGCATCGGCTTGTGGGGGCCGCGCCACCGCTGGGCGTACGGTTATGCCGACGGTCATCTCGATACGCTGGGGCTCGGCCTCACCCCCGAAGGCTTCCATGCGCTCGCGGGCCGCGCCGTCGCATCGCTGGTCGATGCCGTCGCGCCGCTGGCCGACCTCGCCCCCACCCTCGCCGCCGCACTCCGCACCAGCGCTGCGGAACCCTTCGATCTCTGGCGCGCGCGCGCCATCACGGCGCTCCGCATCGCCTTCGCCGCCAAGCCGCAAAATCCGCCCTTCGATGTCGATCGCGCCCTGCTCGCCACCGGCGAAGGCGATGTCGTCACGCAGGCCGCCGAAGCCGCCGGCCTGTCCGAACGCCAGTATCGCCGCCGCTTCCGCGAGGTCTGCGGCGTCGCGCCCAAGACCTTTCAACGCGCGCTCAGGGTCGATCGCATGTTGCGCCAGCTTCACCAGCGCCCGTGGGAAGCCGACGCCTATACCGACATCCCGATCCCGTTTTCCGATCAACCCCACGCCATCCGGGAATTCCGCGCTTTGACAGGCCTCACGCCCAGCGCCTATGTCGCGGCCAAGCGCACCGGCGACGCAACGCTGCGCTCCGTCGCCATGCCGGACATCACACCGCCGCCGAACGCCTGACCGGATCAGGGCAGCAGCGCCCGCGCCTCGTCCCACCAGCCCCGCGTCAAGACGTCCGCGCGCCCGGCTTTCGCCAGCGCCGCGCTCTGCCCCGCCCAGGCCTGCATCGCGTCCAGATCGCCCGTTTTCGCCGCCGCCGCACGCATCATCGCCGTCAACCCGCGTTGCACGGGATAGTCGGCGGGCTTCGGCGCCCCCTCCGCCGCCATCGCCCGTGCGTAAGCCGTCGCGATACCGCGTCCCAGCCGGCCGCTGAAAGCCCGCGTCGGCATCGTGTCTTCCGGCTCCAGCGTCGCCAGCCGGTCGGCCCATGCCGCCGGCAACGCCACTTCGGGGCAGCGCAGATACGCCGTCCCGATCTGCACCGCGCTCGCGCCCAGCGTCAGCGCTGCGGCGATCCCACGTCCATCGCCGATGCCGCCCGCCGCGATGACCGGCACGCGCACGCCGTCCGCGATCCGCGGCACCAGGGCCATCCCGCCCACGGCCTGCGCGTCCGCTCCGGTCCGGTCGAAAGCCCCGCGATGCCCGCCGGCCTCGAACCCCTGCGCGATGATCGCATCCGCCCCGGCCGCTTCCGCCGCCAACGCTTCGGCCCGCGTCGTCGCGGTCGCGAACCAGGCGATCCCTGCCGCCTTGAACTGCCGCACGCGGCTGTCCGTAAACAATCCCATGATCGACGAAACCGCACTGGGCCGTGCCTTCAGCACCGCATCGACCTGCGCCTCGAAATCGACCAGCCTGACATCCGCTGCGTCCGGCGGCGGCGGCGGTCCCCAATCGCCAAGAAACGCCGCCATCCGCGCCTCGCGCGCCTCATCACGCACCGCCGCCTGTTCGGGCGTCCATAGATTTATCTGAAACGCTCCGTGAGGCCGCGCCGCGTCGGCCCATAAGCCGATCTCGTCCGGCGTCAGCATCAGCGCGCCCAGCGCACCCATACCCCCGGCGCGCATCACGCTGGCGGCCAGCATATCCTGCTTCAGTCCCGCCATCGGCGCCTGCAGGATGGGCGTCTCAAGACCGAACCGCGCGCAGAACTCCGCCGCCCGCCCGCGCGCCGCCATCAGATCACCGCCTCGATCAGGAACGGCCCCCGCGTCTTCATCGCGGCGGCGAACACGGCCTCGAACGCTTCGGCGGTATCCACCCGCACCGCATCGACGCCCAGCCCTTTGGCCAGCTCCACAAACCCAAGCTCGGGATTGGCCAGATCGAACATCGCCAGCGTGCGCGGCCCGGGATTCTGCGCTCCGGTCCGCATCATCTCCACTTTCAGAATGGCGTAGGACCGGTTGGCGAAGATCACCGCGCAGAGGTCCAGATTCTCCCGCGCCGCCGTCCACAGCGACTGGATCGTGTACATCGCGCTGCCGTCGCCTTCGAGACAGATCGTCTTGCGATCCGGGCACGCCGTCGCCGCGCCCACCGCCACCGGCAGTCCCTGCCCGATCGATCCGCCGGTCAGCTGCAACCAGTCATGCGGCGCCGCCCCGCCGGTCGAAACGAACGCCCCCGCGCTCGATGTCGCGCCCTCATCCGAAACGATCGCGCCCTCCGGCAAATGCCGCGCGACGATGGCGCCCACCTTCGCCGCATCCAGACGGCCCGAAGGCGCATCCGGCGTCGCCGCGCGCACTACCATCGCATCCTTCGCACCCACCGCCTCGGCCAGCGCGCGCAGAGCTTCCAGCGCATCCTCATCGCTCCGCGCCAGCGTCACGACCTCCGCGCCTTCGGGCGTCAGGCTGCCGCGCCGCCCCGGATAGGCGAAGAACGCCACCGGAGCCTTGGTCGAAACCAGCACCAGATGCGCCACGCCCTTCAGCTCGTCCTCGACCGCCTCCGCGAAATACGGCAGACGCCGGACCAGCGGATGGCCCGCCCCGCGCGCCATGCGCCCCACAAAAGTATCGCAGTAGAGCCGCGCGCCGGTCTTCATCGCGATGGCTGCCGCAAGATCCAGCCCCTCGCCCATCAGCACCGGGTCCGACAAAAGCAGCGCCGATGCCTCACCGAACGCCAGCGCCGCCTTCGCCGCCGCCACCGCGCTCTCTTCGGGCGCTTGGGCCGGGCGAACCGCACGTGGCGCCGCCGGTCCCCTCGACGGCGACCACGCCGTGTCGGCGGGCAGGATCAGCGTCGCGATCCCCGCCGCCGCTTCCTGCGAAATCGCCACCGCCTCCGCCGTCGCCTCACCCACCTCGTCGGCCGTATCCGCCGACCGTATCCATTTCGAGACGGGCTTGGCGAAGCCCGCCAGATCGCTCGCCAGTGGCGCATCCAGCAAACGGTGCGACACCGCATGATCGCCGACGATGTTCACGACGGGCGAGCGAGCCCGCCTTGCGTTGTGAAGATTGGCGAGACCATTCGCGAGGCCCGGCCCCAGATGCAACAGCGTGCACGCGGGCTTCAGCGCCATGCGCGCATAGCCGTCCGCCGCCCCCGTCGCCACGCCCTCGAACAGGCACAGCGAGGCCTTCAGGCTCTCCGCCCGCCCGATCGCCGCCACCGCGTGCATTTCCGACGTGCCGGGATTGGTGAAGCAGCGCTCCACCCCGGCATCCTCCAGCGTCTTCACAAGAGCTTCCGCGCCCGTCATGGCGATCTCGCTCATCGTGAAGCTCCGTGTCAGTTGAGGAAGGGAACGAAAATATTCACCAGAACGGCGATCCCGAACAGGCCGATCAGGATGCCGGTCACGCGGTTGATGATGACGATCGAGCGGTTGCCGATCTGCTGGTGCGCGAAATAGGTGATCGACACGATCACCGC
>JAPUEF010000224.1:0-1671 GCA_027492655.1 Alphaproteobacteria bacterium | reverse complement strand
ACCAGGAGGTCGACCCCAGGATCACGCCCGTCCCGACCCCCGCCGCGCCGACATAGATCGGCGCGCCCGCCGGCATCAACGCCGTCACCGTCGCGCCGACGGCGGTGAAGAAAATCAGCGTCGCCGGATTGATCACCGTCAGCCCGAAGGTCGAGAACACGGCGCTCAACAAGCCGGTGGTCTGCTCTTCCACCTTCTCGCCCTTCGCCTCGATCTTGCTGATCGGCGGGGTCGTCAGCAGCGCGAACACGGCATAGCCGATCAGGATCGCCGCCCCCACCAGTTCCAGGAACACCCGGTTCTCGTGGATCAGCGCCGCAAGCCCCGACAGACCGAACGCCACCAGCACCGCGAAGAAGCCGTCGCCGAACGCCGCCCCGATGCCCGACAGAAATCCGTTCAGCGGCCCGTAATGCAGCGTCCGTCGTATGCAGATGATGTTTACGGCGCCGATAGGCGCAGCGCCGATAAAGCCGAATCCGAAGGCTGTACCGGCGAGCGCCATCCACGCCCAGATTACGTCGGCATTCATCAGGCCGTCACGATTCCCAAATCTGGCGCTTCCGCATACAGACGTGCCACATCGGCGGCCCGGCGCTCAAGGCTCAGGGCCTGATTTACATAGCCTTTATCGGTGATTTCGCCAGCCTCCAGACTGGGCGGCTCCACCATCAGGATCAGCCGCTTTATCTGCGTGGAAGAGCCGGGATTGCGCGCATTATGGGCCTTCAGCCCGGCTTCCAGCGCCTTGAGGATGCGCGCATCCGTCGCAGCCCCGGCGGCGGTCATATCCTCGCCGGTCAGCGCCTTGACGCCCGCCAGATTCGGCCAGGCCAGGACGCCGACAAAGGGCCGGTCCAGCCCCGCCACCAGTGCGTCCTGGATCAATCCGCCGCCCGCCTCGATGGCCTGGATACGCAGCCGCCCGGCATTTACGAACGTGCCGGTATCCAGCTTGAAGTCCTCCACGACGCGCCCGTCGAACACGAACCCCGCCGCAGGGTTGTCCGCATCCACGAACTTCGCCGCATCGCCGAGGCAGTAGAACCCTTCCTCGTCGAACGCCTTGGCCGTCAGATCGGGGCGCTTCAGATAACCCGGCGTGATGCACGCGCCGCGCGCCCGCACCTCCATCTTGGTCCCGACCGGAGCCAGTTTGATCTCGACGCCCGGCAACGGCAGACCGATCAGCCCCATGCGCTCGGTCGCCCAGTGCACGTTCATGATCGTCGGCGCGGTCTCCGTCGCGCCATAACCGGACGAGAACGACAGGCGCGTTCCCGTCTCGCGCACGGCGAGCGCCTGGATGCGATCGCCCAGATCCTGGCTCAGCGCCGCGCCGCCATAGGCGAGGCCCTTCAACTGCCTGAAAAACGTCGCCGCCAACGCATCGTCGCGCTCCAGCGCCGGCGTCAGCATCGCCCACGCCGCCGGGACGTTGGAATACGAGGTCGGCGAAATCTCCTTCAGATTGCGCAGCGTCTCGGCGAAGCCCTGCGCCGTCGGCGATCCGCCATCCAGATACAGCGTCCCGCCCCAGGTGGTGGTGCCGTTCAGCACCGAGTTGCCGCCGAACGTATGGTTCCACGGCAGCCACGACAGCGTCACCGTCGGCGGCTCCGCCGCCTCGTCGGCCAGCATCGAGCGCAGCATCGCCGCGTTCACGCACAT
>JAPUEF010000223.1:4437-8350 GCA_027492655.1 Alphaproteobacteria bacterium | reverse complement strand
GTCTTGCCGGTGCGCTTCGAGAGGTCCTCGAGCGCCGCCTCGACCTGCGCGGTCAGTTCGGCGGGGTAGGCGTTCCCGTTCGCATAATAATAGGTGCAGACTTCCGTGGTGATCGTGAAGCCCGGCGGAACCGGCAGGCCGAGATTGCACATCTCGGCGAGATTGGCGCCCTTGCCGCCCAGCAGGTTGCGCATTTCCGCGCTGCCTTCCGCGCCATCCGGGCCGAAGCTCATCACCCACTTGGACATGTGAAACCCTGCTGTTTGTGCACTGCAAGAACGCGCCCTTATAGCGCGTGTTCCCGAGCGCTCAATGGCGGTTTTCGTGCCGTTACGTCAGTCGCCCGAGCCGCTTCTTTTCGGGAACAGGCGGCAGGCGGCGGAGGCGATGTTGCCGAGCCGGTACATGCGCTGGGAGGCGACGGCCGCGCCGGCCACTTCGCCGGCGATTTTGGCCGCGAAGGGGTTGGTGAGAATGGCGTGAGAGAGCATGCCGCCGGCGATGTCGGCGGCGGCGACCAGCGAAGCGCTGCTCATCGTGCGGCGCAGGAGTTCCCATGTCGCGAGGCCGTGGGGCCTCAGGCCATAGGCGCGGGCGATCTGGCGCACCAGCCGCACCCCGCGCACCGAAAACAGCAGCGCGTCGATGGAGGCGCTGGGCGACATCGCCGACATGCCGAAGGCCTGCGCGGAGGCGGCGCGCACGGTCTGGGCCGCGCGCTTGTCGAGGACGGGGAGGACGGTTTTCTCCAGCGCGTTGCGGATGCCCTCGATGGAGTTGGCGCCGCGCACCGCCTCGCGCGCATCGCCGATGGCGATTCCGTTGCCGCGCAGCAGCGCGATGTAGTTCTGCGCGGCGCTGCGGGCCTTCTCGATATCCTCGGCGTCTTCGGCCAGCGCATCCTGCCAGTCCTCGATCCGGCGGACCGCGAAGAGCGCGGCGAGCTCGCGCCAGATCGCCCAGATGAGCAGCAGCAGGCCGAGCGCCAGAACGCCGGCGGCGGCCCATCCGAGCCAGGGGCGTGTTTCGACCATGGTGGCGATCCAGCCGACGCTTTCCACCACGAAGAAGCCGATGAGCAGGACGAAGAGTCCGGCGGCGACGAGGAAGGCCGTGCCGAAGACCGGCTCGTTGGCTTCGGGGCGCTGGACGAAATTCTCCCACTGATGGTCGATGCGCTCGGCGGGCGCGTCGATCTCCATCAGCTGCGGGCGGCGCGGGGCATCGCTCATAGCCGGTCTCCGATCAGATAGTAGAGCGCGTCGTCGAGCGCGATATGCGGCACGCCGGACGCGCCTTTGACGTCGAGCTTGGGCGGCTGGAAGACGGGCAACTCGAAGAACGAGCCGGACCAGAAATCGGGCTCGGGCGGCTTCAGCGGGACTTCGCCGGGATAGAACTTCACGAGCTTGTCGCGGCCCATGGGCAGGCCGCGCACCACCGCGACGTCGCGGCCGTCGATCTGGGCGCGGTCGTCCAGCGTGCAGCGGACGGAGGCGAGGGCGGCGGTGCGCACCACCGCACGTGAGTCGCGCATCTGGTCGATGTCGGCCCCGGCCATGCGGCCCAGCAGGATCTGCAGCGCGTCGCGCTGGCGCTCGGGAACGTGGTCGGCCTTGGTCGCGGCGAAAAGGACTTTCGAGATGCCGCGCGCGAACGGGTTGAGCATGCCGCGCCCGCCATAGTTGAAGCAATCCGCGAGGCGCTGGATGGCGAGGCGGGTATCCTCGAACACGTCCGGCCCGCCATGCAGCGCGCCCAGAACATCGACCAGCACGATCTGCCGGTCGAAGCGGCGAAAATGCCTGTCGAAGAAATGCGCGTTCATGTCCTGACGGTACAGATCGTAGCGCTTCTGGAAGAGCGCGGCGAGGGAGCCGGGCTTGAGGCTTCGCCCCGGCGCGACCGGCAGCGGCGCGAAGATCATCGCCTCGGTCTTGGGCCAGGGCGGGGCGCACAGGAAGCCGCCGGGCTGGAGATAGCGCAGGCCCAGCCGGTCGCGGGCGTCGAAGAGATAGGCGAGATAGAGATCGTGCAGACGGCGGGCGATGTCGTCGTCGGCGGGCGCGTCGAGATCGACGCTGCGCAGATAGTCGAAGAAGGGCTTGGCCGGCTCGGCGCGCAGGCCCGTGCCCATACGCTTCAGCGTTTCAGCCGACCAGGGCGCGAAATCCTCCGCCAGCATCGGCAGGTCGAGCAGCCACTCGCCGGGATAGTCGATGATGTCGAGCGTCGCCTCGCGCAGCTTGAAGAAATCGAGCCCCGCCGTGTGGCGGCGGCGGATCGTGAAATTGATCCCGATCTCGGCCAGGCTGGCGGTGCGCGGCGGCCAGTGCGGCGCGGCCGAGGCGAGGGCGGCGAAATTGGTTTCAAACGGGAACCGGGGGGCATCGGAGGTGGCGGCGCGCAGAGCCAGCTTCTTCAGCCGGTCGGAAACCCCGTGATCGTCGAATTTGGGCAGCGCGCCTTTGCCCTCGGCCATCGCCAGCAGGTTCTGGACGGCCGACGTGATGAACACCGTCTTGCCCGCCCGGCTTAAGCCGGTGACGGCGACGCGCACCGTTTCGGTATTGACCGCGTCGTGCAGGGCGGCGGCGGCCTGCTTGCGGGCGACCCGCCAGCCCTGCCGGACTCTGGTCCAGAAATCCTCCGGCTGATCGTTCAAGACGCTGCCTGTTCCCTCATGCGCGCTTTCTAGACCGCTTTACGGCCCGGCGCACCCTCCCTATATGTCCGCGCCCAACTTGGATTTGACCGGAATCACGATCATGCGTGCCGAAATGCAGGCGGTCTCAAGCGACATCAGGAAGTCGCTTGAGCTGCTGAGGAGGTCTCTTTGACTGGGATACGGCCCAGCGACGCCTCGACGAACTGAACGCGAAGGCGGAAGACCCGTCGCTGTGGAACGACCCCATGGCGGCCCAGAAGACCATGCGCGAACGCAATCGCCTGGACGCGGCGGTGAGCGGCTATCTGAAGCTCGAGCGCGACTATAACGATAGTCTCGAACTGCTGGAGATGGCCGAGGCCGAGAACGAGGCCTCGATGGTCGCGGACGCGGAAAACGCGCTTAAAAGCCTGCGCGACCAGGCCGGCGAGGAAGAGCTGAAATCGCTACTGTCGGGCGAGGCCGATCCGAACGACACCTATATCGAAATCAACGCCGGCGCGGGCGGCACGGAAAGCCAGGACTGGGCCTCGATGCTGCTGCGCATGTACACGCGCTGGGCGGCGCGGCGCGGCTTCAAGACCGAGCTGATCGCCGAGAGCGAAGGCGAAACGGCGGGCATCAAATCCGCCACTCTGCTGGTCAAGGGCGAGTTCGCCTATGGCTGGGCCAAGACCGAGAGCGGCGTGCACCGGCTGGTGCGGATCAGCCCGTATGACTCGAACGCCCGCCGCCACACGAGCTTTTCATCCGTGTGGGTCTATCCGGTGATCGACGACACGATCGAGGTCGATGTCAGCGAAGCCGACGTGCGGATCGACGTGTATCGGGCCTCCGGCGCGGGCGGTCAGCACGTCAACAAGACCGAGTCCGCGGTGCGTATCGTGCATCTCGCGACCGGCATTACGGTGGCGTGCCAGAGCGAACGCTCGCAGCACAAGAACAAGGCGGAAGCCTGGAAGATGCTCCGTGCACGGCTCTACGAGGCCGAGCTGAAGAAGCGCGAGGCGCTGGCCGATGCGCAGAACGCGACCAAGACGGATATCGGCTGGGGCCACCAGATCCGATCCTATGTTCTGCAGCCCTATCAGCTGGTGAAGGATCTGCGCACGGGCGTGGAGAGCTTCACCCCGAGCGACGTTCTGGACGGCGACCTCGATCCCTTCATGGCGGCCTCGCTCGCCGCCAAGATCAAAGGGACGGACCAGATCACGGTTGAGGATCTGGAGTAGGGCCGAGCCCTTT
>JAPUEF010000223.1:0-4427 GCA_027492655.1 Alphaproteobacteria bacterium | reverse complement strand
TAGGCGTCACGTCCCGAGAAACAGGGTCGGCACGTTCAGCGTGCCGTTCTTCAGCGAGAAGACGCGGCTGCCGGGTTTGCGCCCGGTGCGGATGTTCGACACGTCGAGACCGGCGGCGGCGAGGCGGGCGCGGGCGGCATCGATATCGTCGGTGCGCCAGGTGAGGCCGTAGAAGCTGTCCGGCGCGCCTGCATCCTGCGTGTCGAGGCGGTGGGCGATCTCCACGATGAGATCGCCGCAGCGGAAGAACATCAGCCGCATGCCCCAGGACGGGTTGGTGCGGTCGAGCGCCATCTCAAGGCCGAGGCGCGCGCCGTAAAGCGCGGCGGCGCGGTCGGGCGCGGGCGTCGCGACGACGACATGGTCGAGAGCGGTGGCGCCGCCCGTCGCGGCGTCGGATGCGGGCAGGGGCGTGTCGCGCTGGATGAAGAAGTGGCGGATGCCGTGGGTAAGCGTCTTGTCGGTGCGGAAGCGTCGCCATGACAGGCGCGCTTCGCCCGAGACGCTCTCACCAGGCGCGATCTCGCCGGGATTGAGGCCACGGCGTTCGAGCTTGTGGCGCGTTGTGCCCAGATCGTCCGTTGCGAAGCAAAGGCTGGCGAGACCTTCGCCCTGATCGGCCAGCGCGGCGCGGATGCCGTCGCCTGTCGCGCCATCGCTTTCGGGCGCGAGCAGTTCGAGCGCGATGTTGCCGGTTGTGAACAACGCCGAAGCCGCACCGTCCTGATGCGCACGCCAAGCCGGTTCGCGCCCGAGAACCTTCCGATAGGCATCGATGCCGGCGTCGAGCGATGGCGTGACGAGGACGATGTGGTCGAGGCCGGTGATCATGCCGCCATGTTGAGCATGGCGCGGGCGCAAAAGAAAAGGGACGCCGGAGGCGTCCCTTTCATCGCCGTTGCGGCTTTGCGCCTCAGGCGGTCTTGGCTTCCGGCTGCACCAGCGCCGGCTTGTCGGTGGGCTTCGACAGCGAGATCTGCGGCGTGGGGGCCTGCAGGTTCAGCGGATCGTTCGAGCGGCGGCACGAACCTTCGAAGGTCGCGCCGGCGGCGACGGTGAGCTGTTCCTGAAGAATGTCGCCGACCACGACGGCGGTGGCGTCGAGCTGCACGCGGCGCGCGCGGATGCGGCCTTCGACGCGGCCGCGCACGACCACTTCCTCAGCGACGATCTCGCCCTTCACGGTGGCGCCGTTGCCGATCATCAGCGTGACCGAGCGAATGTCGCCTTCCACCGTGCCGTCGATCTGCATGTCGCCCTGACTGGTCAGCGTGCCCTGAACCAGCAGGTCGGCGGAGATGATCGAGGGGGCCGAACGGCCGCCGGGCTTTTTGGCCGGCGCGGAAGCGGGGATGGGATTTGACATCGGGGTCGAGCTGCTTGCCGGAGCCTCAGGTGCCTTGCCTTTGGAGAACATTCGCGCCTGCTTTCAAATAATTCCAGGGGTTGCGGGCCTGTCCGTCGTACCAGACCTCATAATGCAGATGGGGGCCAGTGCTGCGCCCCGTGCTGCCGAGACCGCCCACCTTATCTCCGAAAGCCACCTTCTGGCCTTCGACGACGTCGATCGAGCTCAAATGAGCGTAACGTGTTTTCAGGCCATAGCCATGGTCGATTTCGACCATACGCCCATAGCCGCCATGCCATTCGGCGATGGTGACGACGCCCGGCGCGGTGGCGACGACCGGCGCGCCCATGCCCGCCTTGAAATCGAGCCCGCTATGGAAGGCGCGGCCGCCATTGAACGGATCGCTGCGGCCGCCGAAGCCTGACGAGATGCGGACGACGGAGGGCAGCGGATTGGCGAACGGCACCGCCAGCATCGCGGTCTGAAGTTTCTCGGTGCGGTCCAGCGTCGCGTCGGCGACGTCCAGATTGGGATCGCGGGCGAAGAGGTCGGCCTTGGCTGCATCGACGCCCATCGGGATATAGGGGCCGCCCTGGGCGTCCTTGTCCTGCGGCGCGATGGCGTCCGGGTTCATGCCGGCGATCTGCAGAATATCGCGCAGGCTCTCTTCCTTGGCGGACGCGGCGGCGGCGATGCCGGCAGCGGCGGTCTGCTGTTCGCCGATCACCGCATCGAGACGGCCGGCGAGGGCGGCGAAGGTTTCGCCCGCCCGCATGTTGCGGCCGCTGCCGAGAAACTCCGACGAGTCGGCCGGCAGGGCGGCTTCCTTGACGGTTTCCATGGCCGGCTCAGCGGCGGCGGTGCGCACGGTTTCGGGCTTCGCCAGCGGCACCGGCATGTCGCTCGTGTCGAGCGCGGCTTCCGGCGAGGTCTTGGCCTCGGCGGGCGCGGCTTCTGCGGGCGTCGCCTCGGCCTTGGGGGCAGGGGCGAGGGTGTCGGCCGCGTCGCCGTGATCGTGCTCTTCCTCGCCGCCCGAGGCTTCCGGGTCTTCCTCGGACGAGATAGCCGTGGCGTCGGGGCCGAGGCCCAGCGCGCGCACGGTGGCGGCGCGCTGCATCACCTCGTCCAGCGCCTCGCCGGTTTCGCTCTGCTCCAGCATCGCGGTCTGCAGGTCGCCCTGGCGCTTTTCGATGGCGGCGACGGAGGTTCCGAAACGCTCTTCGGCAAGCGCCAGCTTGGTCGAGAGGTCGTCATAGTCGAGGCGCATGCGGGCGATTTCCGCCTCGTAGCGCGACTGGACCTGGCGGAGTTTCTCTTCCTTCGAGGCGACGATCTCGTCCTTGAAGGCGGTCATGACGCTGGCATAGGCGATCCAGCTGAGGCAGGCGAAGCCGAGAACGACGCCGGCGATCTGGAAGCGGGGCGTCAGGACGACGAACTGAACGTGGCCGTTCGAGCGGTGATAGATCTGGCGTTCAGGAAAAAAACGCGAAAGGCGCTCTCTGGCGCGGGCCCAAAAGCCAAGCGTCATGGATACTGTCCCCACCGCGTTCTTCGTTGCGTCGCCGGGGCTAGTCCCAACCCTCGGCGCGTTTGCCACAGCTTGATAAAATCAAACATCGCTGTGCTGCAACAGCCAGTTCGTATCGAAATATTAACTTGACTCGAAAGAGTCGCCTGATTCAGGGGCTGTCGCCTGACGCGGCGGAAAATGTGATGTCGAAAGGCGGGGTCAGTCCGGCCGCCCGGCGCGCCGCCTCGTTGAACGGCGCATGGGGGCGGGCGAGGCCGATTCTCGTCAGCGCCGGGGCGAAAGCCGCCTCCGGGTCGATGCCCCGGGCGCGGCAGGCATGGCCGTACCAACGGAACCCCGTCGCGACATGGCCGATCTCGTCGCGATAGATCACCTCCAGCAGGGCCGCGCTGGCCGTATCGCCCGCGCCTTTCAGCTTCTCGATCATCGCCGGGGTGACGTCGAGCCCGCGCGCCTCGTGGGTCAGCGGGGCGATGGCGAGGCGGTCGACCAGATCGCTGCGGCTGGCGAGGGCCGTCTGCCACAGCCCGTCATGAGCATCGAGCGCGCCGTAGGAACTGCCCAGCGCCTCCAGCCGGTCGGCCAGCATCAGGAAGTGCTTGGCCTCTTCGCGCGCCACGTTCAGCCAGTCGGCGGCGAACGCATCGGCTGCACCGGCAAGCTCGGGTGCGGCGGCGAAGCGCCCCACGATGTCCAGGGCCAGATCGATGGCGTTCAGCTCGATATGAGCGAGGGCGTGGAGCAGCGCGATGCGGCCTTCCGGCGTCGCGGGCGAGCGCTTCCTGACCTCCCGGGCGGTGACGAGGCCGGGCCGGGCAGGGCGGCCGGGCCGGTCCGGCCAGCCGGCCTCGCCCGCGCCGGAGGTCAGCGCCAGCGCGGCCCGGGCCTTGGCGCGTGCGTCGGTCTCCAGAAATGCGGCGCGCAGCGGCGTCAAAGCGCCTTCACCGCCGCCAGCACCTCGTCCACATGGCCGGGAACCCGGACTTTCCGCCAGATACGGACGATCCTGCCCTTGGCGTCGATCAGAAAGGTGGAGCGGTCGATGCCCATATATTTGCGGCCGTAAAGCTGCTTTTCGACCCAGGAACCATAGGCCTCCACGGTCGCGCCATCCGGGTCGGAGGCGAGCGGCAGCTTCAGCTCGTATTTCGCGATGAACTTGTCGTGCGCCTTCACGGTGTCCTTGGAGAGGCCCAGCAGGGCTGCGCCGGCCTTTTTGAAGGCGGGCGCGGCGGCGGAGAAGGCCTGCGCCTCGCGGGTGCAACCCGTCGTGTCGTCCTTGGGGTAGAAGTAAAGCACCAGCGGCTTGCCCGCGAAGTCCTTCAGCGAGACCCTGCCGCCGCCGTCGCGGTCCAGCGTGAAGGCCGGGGCCTTGTCGCCTTCCTCGGGGATTTTCGTCACGCCTGACTTCCTTTCCGGGCCGGATTGCCGCAAGTGTGGGAATAAATCAGCCCGAACCTCGCCGCCAGTCTCAGTTCGGCGGCCCTCTTTTTCCGCGTGTGCGTGAGGCTGCGGGGCTCGGCGGAGGAGACCCGCGCGCGTGGG
>JAPUEF010000222.1:5521-8377 GCA_027492655.1 Alphaproteobacteria bacterium | reverse complement strand
GATCAAGCGGCTGAAGTTCAAGACGGGCGAAGACCTTTTCGCGGCGGTCGGGCAGGGCCAGGTCGCGCTGAAGGACATCGTCGCCGCCGTCTTCCCCGAAACGGTCAACCAGGCCGGACGCAAGCTGAAAACCGACGCTAACGGTCACAGCCATGGCCTCATTCCGATCCGTGGCCTCACCGCCGGCGTCGCCTATCATCTCGGGGAATGCTGCCATCCGATCCCCGGCGACCGCATCGTCGGCCTGATGGAGCCGGGGCAGGGCGTCGTCGTCCACACCATCGACTGCGACAAGCTCGCCGACGCGCAGGACGAACCCGACCGCTGGCTCGATCTGGGCTGGGAGAGCTTCGCCGCCGACGCGCCCGAGGCGACGGCCCGTCTGATGGTCGATCTCAAGAACGAGAGCGGCGCGCTGGCGACGCTCTGCACCATCATCGCCAAAGCCGGCGGCAATATCTCGAACCTGAAAGTCGTGGAGCGCACCTCGACCTTCTTTCAGTTCGCGGTGGATATCGACGTCCGCGACCTGAAGCACGTCACCAACATCATGACGGCGCTCAGGGCATCGCCGGTCGTCGGCGCGGTGGAGCGCGTGCGCGGCTAGCGGGCCGCCCGGCTCTGGCCTAAAACCGCCGCGACGCAACCCAGCCCCCGAGGCCGCCCATGACGCCCGAACAGGTTCTGAAAGAATTCCAGAAGGCCGGCGCGCTGCTGAAAGGGCATTTCGTGCTCTCCAGCGGCCTGCACAGCGACACGTTCCTCCAGAAGGCGCTGGTCTTCCAGGACGCTAAACGCACCGCCAGGCTGGCCAAGGCGCTCGCCGCCAAAGTGCGCGAACAGGTGACGGGCCGTATCGACGCCATCGTCTCGCCGGCGGTGGGCGGCATCGTTCCCGGCTACGAGATGGGACGCGCGATGGGTCTGCCCGCCATGTATGTTGAGCGCGAGAACGGACAGTTCGTGCTGCGCCGGGGCTTCCATCTCGACAAGACGATGCGTGTCCTCATCGTCGAAGACATCGTGACGACCGGCTTGTCGTCGCGCGAATGCATCGAGGCCGTGAAGGCCACCGGCGCGAAGGTCGCGGCGGAGGCCTGCCTCATCGATCGCTCGGGCGGCAAGGCGAAGCTGGGCGTCAAGCTGATCGCGCTCGCCAGCCTGAAAATTCCGGCCTGGGAGGCCGACAAGCTGCCGCCGCATCTGGCCGGCACTCCGGCGGTGAAACCGGGCAGCCGCGGCCTCGCATGACCCTGCGTCTCGGCGTCAATATCGATCACGTCGCGACCGTCCGTAACGCGCGCGGCGGCGCGCATCCCGATCCGCTGCTGGCGGCCAAGGTCGCCGCCGACGCCGGCGCCGACGGCATCACCGCCCATTTGCGTGAAGATCGGCGGCACATCACCGACGCCGACATCGCAGCGCTCAGCGAAACCATCGCGCTGCCGCTCAATCTGGAGATGGCGGCGACGGACGAGATGCTGTCCATCGCGCTGCATTATCGCCCGCACGCGGCCTGTATCGTGCCGGAACGCCGCCAGGAGCGGACGACCGAGGGCGGGCTCGATGCCGTCGGCCAGCACAATCACCTCGCGCCCATCATCCGCCGGCTGGGCGAGGCGTCGATCCGTGTTTCGCTGTTCATCGAGCCCGATCCGGCGCAGTTACGCGCCGCCGCTATGCTGGGCGCGCCGGTGGTGGAGCTTCACACCGGCGCCTATGCCCACGCCGTGCTCGACGGCGACGCGGCGCGCACGGAGCGGCTGCTCGCCCGGATACGCGACGCCGCGCGGATCGGCGCCGATCTCGGCCTCGAAGTTCACGCCGGCCATGGGCTGACCTTCGATAACGTCAAGCCGATCGCCGGCATTCCCGAAATCCACGAGCTGAATATCGGGCATTTCCTCATCGGCGAGGCGATTTTCACCGGCCTCGACCCGGCGATCCGCCGCATGCGCAGATTGATGGACGAAGCCCGCGCATGATGATCCTCGGCCTCGGCAACGATCTCTGCGACATCCGCCGGATCGAAAAGACTCTGGAGCGTTTCGGCGAACGGTTCATCGCGCGGACCTTCACCGAGATCGAAATCCGCCGCTCCGAACGGCGGGCCCAGCGCGCGGGCAGCTACGCCAAGCGGTTCGCGGCCAAGGAAGCCGCCTCCAAGGCGCTTGGAACCGGGTTCCGCCGGGGCGTCTATGCCAAGGATATCGGCGTGGTGAACGCGCCTTCGGGCCGTCCGACCCTGGCCCTGACGAACGGCGCAGCGGCCCGGCTCAAGGATATGACGCCGCCCGGCATGCGGGCCGACATCCATGTGACCCTCACCGACGAGTATCCGCTCGCGCAAGCTATCGTGATGATCGTCGCGGTTCCCGAGACTTCCCCTTGACCGACAGGGGCCGCCGGGTCTCTTGCTAGGCCAGCCGCCCGCATTTCAGGACCAGACGCTTGACCGACGCCGTTCAGACCCGCAAGCAGCGCAAACCGCGCGGATGGGTGCGTGAGATCATCTCCACCATCGTTTACCCGCTGCTGCTCGTGGTCGGGATCTACTCGTTCCTGCTGCAGCCGTTCCGCATCCCGTCCTCGTCGATGGTGGATACGCTGCTGGTGGGCGACTTCGTCTGGGTGACGAAGTTCTCCTACGGCTATTCCAAGCACTCGATCATGTTCAGCCCCGATCTGTTCGAGGGGCGCATTTTCGCCTCCGAGCCGACGCTGGGCGACGTCATCGTCTTCAAACTGCCGCGCGACAACTCCACCGACTACATCACGCGCCTCGTGGGCCTGCCGGGCGATCGCATCCAGATGATCGACGGCATCCTGCACATCAACAACCAGCCGGTGAAGCGC
>JAPUEF010000222.1:0-5511 GCA_027492655.1 Alphaproteobacteria bacterium | reverse complement strand
CGGCCAGAAGCAGACACAGGGAGCAGTTTCCGAAACCGGCCGTTCGACGCAGAAAATCCTCAAATATCGCGAGACTCTTCCGAACGGTCTCACGCATTTTATCCTGCGCGAGCCCGGCGGCCGTGCGCAACTAGGCTTCGACCCCAACAACACCCCCGAATACGAAGTTCCGCCGGGCCACTATTTTATGATGGGCGATAACCGCGATCATTCGCTCGACAGCCGCTGGCCTGAACAGAACGGCGTCGGCTTCGTGCCTTTCGACAACCTTGTCGGGCGCGCGGTCGGCGTTTTCCCGTCTTGGGACGGCAGCAAGACCGAATGGTATGAGGTGTGGAACTGGCCGGGCGCGATCCGCTGGGATCGCCTGTTCCAGTCCATTCACTGACCGGAATCTGGTATAGTCGGGATGTCGGGCCTGTCTTGCCCGTTGAAGGGCCATGACAACCGATAGTCCCGTCGCCTTGCCGCGCCAGCCGCGCATTCTCGCCGAGGTCGCCAAGACGCTGATCTACGCGCTGTTGATCGTCGTCGGCGTGCGCACGTTTCTGTGGCAACCCTTCAATATTCCGACCGGCTCCATGGTCGATACGCTGCTGGTCGGCGACTATGTCTGGGTCAATAAATACGCCTATGGCTACAGCCGCTACTCGCTGCCGTTCGGCTTGCCTCTGATCTCCGGCCGCATCTTCGCCGCCGAGCCGCAGCGTGGCGACATCGTGGTCTTCAAGCTGCCGCGCGACAATTCCACCGACTACATCAAGCGCGTCGTCGGGCTGCCGGGCGACCGCGTTCAGGTGAAGAAGGGCATCCTCTACATCAACGGCGAGGCCGCGCCGCAATCCTTCGTCGAGGCGGTCGAGGTCGACGGACCGTTCGGCGCGAAAAAGGAAGCAAAGCGCTATCGCGAAACCCTGCCTGGAGGACGCAGCCACGACATCATCGATACCTACGAGGCGAGCGCCGGCGACAATACGCGGGAATTCCTCGTGCCCCAGGGCAACTACTTTATGATGGGCGACAACCGCGACAACTCCACCGACAGCCGCTCCGACGATGTCGGCTACGTGCCGAACGTGAACCTCGTGGGCCGGGCTGAGGCGATCTTCTTTTCTGCCGACGGCTCGGCGGGCTTTCTGGAATTCTGGAAATGGCCTTCGGCGGTGCGTTGGGAGCGGATATTCCGCAGCCTCGAATGAGCGCCGATCTGAACGCCCGGCTGGGCCATGACTTCAAGGATAGGACGCTGCTGAAGCTGGCGCTTACGCATGCCAGTGCAGCCGGTGCGCGCTCCAATGAACGGCTGGAGTTTCTGGGCGACCGCGTCCTCGGCCTCGTCGTCGCGAACGAACTGATCGCGCGCTTCCCGAACGCCGCCGAAGGGGAACTGGCGATCCGCCTGAACGCCCTCGTGCGCAAAGAAACCTGCGCGAAGATCGGCGAGGCGGTGGGGCTTGGCCCGCATCTTCTGCTCGCGCCGGGCGAACGGATGCGGACCGGGCAGGCGCGCATCAGCCTGCTGGGCAATGCCTGCGAGGCGGTGATCGCCGCGCTCTATCTCGACGGCGGCATGGACGCCGCATCGCGTTTCATCCTGAAGGAATGGGCCGCCGATTTCGACGCCAGCGTCACTGTCGCGACCGACCTGAAGTCCGAACTCCAGCAATGGGCGCAGGCCCGTGAAGATCTTGGCCGCGCCCTGCCGGTCTATCGCACCATCGACAGCTCCGGCCCGGCTCATTCACCCCGCTTCGTCGTCGAAGTGGCGGTGGAAGGCGCGGGCTTGGCGCGGGGCGAGGGTGCATCCAAGCGCGAGGCCGAACGCAATGCCGCTGCGGCGCTGCTCACCAAATTGAAGACCGGACAATGACCCTACAAAACAGCCGCTCCGCGATCGTCGCCGTCATCGGCGCCCCGAATGCCGGCAAGTCCACGCTCGTGAACCGCCTGGTCGGGGCCAAGGTCACGATCGTCACGCACAAGGTACAGACCACCCGCATGCGCGTGCGCGGCGTGATGATCGAGGGCGAAGCTCAGATCGTGCTGGTCGATACGCCCGGCATCTTCCAGCCCAAGCGCCGCCTCGACCGCGCTATGGTGGGGGCGGCCTGGGCCGGAGCGGAAGACGCCGACGCGGTTCTGGTGATCGTGGACGCCGCCGACCTCGACGCCCGCCCGGCGGGTCTGGGCGCGCAGGACACCGACCGCATCATCGAGGGGCTGAAGAAGCAGGGACGGGGGGCTGCGCTCGTCCTCAACAAGGTCGATGCCCTGAAGCGCGAGCGCCTGCTGGAACTCGCGGGCAAGTTGAATGCCGCTTTCCCGTTCAGCGAGACCTTCATGGTCTCGGCGACCAAGGGGAGCGGCATCGACCGGCTGCGGACCTGGCTGGCCGCGAAGGCCGAACCAGGACCGTGGTTCTTCCCGGAAGATCAGACAGCCGACATCACAGGTCGCATGCTGGCCGCAGAGATCACCCGCGAGCAGATCTATCTCAGGCTGCACGACGAGCTTCCCTACGCGATCCATGTGACGACCGAGGCGTGGGAAGACCGGCCCGACGGTTCGGTGCGGATCGATCAGGTGATCCTGGTCGATCGCGACGGGCAGAAGCCCATCGTCATCGGCAAGGCTGGAGCGACGCTGAAAGCCATCGGCGCCGCCGCGCGCAAGCAGATCGGCAGCGTACTCGACCGACAGGTCCACCTCTTCCTCAACGTGAAGGTGAAGAGCGGCTGGGCCGACGAGCGCGGCGTCTACGACGAGATCGGGATCGACTTTAAGGCGTAAAATCAGATGATTGCGGCGATCATCTCATTGAATTTCTGAGGCCCGTGTGGACTGGCAGGATCAGGGCATCGTGCTTTCCGCCGCTCGGTTCGGCGAATCCGATGCGATCCTTGATGTCCTGACCGAGCGTCATGGCCGGCATCTTGGCTTGCTGAAAGGCGGTCTGGCGCGGAGCCGCCGGGCAGACATCCAGACCGGCAATCTTGTGAGCCTGGAATGGCGCGCCAGGCTGGCGGATCAACTCGGCAACTACACGCTGGAGCTGGCGCGTCCCTACGCCGCGCTGGCGTTGGACAGCCGGGGTGCGCTGGCCGGGCTGGCCGCCGCCGCCGCGGTGGCCACCGCTTCCCTCCCCGAACGGGAGCCGCATCCCAACGTGTTTGAAGCAACCGGCATCCTCATCGAAACCCTGACCGGCGCGCCGTTGACGACGGCGGCCGCCGTCTATGTGAAATGGGAACTGGGCCTCATCCAGGATCTGGGCTTCGGGCTCGATCTCGCGAGCTGCGCCGTCACCGGCGTCACCGACGATCTGACCCATGTTTCGCCGCGCACAGGCCGCGCCGTCTCGCGCGAGGCGGCAGCGCCTTATGGCGACCGCCTCCTGCCGTTGCCGGGTTTCCTGCTGGGTCGGCAGGCCGGCGAGGCGGACGGGCCTGCCATCGCCGCCGGACTGCGCCTGACCGGCCATTTTCTGGACCAGTCGGTGCTCGCCCCACATGGGCGCGTGATCCCCGCCGCGCGCGGCATCTTCGTTGACCTTGTGGCGAAGTCACTCTTAAACCGAGTGTTATGAAGACGTATCGATTTGATCGGCTCTCCAGCCTCGACGATCTCGCGCTTCACGACGAACCCGTTCCGACGCCGCAGCGGGGCGAGGTCGTCACGCGCATCCACGCCGTATCGCTCAACTATCGCGATCTGTCGGTGGTTCTCGGCAACTACGTCCACGCGGTTACGCCAGGCCTGGTGCCGTGCAGCGATGCCGCTGGCGAAATCGTGGCGGTCGGTGAGGGCGTGACGGCTTGGAAGCCCGGCGACCGGGTTATGAGCACCTTCCACCCGCGATGGTTCGGCGGTCGGCCGCACCGGACGATGGGCGGTGAGGTCTATGGCAGCCATCAGGACGGCTGGCTCTCCGAATACAAACTTTGTTCGCAGGAAGCGGTGGTGGCCGTGCCGCCAGGCGTGTCGTTCGAGGAAGCCAGCACGCTGCCTTGCGCGGGTCTCACGGCCTGGACGTCGCTTTCCGGCCACCCGCCGATCCGCGCCGGGCATACCGTGTTGACCCTTGGAACCGGCGGCGTTTCGGTTTTCGCCGTTCAGTTGGCCAAATTATTCGGGGCGACGGTGATCGGCACGACTTCCAGCGACCGCAAGGGCGAGGTGTTGAAATCGCTCGGCGTCGATCACGTCGTAAATTACGCCGCCATTCCCGCGTGGGGCGCGCACGTAAAAAAGCAGATTACCGGCGGCCTGGGCGTCGATTGCGTGGTCGAGGTCGGCGGCGCCGGAACGGTCAACCAGTCGCTCACCGCCGTCCGTTGGGGCGGCGAGGTGGTTCTGGTAGGCTTCCTGACCTCTGACAATCCCGGCATGGACTATTTCCAGCTCAAGGGAAGCGGCGCGACCGTGCGCTCCATCGGTGTGGGCGACCGTGCCGGCCTGGAAGATCTGGCGCGGGTGGTGGCGGGCGGGCGTCTCAAGCCGGTGATCGACAAGGTCTTCCCGTTCGGCGAGGCGAAGGCCGCCTTCGAACATCTGAAAGCCGCCCGGCACATCGGCAAGGTCGTCGTTTCGGTCGCCTAGTTCGAACGCTGGACGGGGCGGGCAGGGGGCGGCTATCCGCTTGGGCTTACAAGTTTTAATTGATTCTCATGGCCCGTACCGTCGCTCCCCAACCGCCTCGTGAAGACGATATCCGCGACGAGCCGCTCGCCCGCGCCCTGAGCGAGCGTTACCTCGCCTATGCGCTCTCGACCATCACCGCCCGCGCGCTGCCGGATGTGCGCGATGGCCTGAAGCCGGTGCATCGCCGCATTCTCTATGCGATGGGCCAGCTGAACCTTTCGCCGACCTCGCCCTTCAAGAAGAGCGCCACGGTCGTCGGCGACGTGATCGGCAAGTATCACCCGCACGGAGACCAATCGATCTACGACGCCATGGTCCGCCTCGCGCAGGATTTCGCCGTCCGCTATCCGATCGTGGACGGGCAGGGCAATTTTGGCTCGATCGACGGCGATAACGCCGCCGCCTACCGCTACACCGAAGCGCGCCTTACCGCCGTCGCCACTGCGATGCTGGAAGGCATCAACGAAGACGCGGCCGATTTCCGCCCGACCTACAATCAGGAAAACGACGAGCCGGTGGTCATGCCGGCGGCGTTCCCGAACCTGCTGGCGAACGGCGCGGCCGGCATCGCGGTCGGCATGGCGACCTCCATCCCACCGCACAATGTGGGCGAGATCTGCGATGCGCTGGCCCATCTCATCAAGACGCCCGCCGCGCGCGACGAGACGCTGCTGAACTTCATCAAAGGCCCGGATTTTCCCACCGGCGGCGCCATTCTCGGGCGCGCCGGCGTCCGCTCGGCCTATACGACGGGGCGCGGCTCGGTGCTGTTGCGCGCCAAGGTCGAAGTCGAGCAGATGCGCAAGGAGCGCGAGGCGCTCATCGTCACCGAGATTCCCTATCAGGTGACCAAGGCGACCCTGATCGAGA
>JAPUEF010000221.1:5003-8520 GCA_027492655.1 Alphaproteobacteria bacterium | reverse complement strand
GGTGACGACACGACCCTCACGCCGCTCAGCGGCGGTGAAGGATGGTCCGAGGAGGATGTGCTGTGAGTGATGTAACGACTGTCCAGACGCAGAAGCCGCGCCGCTGGCCGCTTTACGCGTCGCTTTTCCTGAACGTGGTGCTGATCACCGTGCTCGCGCTGGGTATGTGGCGCATCCACGAGTTCCGCCGCGATGCCGAAGGCGGGCCGATGGGCGGCTGGCTCCCGGCCCAGATCGAGCGCGTCCTGCCGAACGAGACGGCCGCGAAGGTGAAGAAGATTCGCGAAGCCCATGCCGACAAGGTGCGCGAGCTGTGGAAGGCGGCCCGCGAGGCGCGGAGCGCGATGCGTCAGGCGCTGGACGCAGATCCTCTGGATGTCGCGGCGCTCAAGGCGGCGGTGACGGCGACCCGCGATGCGGATGCCGCGCTCGCGACCGAAACCGGAGCCATCATCGTAGAGATGGCCGAGAATCTGACGGCGGCCGAGCGCATGCTGGTGCGCGAGAAGGTCAAGGATCTCCGCAAGCCGCCGCGTCGCGGCCGCCCCGGCCACGATGACGGCCCTGGCCCGCGCGGCGAGCGCCACGACGACCCGCGCGGCGAACGCCACGACGACCCGCGCGGCGAACGCCACGACGATCCGCCGCCGCCTCCGCCGGGTGATGACGCCGTAATGCCGCCGCCGGACGCGCCGCCGCCGGACGAGCGTATCGACGAGCCGCCGCCCCCGCCGCCGGCGGAAACCCCGGCTCCCACGCCCTGACATGACGAAGGCCCCGGATCGCTCCGGGGCCTTTTTTCTTTGAATGCGAAGGGCGCTGATTACAGGCCGGCGCGGATATCCGCCCACGCCTTGATGATCGCGTCCTTGTTCGGCAGGCGCACCTGATAGGTGCCGGTCGACAGGAATTTCTCCACGTCGCGCGGCAGGCCGGCATTGTTCAGCTCGTCGTCGGACAGCTTGGCCATCGCTTCCACGTTGGCCGAGCCGTTCGAGTATTCGGTGACGAGATAGCGCGCCGCCTCTTCGGTCAGGCCGCTATCCATCAGCGTGTAGGCCTTTTCGAGATTCTTCGCGTCCTTGTGCAGCGTGAAGCCGCACACATAGGTGAAGCGGCCGGTATCGGGCGGGTTCATAAAGCCGACATCGACGCCTTCGTTCTTCAGCGTCGCCCAGCTGTCCGACCAGGTGATCGCGGCGACGAGATCGCCCGAGGTCAGGCCCTGCGCGATGGTCGACTGGTCCGTGGTGATGACGCCGGCATTGGCGACCAGCTCGCGCAGCTTGCCCTGCACTTCGGTCCACTGCTCATCGCTCATCTTGTAGGGATCGATGCCCATCGACTTGGCCACCAGCGTGACGGTGTCGTCCACGCCTTCCAGCGCCGCGACCTTGCCCTGGTATTTCGGGTCGAACAGAATCTTCCAGCTTTCGTTCGCGGCGTATTCCGGGGCCAGATCCTTGCGATAGGTGACGGACGTCTGCGCCCAGTATTGCGGCACGAACCAGGCATGGGTCTCGTCGGCCATCGCGCCCGGAATGGTCTTCAGCGTCTGCGCGATCACCGGCCAGTATTTCAGCTTGGTCACGTCGATCGGCTGCAGCAGACCGGCTTCCTGCCAGCGGCCGAATTCATACGAGCAGGGGCCCATCACATCCGGCGCATAGCCGGCGCGCATTTTCGCGAACGCCTCGTCCTCGTCGGCGAAGACGGCGGTGTTCGGCTTGGCGCCGTACTTGGCGACGTATTCTGTCAGCAGCGGATCGTTCGCCAGCGTCTCGAACGTGAAGAGTGTGACTTCGCCATCCTGCGCGGCGGCCGGCGCAAAAAGCGCGGCCAGACCGATCGAGCTGGCGAGAAGAATGGACTTCAGGGATGACATGACGCCTCCGAATGAGGGGTGGGGCCGCACGCTTGGCCAAAAGACTCTTAAAAAGTGGCCGGAATGGGCCAAGGCGTCAATCGTGGTGTCCGTTTCCGGTTCTGAGCGGCGGTCCCGCCCGCCGCTCGGCATGCCGCACTGCACCAACCGGCCCGAGTTGCCCCGTTCGACAACGGCGGCTTAAGGTGCAGGTTCCAGCCAGAAGGGCATCATGCCGAACACAATCACAGAGCCAATCGCTTCCGCCGCCGAATTCGACGCTTTCGTTTCCGAACATCCCGATATTTCCTTCATCGACGCCGTATTCGTCGATCTTTCCGGCACTTTTCGCGGCAAGCGCGTGCCGCTGAAAGAGGCGCGAAGCCTCTTCACCTCCGGCCTTCAGATGCCGGAAGACATCTTCATGCTCGACGCCCGTGGCGAGATGACCGATCCGCTGGGCCGTGGCTTCGGCGACGGCGACCCCGACGGCACAGCCTATCCTTTGTCCGGCACGCTTGTGACGGTGGGCAAACCGCCCCATCGCCGCGCTCAGGTTCTGATGACCCTGAACGGCCCGGAAGGCGAGGCCAGCGACGTCGAGCCGCGCAACGTGCTGGCGCTGGCCGTCGAGCAGTTCGCGATGACCGGCCTCAAGCCGGTGATCGCCTTCGAACTGGAATTCTTCCTGATCGATCCGCAGCGCGCCGCCAGCGGCCTGCCTCAGCCGCCGATCTGCCCGACGACCGGGGTACGCGAAAAGGCGATTTCGGTTTACGGCATCTACGATCTCGACCGCTATGAGCGCTTCCTCGACGCCGTCGCCGAGGAATGCGTGCGCCAGAAACTGCCCGCCACCACGGCGGTCGCCGAATACGCGCCGGGCCAGTTCGAGATCAACCTGAACCATGTCGACGATCCGATGGCGGCGGCCGACCACGCCGCGCTGCTCCGCCCGCTCATCAAGCATGTGGCGCGCGAGCAGGGCATGGAAGCGACCTTCATGGCGAAGCCCTATGCCGGCATGGCGGGCAGCGGCATGCATGTCCATGTAAGCCTGATGCGCGACGGCGAGAACGCCTTCGCCGCCCGGCCCGGCCTCACGCCGCTGATGCGCCACGCCATCGGCGGCCTCGCCGCCTCGATGCACGAGGCGATGGCTTTCTTCGCCCCCAACGCCAACGCCAACCGGCGTTTCGTGCCGAACCTGTTCGTGCCTGTGAACCGCCGCTGGGGCATCAACAACCGTTCGACGGGGCTTCGCGTTCCGGCCGGCAAGGACGACGCCACGCGCGTCGAACACCGCGTTTCGGGGGCCGACGCCAATCCGTATCTGGTGCTTGCGGCCATCCTCACGGGCATGAAGCACGGCATCGACAACAAGATCGATCCCGGCCCGCCGCACGAAGGCAACGCCTCGGACTTCGCCGACCCGACCGTGCCGTTCGAAGTGCTATGGGCGCTCGACGAACTGCAGAACGGCCGCATCCTGCGCGCCGCGCTCGGCGGCTATGTCGATGTCTATGCCGAAGCCAAGCGCACCGAATACAAGCGCTTCGTCGCCACGATCCCGGCGCATGAATACGACTGGTATCTCTAGCCGCCCTCCGAGGCGTCCGCCCGCAGGCCCCCGCCCGCGCGGGGCCGCCGCCG
>JAPUEF010000221.1:0-4993 GCA_027492655.1 Alphaproteobacteria bacterium | reverse complement strand
CACTACCCGGCCGAATGAAACCGACTGGTATCACTCCCCGCCCCCCCGGGCGCCGGGCGCTGGCCCCGCACGCCTCGGCTGCGCGCGCAGCACGAGATAGCCAAGCACGCCCGCCAGAACCGATCCGCAGATGATACCCAGCTTCGCCTCGTCCTGAAGCAGCGGGCGTGCGTCGAAAGCCAGCAGGCTGATGAACAGGCTCATCGTGAAGCCGACCCCGCACAGCAGCGCGACGCCCAGCATCTGCATTCGCGTGGCGTGCGCCGGGCGTTCGGCGATCCCGGCGCGGATCGCTAGCGCCGAAAAACCATAGACGCCGACCAGCTTGCCCAGCAGCAAGCCGCCCGCGACGCCCAGCGTCAGCGGCTCGATCAGGGCCGACGCGGTCACGCCAGCGAACGAGACGCCGGCATTCGCAAAGCCGAACACCGGAATGATGAAGAACGCGACCGGCGCATGGAGCGCATGCTCAAGCCGGTGCAGCGGCGTCACCCCGGGATCGCCCGGCGTTCCGGGCCGCGCCCGCAACGGAACGGTCATCGCCAGCGCCACCCCCGCGATGGTCGCGTGGACGCCCGATTTCAGAACCAGAAACCACAATGCCGCGCCCAGCAGAAGATAGACCCCCAGCCGCGCCACGCCGGCGCGGTTCAGCGCAATCAGCAAAACCAAAACAGCCATCGCGCCGCCCAGCCAGGCGAGCGAGATGCCGCTGGTGTAGAAGACGGCGATTATGATGACCGCGCCCAGATCGTCGATGATCGCCAGCGCCGTCAGGAACACTTTCAGCGAAACCGGCACGCGGTCGCCCAGAAGCGACAGGATGCCCAGCGCGAAGGCGATGTCGGTGGCGGTCGGAATCGCCCAGCCGCCCAGCGTTTCGGCATGTCCCCAGTTCAGCGCCGCATAGATCGCCGCCGGCGCCGCCATGCCGCCCAGCGCGGCGATGCCCGGCAAGGCGCGCCGGGACCATGTCGCCAGCTGTCCGTCCAGAAACTCGCGTTTGATCTCCAGCCCGACCAGCAGGAAGAACACCGCCATCAGCGCATCGTTGATCCAGTGCGAGACGCTGAGCGGACCGATATAGGCGTGCAGCGCGCTGAAATACGTCTCCGCCAGCGGCGAGTTGGCGACGATCAGCGCGGCGGCGGCGCTGGCCATCAGGATCAATCCGCCAGCCGATTCGCTGGACAGAAAGGCGCGCAGCGCGGATCGGCTTCGAGGCGTCTCTGCGGTCATGCCTGAAAGGTTTAGAGGCCGCGCAAGCCGCGCCGCAAGCGAAACCGGCTGCTCATGCGCCCGACAGGCTGACCAGAATCTTCAGAACGCCCTCGGAATTCGATGTCGTCCACATCCGCCGGGCGAGGGGCAGGGCGACATCCTTGCGCGCCGCATCCCGGGCCAGCGCGGCGTAGAAAGCGAGGAACCGTTCGTCCAGCGCCCCGGCGAAGCGGCGCTCGGCGTTGTAGAGCACGGTCAGCGCCGGATGCAGCGCCCCGGTCGCGGCCAGCAGGCGCGCCGCTTCGACATGTTCGTCCAGAGTCGCGCTGCCATCGCGCACCAGACGGCGCATCGCCTCCGCGCGGGTTGGCGTATCGCCGACGATATCGGCGGTCGCGGCCAGCGCCCGCAACGCCGCCGGATCGCCGTCGCGCGCCAGCCCGCGATACCAGACCAGGGCATCGTCGATCCGGCCTTCGGCGATCAGCGTCTGTCCGATATCCAGCGGCACCGCCGCGACGGGCGGAGTCGTCCGCTGCACGCCCAGCACCAGCAAAGCCAGCGCCATCACCACCAGCGGGATGGCCGACAGGAAGCGCAGCGAGCTTTGCGGCGGCCGACGGCTCATGGTCCGGCCCCCGCGTAATCCTGCCGCTCCATCGCCAGCGACGCGCCGTTCCGCCCGTGTGGCGGCAACGAGAAGCGGATGAGGCCATCTTCGCCCACCGCGACCCGCCAGCGCCACATCTCGCCGTCGGTCGGCTGGAAGCGGATCTCCCACTCCGAACGCGGCTCGACCTGCCACACCATGTCGCCGGGGCCGTAGCCCTGCACATGCATCGCGGCATTGTCGGCATCGCGCGCCAGACCCGAAACGCTCCAGCGCGATTCCACCAGCACCGCGAACGGCGGCGGCTCGAACGGTGCGCGGGTCAGTGCGATCAGCGGCGCATCGGCCTCAGGATCGAGCGAGGCGACCAGCGCGCCGTCCACCAGCGCCGCCCCGAGAACGCCCTCGCTGCGCGTCCAGTCCAGCCGCAAGCCGGCCGGCGCGTCGAAGCGCATGGTCTGAACCCCGCCGCGATTGCGGACGCGCCAGGCGAGATCGCCGTCAGGCTCGATCGCGGCTGCGCTGAAGCCGCTCTCGATCAGCTCCGAACGCATGTCGGCGGTGAAAAGCGGATGCGCTGCGGCATAGTCATAGGCCGCCAGCAGCATGTCGCGCGCGCCCGCCGCGCCGCCTGCGCACATGGTGACGACCGGCGCGAACGCGCCGCCGCCGCCAGCCTCCAGCAGCGCATCGTAGCCGAAGAACCGCGCCCGCCCGGCTGCGCCGCAGCTCGCCACCGTCGATCCGCTTGTCGGCCGATCCAGCAGGACGTCGATCGGTTGCGGCCGTTTCAGGTTCGCGCCCACCCGCGTCACTTCGCGTGCGGCTTCGTCGTCCGCCGGAGCCAGCGTCGGTTGAAAGATGCGCCGCGCGTTGATCAGGCCGGCATCGGGGATCGGCCTCAAGGGCAGGCGAAAGGCGCGCGCGAAGAACGCCGCCGGATCGATCATCCAGCGCGCCTCGCGCCGGTCGGCGCTGCGCCACACGGCATAGCCGGGCGCGGCATAGGCGGCGCGCGGCGTGAAGATCACCGGCGCGGTGCGGTCGGTCGAATCCGTGCCGCGTTGAAGCAGCAGCGCGGCGTCGCTGGCCGGCGGCTCCAGCGGCCGGAACTGATCGACCGCCGGCCATAGACCGCCGAAGCGTCGTCCCGTCTCGACCACGCTTTCGTCTTTCGTCACCGCCGCGAGGTCGTAGGTATAGGGCCTCTGCTCCACCGAATAGAGCAGTCCCAGCGCGATGAAGAGTCCGAAGCGGTCCTCGATGGCCGGCGTCGCGCCGGTCATGGCGATGGGCACGCCGCGCCCCGTCTGCGCGCGCACCCAGGCCAGGAACCCCGCGCCATCCGCGACACGTCCCTCGTCTAGCCAGATCAGCACGCCTGCGATGTCGTGACGCGCGGCGAGATCGGGCAGGCCGCTGTCCACCCGATAGATTTCGCTCACCAATCCCAGCCGCGCCAGCGCCGGCGCAGCCATGCGCGCGGCCATGCCGTCGGGCGCGCCGTCGGTGACGACGATGACGGTGCGCGGCCATGCCTCTGCCCGCGCCGCGCCGATGGCGAAGCTGGAAGCGAGAAGCGCAATGAAGACAAGGAAGCGTGCCATGTGGGGCGCGGATACCGATTCACCCGCACACTGGCCTGCGCGCCGCGCCAAATCATCGAAAGGTTAAGCTAAGGGTTAACCGGCCGCGCTCAGGCGGCGTTTTCCTGCAGCGGTATGGTGAACCGCACGATGGTTCCCCGGCCCGGCGCGCTTTCGATCGCCAGGCCGCCGCCGCCCAGATCGATCAGCGCCTTGGCGACCGCCAGCCCCAGCCCGGTGCCGCGCGCCTTGTCGCCGCCCGCCCGCTCAAGCTGCACGAACGGCTTTCCCAGCTTCGGGATGTCGGCGGGGTCGATGCCGCCGCCGGTATCCTCCACCGCGATCACCGCGAAGCCGCCATGGCTGCGCGCCCGCACGCGCGCCGCGCCGCCGCGTTCGGTGAACTTCACGGCGTTGGACAGGAGGTTCAGCAGCACCCGCTTCACGGCGCGTGGATCGGCATGGGCGGAAAGATCGTCCGGCACATCGACCAGAAGCTTCACGCCTTTATCCTGCGCGCGAGGGCCGATCATGCGAACCGCCTCCGCCGCCGCGCCGGCGACGTCCAGCGTCTCGGGCGCAAGGCGGATTTCGCCGGATTCGATCTTCGACATGTCCAGAATGTCGCTGATCAATTCCAGCAGACCCTGGCCGCTGGTCACGACGTCGCGTGCATACTCGACATATTTGGGGTGGCCCAGCGGGCCGAACAGCTCTGCGCCCATGATCTCGGAAAAGCCGATGATCGCATTCAGCGGCGTGCGCAGCTCGTGGCTCATATTCGCCAGGAACTCGGTCTTGGCGTGGTTCGCCTCCTCGGCGCGCTGCTTCTCGGTCTCCAGACGGCCGGTCAGCTTGGTCAGTTCGGTCGCCTGCCGCTCCAGCAGGCCCTGCGACTTCTCCAGCCCCTTCACCGCCTCGCGCAATTCCAGCTCGCGCCGGTTCAGTTCGGCTTCCTGGTTCTTCATCGTCGTCACGTCGGTGAAGACCGAAAGCTCGCCGCCGTCCGAAGTGGTGCGGTGCGAGGCGTGCAGCCAGCGCCCGTCGATCAGCAGCAATTCGTCGCTGCCGTCGGGCAGACCTTCCAGTTTGCGCACCTGCCAGCGCTGCGGGTTGCCGCCGGCTGTCGGCGTCTCGCCCGGCTCCAGCAGCGATCCCATGACCGCGCGGCGTCCCGCGCCGGGTTCGGCGTCGATCTCGGCGAGGCCGGTGAACTCGCGGAAGCGGCGATTGCTGGTGACGAGCCGCTGGTTGCGGTCCCACAGCACGATGCCCTGCGGCGCGTTCTCGATGGTCTCGCGCAGGCGCACTTCGGCGGCGGAGCGCTTCGCCTCGGCTTCGCGCTCGTCGTTGATGTCGGCCGCGACGCCTGAAATCGCCGCGCCGTCTCCGGGCTGCAGCACGAAGCGCACCCACGTCCAGCGGCCCTCGCCATGGGCCAGCCGCACCGCAGCGCTGGAGGGGCGGCGCGACCGGCGCGCCTGATCCAGCGCATGGCGCAGCGGCGGCCCGTCTTCGGGGTGGACCAGCCGCATGAAATCGCTCCAGCCCATCGTGCCGGGCGGCGCCGACTGGC
>JAPUEF010000220.1 GCA_027492655.1 Alphaproteobacteria bacterium | reverse complement strand
ACGCCATGCGGACGCAGCGCATCATCGGCATGATCCAGCCGCGTAACGAGGGCAAGCGGCCTCAGCTGCATGCGGTGGGCTGCGCCGGGCGCATCACCCAATATGGCGAGACCGACGACGGGCGGATGGTGATCTCGCTGCGCGGCATCTGCCGTTTCCGGGTCGGCGAGGAGCTGACGGTGATGACGCCGTATCGCCAGGTGCGCGCCGACTACGCGGCGTTCGGCGGCGATTTCGGCGAACCCGACGCCAAGGCGCAGGAAGCGGCGTTCGACCGCCGCCGCTATCTGGCGACGCTGCGGGTGTATCTGAAAGCCATCGCGGTCCAGATCGACTGGGACTGGGTGGAAAAAGCGCCGGTGGAGGTTCTGATCAACGCCTTCGCGATGCTCGCGCCGCTGGCTCCCGCCGAGAAGCAGGCGCTGCTGGAAGCGGGCGATCTGAAGGAACGCACCGCCGCCGCCGCGACGCTGATGGATGTGGCGATCGCGGAAGCGGGCCTGACCGCCGGCGGCGCGCCCGGCGGCGACAGCATCAACTGAACCGAGGGCATGGGCCGCATGGACGCCGATCCGAAACTTCTGGAAATTCTGGTGTGCCCGCAGACGCGCGGGCCGCTGAGCTATGATCGCGAAAAGCAGGAGCTGGTGAGCCGTCAGGCGGGCCTCGCCTTTCCGATCCGCGACGGCATTCCGATCATGTTGATCGGGGAAGCGCGCGAGCTGACCGACGAGGAGCGCCGGGCGCGATGAGCGCGCCGCCGGCCAGTGCGGCGCCGTGGCCGGTGGAGCTGCGTTATGTGCGTGCGAAGCGCGTGCTGGAAATCGATTTCGACGACGGCGCGCGCGTCGCCATCGCCGCCGAGACGCTGCGGGTGAAATCGCCCTCCGCCGAAGTGCGCGGGCATGGCGGCAAGCCGCCGCCGCCGGTGACGGGCAAGGCGAATGTCGCGGTCGAGCGGATGGAGCGCGTGGGGAATTACGCCGTGCGCATCGTCTTCGACGACGGACATGCGACCGGGCTCTACACTTGGGCCTATCTGCGCGAACTGGGGGCGAGCGGCTGATGTTCGGGGTCAATCCCGATCTCTTGTGGACGGCCTTCGGCTGTATCGTGCTGGCCGTCGTCGCGGGGTCGTGGCACCGGATCGCGGCGTGGCTGTCGCGCGTCGAGGCGCGCAAGGTGGCGTGGCATGCCGAGCAGGACCGTCAGGCCTCCGATCCGCTGGCGCATTTCTATCTGACGGTCGCGGAGATCGATGCGCGCACGCCGCAGCCTGAAACCTTCGAACGCTTCGGGCGCACGATCTGGCGCTTCAACGGACAGAACCATCTGACGCAGGACGCCGCCGACGAGGCGCGGCGTCAGGCCGTGCTCACCGAAGCGCGCTCGTTCTATCAGGACGTGGATCGGCTGAGGCTGGGTCGGCGCTAGTTCATTGAATGGCGCTAAAGCGCGACGCCCTGTAGCAGGCGGGGCGCGTCGGTGCTGTCGCCGGCGGCGGCGCGGGCGAGCAGGCGGCGCAGCGGCGGCACCGCGTTGACGAGGCCGAGGCCGGTCTCGCGGATCGCACGCAAGGGCGCGTTGTCGTTCGAGAAGAGGCGGTTCAGCGCATCGGTGGTGGCGGCCATCAAGGTCGCGTCGATGCGGCGGCGGCGCTGATAGGCGTCGAGCGGGGCGGCGGACCCGATGTCGAGGCCGAGCCGGCCCGCATCCGCCACGGCTTCGGCCAGCGCCGCGACGTCGCGCAGACCGAGATTGAGGCCCTGGCCGGCGAGCGGATGCACGACATGGGCGGCGTCGCCGACCAGCGCGAAGCGTTCGGCGATATAGGTGCGGGCGAGCTGGACCGAGAGCGGATAGCCGAAGCGATCGCCGACGACGCGCGTACGGCCCAGAAAATCGGTGAAGCGGCGGGCGATCTCGGCATCGAAATCGGCGTCGTTCAGCGCCAGGAAGGCGGGCGCGAGATCCTCGCGCTCGGCCCAGACCAGCGAGGCGCGGTTGCCGGTCATCGGCAGGATCGCGAACGAGCCGGAGGGCAGGAAGTATTCCTGCGCCACGCCCTCGTGCGGGCGCTCGTGCTCCACCGTGCAGACGATGCCCCACTGGCGATAGCTCCAGCCCGAGGTCTTGATGCCGTAGGCCTCGCGGAGCGGGCTGTCGCGGCCCTCCGCGGCGACCAGCAGACGGGCGCGGCAGGTCTCGTCGGTGGAGAGACGGGCGGTGACGCCGGTTCTGGCGCTGACCGCCGCAGTGACGCGGGCCGAGGGGGTGACGGTGAGGCCGGGCGTGGCGTGCGCCTTGTCGAGAAGGGCGGTCCGCAGGAAGCGGTTCTCGACCATGTCGAAGGCGGCGCGGCCACGGTCGTTTTCGCCGAAATGCAGGAAAAAGGGCGAGGCTCCGCCCTCCACCGTGCCGCCGGAGACGACGATGTCGCCGACCGTCTGGAATTCGGCGATGCCCTGCCAGACGCCCAGCGTCTCCAGCATGCGGCGGATGTCGGGGGCGATGGCGGAGACCCGGCCATCGAAGGCGCTCTCGCGGAAGCGGGCGGTGTCGCCAGCCTCGATCACCCGCGCTTCGTAGCCGGCGCTCGCCAGGGCGATGCCGAGCGCGAGGCCCGCAAAGCCGCCGCCCGAGATGAGGATTTCGGTATCGCCGCTGTCGCTCATGGCGCGTTTCCATGCGCCCTTGGCGGGCCGGCGTCCAGCCGGATCGGTGTGATTAAATTTGAAGCACAAAACTTCCATAGCCCAAATTTTGTGCAAATCACCCGGCGCGGCAGACGGTTATCCACAGACCATCGAGAAAATATCTTTAAAAATCAATGCGTTGTTGCGCTGCACGGGCTTGGCACAGGTCTTGATTGGCAATCCGGTGCAGGAAATCCAATCCGCGTCCATCGGGCGGGCGCGACAGCCAAGGGGGGCTGAATGAAGCTCATCACCGCCGTCATCAAACCGTTCAAGCTGGACGAGGTCCGCGAGGCGCTCACCGCCCTCGGCGTCATGGGTCTCACCGTCACCGAGGTCAAAGGCTATGGCCGCCAGAAGGGCCATACCGAAATCTATCGTGGCGCCGAATACGCCATCAGCTTCGTGCCGAAGCTGAAGCTGGAAGTCGCCGTGAAGACCGAACTGGTCGATGCGGTGATCGAGGCGATCGTCTCGAAGGCCAAGACCGGCCAGATCGGCGACGGAAAAATCTTCGTCTATCCGCTGGACCACGTGGTGCGCATCCGCACCGGCGAAACCGACACCGAGGCGCTCTGAACATGAGCGCCCGCAACATTTACGGACACAAAGGGGATAAAAGAATGTCCTTGCTCACCCGCCTTTCGGGGGCGGCTTTCGCCAGCGTTGCGCTCGCCGGAACGGCCTTCGCGCAGGAAGCGGAATCCACCATCAGCGCCGGCGATACCGCCTGGATGCTGGCCTCGACGGTTCTCGTCACGTTGATGGCGGTGCCGGCCATCGGTCTGTTCTATGGCGGCCTCGTGCGCTCCAAGAACATGGCTTCGGTGCTGACGCAGACGTTCGGCATCTTCGCGCTTGGCTGTCTGGTGTGGCTGCTGTGGGGCTATAGCCTCGCCTTCACCGCCAACACGTCGGAAGGGATGAACGCCCTGATCGGCGGCTTCGACGCCTTCTTCCTCAAAGGCTCGACGCCCGAGGGCGCCTCGCCGGTTCTGTCGAACATTCCCGACTATGTCTTCATCTGCTTCCAGATGACCTTTGCGGCGCTCACCGCGTCGCTGGTCATCGGCGGGTTCGCCGAGCGCGTGAAGTATTCGGGCCTGCTGGTGTTCTCGCTGCTGTGGATCACGCTGGTCTACTGCCCCATCGCGCATGCGGTGTGGGGCGGCGGCTTCCTGTTCGCCGATGGCGCGCTGGACTTCGCGGGCGGCACGGTCGTGCACATCAACGCCGGTATCGCGGCGCTGGTCGGGGCGGTCATCATCGGCAAGCGCGTGGGCTACGGCAAGGACGCCATGCCGCCGCACTCGCTGACCATGACGATGATCGGCGCGTCGCTGCTGTGGGTGGGCTGGTTCGGCTTCAACGCCGGTTCGGCGGGCGCCGCCAACGGCACGGCCGGCCTCGCGATGGTCACGACCTTCGCCGCCACCGCCGCCGCCGCGCTTTCCTGGCAGATGGTGGAGTGGGCGACCCGCGGCCATCCGAGCCTGCTCGGCCTTGTCTCGGGCGCGATCGCCGGCCTCGTGGCCGTCACCCCGGCGGCGGGCTTCGTCGGCCCGATGGGCGCGATCGTCCTGGGCCTCATCGCCGGCGTCGTCTGCTTCTTCGCCTGCACCACGATCAAAAACGCGCTGAAGTATGACGACTCGCTGGACGTGTTCGGCGTCCACGGCGTCGGCGGCATCGTCGGCGCGCTGGGCACCGCGATCTTCGCGGCGGGAAGCCTCGGCGGCGTGAAGGGCGACGACTACGACATGATGGCCCAGCTGATGATCCAGCTGAAAGGCGTCGCGTTCACGATCGTCTATACGGGCGGCGTCAGCGCCATCCTGTTCCTTGTGGTCAAGGCGATCTTCGGCATCCGCGTCACCGAAGACCAGGAGCGCGAAGGCCTCGACATCTCCAGCCACGGCGAGCGCGCCTATAACTAGGGCGCTCGTCATGGGCATGGCCGCGAAAAGCGGGGTCCGGTTTTCGGACAAGGCCATGCCCCACTGAATCTGAACTGGCCGTCCGTCTCTCCTCCTGACGGCTACAAACTGGGCCCGGCTTCAGCGCCGGGCCCATTCTTTTTGACCCGGTATCACGCCGTCTTGGCGATGAGCGCGGCGAGCGTCTGGAGCGCCGTCTTCAGACGGGCGCGGTCGGGGATGGCGCCCAGCGCGAGACGCACCGCATCGGGCGCGGCGCGGGGATCGACCGCGAAGATGTCGGAGGGCATCAGGCCCAGCCCCTCGGCCCGCGCCATCGCGATGAGCGCCGCGCGGTCCCAATGCGGCGGCAAGGTCTGCCAGATATGAAGGCCGCTATCGTGCGCGCCGCCGCCCGGCGGCAGGATGCGGCGGGCCAGCGCCTGACGGGCCTCGGCCTCCTCGCGCACCGCGTCACGCAAATCCGTCGCCGCGCCGGACCGGATCCAGCGCGCGGCCAGGGCGGTCATCAGCGGCGCGGGCGACTGCGTGAAGGCGCGCAAGGTGACGGTGAGACGCCGCGCCGCCTCGGCATCGGGGGCCGCGACGAACGCCGTGCGCAGGCCCGGCGTCAGGCATTTCGACAGCGTCGCGATATGCCAGACCTGCGCCGGAGCGAGCGCCGCGATGGCGGGCAGGGGATGGCGGAGCAGCGGCGCATAGGGATCGTCCTCGATCAGCGTGAGGCCGCGCCGCCGCAGGATTTCGGCGATGGCGATGCGCTGCGTGACCGGCGTGACGGCGGCGGTGGGGTTCTGCATGGTCGGCGTCAGACAGACGAGGCGCGCGCCGGTGCGCGCCGCCGCCTCGTCCAGCGCGTCGGCCGCGACGCCGTCCGCCGTCATCGCGATGCCTTCCAGCTTCAACCCCAGCGCCTGCGCCGCGCCGATGAGGCCGGGATAGGTCAGCGCTTCGCAGAGCACCGTGTCGCCGGGCGCGGCCAGCGTCGCGAGCGTCGCGGTCAGGGCCGCCTGCGCGCCGGAGGCGACGGCAATGCGGTCGGGCGTGACATCGCCAAGCGCCGGATTCAGCCACACCGCGCCGGCCGCCTTCTCGGCCTCCAGTCCGGCGCCGGGGTGATAGGACATCAGCGCATCGGGATCGCTGCGGGTCAGCACATCGTCGAGGCCGCGCCGGATGAGATCGCCGAGCGCGAGACCGCGCGGGCGGGGCGGCAGGATCATCGCGAGATCGAGCGGCGCGGCGTCCGCGTCGGGCCGGGCGGCGATGAACGAGCCGCGCCCCGTGACGGCATCGAGCACCTGGCGGCGGCGGCCCTCGGCATAGGCCCGCGTCACCGTGGTCATGTCGATGCCCAGCGCGTCGGCCAAAGCGCGCTGCGAGGGCAGGCGGTCGCCGGGGCGCAGGCGACCGGCGGTGATGTCGTCCTCGATCGCGGCGGCGATGCGCAGATAAAGCGAGCCGCCGGACGCGGCGAGTTTCGGGGTCCAGAGCGGGGCGTCCGTCATGGCGACAGCCCTATCAGGGTTCGACGATCCATGCACTTGATATGAATGCATGGATCGTCTATATCCACAGCAAAGGCGCATTGCGCGCCGGTGGAGCCCGAGATGGCCAAAGCCCTTTTCTACACCGTGATGGCGGTGTTCCTCGCCGGTTCGATCTGGTGGGCGACGTGGGTGTGGAGCAGCCTCGACGGCGAGCTTTCGACCGACGGCAATATCGCGCTGACGCTGGGGATCGTGCTGTCGATCGTGGTCGGCGTGGGGCTGATGTGGTTGCTGTTCCACTCGGCGCGCCGGGGCTATGACGATCAGGTCGAGTACGAACTGCCGGGCAACAAGGACGCCTGACGCCCTTTCTTTCGCCGTAAATCGGGGCTGAACTGAGGTCTCCTGCACCGGGAGAGCATCATGTTTCGCGCCGCCGTCGTCGCCATTGGGCTTGCTGTCGCGGCCCCCGCCTTCGCTGATGTCATTCCGCCGCCCGAGCCCATCACCGAGGTGCAGCAGGCGCTGGTCGGCGCGTGGCAGCAGACCACGACGACGGGCATGATGGGCCATGGCGAGGGCCTGGAGACGCTGGCCTTCGACAAGGAGCGGTTCGGCTCGATCTACATGTTCGCGCTGCCGCCTTCGGCCATGTACGAGGCGACGACGCGGCGCGGCGCATGGACCGGAGAGCGGGTGGACGACACCCATATCCGCGTGACGCTGACGAGCGATGACGGCGCGCCGCCGCAAATCGTGACGTTCAGGATCGTCGATGAGCGCACGCTGGAAGTGAACAAGGGCGCGGGCAATTACGGCCCCGCCATCGTGACCTATACGAAAATCTATCCGTAAGACGATCGCGCCTGCCCGCTGGCGCGGCCTTGCGATTGCGCTAAACCATGCGGCATGACCGCCGATCCGACGCGCATCGCGCAGCTGCCGACCTCGCCCTTCGTTCGCCTCGCGACGCTATTGGAGGGCGTGGCGCCCGGCGCGCCGCCCATCGCGCTGTCGGTGGGCGAGCCGCAGGGGCCGGTGCCGGATTTCGTCGGGCCGATCCTGCAGCGCGAGCTGGCGGGGTTCTCGAAGTATCCGCCGATCCAAGGTTCGGATGCCTTGCGGAACGCGATCTCGGGCTGGCTGTCGCGCCGCTTCAAGCTGAAAGAGCCGGTCGATCCGGCAAGCGCGATCCTGCCGCTGAACGGCACGCGCGAAGGGCTGTTTCTGTCGCTGTTCGCGATCGTGCCGGAGAGGAAGAACGGCGCGCGCCCGGCGGTGCTGCTGCCCAATCCCTATTATCAGGCCTATCCGTCCGGCGCGCTGGCGAGCGGGGCGGAGCCGATCTATGTGAACGCGCTGGGGGAGACGGGTTTCCTGCCCGATTATGCGGCGTTGCCCGAAGCGGTGCTGCGGCGGACGGCGGCGGTCTTCGTCGCGTCGCCTTCGAACCCCGAAGGGGCGGTGGCCGACCTCGCCTGGTGGAAGCGGTTGTTTGCGCTGGCCGACCGTTACGGTTTCGTGGTGCTGTCCGACGAGTGCTATTCGGAAATCTGGCATGAGACGCCGCCGCTCGGGGCGCTGGAAGCCGCCGAGGCGCTGGCGCAGGGGCGGGAAAATCTTCTGGTCTTCAATTCTCTGTCCAAGCGGTCGGGTCTTGCGGGCCTGCGCTCCGGCTTCGTGGCGGGCGATCCAAAGCTGATCGCCGCCTATCAGGCGTTGCGGGCGCAGGCCGCGCCGCAGGTTTCAGGGCCGTTGCAGGCGGTGTCGGCGCATGCCTGGGGCGACGAGGCGCATGTCGCGGTCAATCAGGCGATTTACCGCGCCAATTTCGCCATCGCCGCCGAAGAACTGGGCAATCGGCCGGGTTTCAGCCTGCCGGCGGCGGGATTTTTCCTGTGGATGAAGACCGGCGACAGCGTCGGCTTCGCGCGCCGGATGTGGGCCGAGCAGGGACTGCGCGCCCTGCCGGGGGCCTATCTCGCCAGCGATTCCGGGGTCGGGACGCGCAGCGGGAACCCGGGGCTGGATTACGTCCGCATCGCGCTCGTTAATGGGCCGGAAACCACGCGGGCCGCATTGAAAAGGCTCGCCAGCATGGCCTAGGGGCCGGACCTGCCGGCGGCGTTTCCCGTTCCCGGCCCAGGTCATGTCATGCCGTCACGTGTCGATCGGCCTGCTTTCGTCCGCACTCCGCCCCGCCGTGGCGGGCGCGCCGCCGCGCGCCGTCAGGAAAGTCTCGGCCAGCGGCTTTGGGCGCCGGTATCGGCGCTGATGGAAGGCCGCGCCGTGCAGGCGATGGGGCCGTGGGTGTTGCAGAGCGCGGGACTTCTTTCGCTGACCGCCGGGCTCGCGCTGCTGTCGGCGCTGCTGACCTATCATTCCGCCGATCCGTCGCTGAACAACGCCACGGCCGAGCAGCCGATGAACGCGCTGGGCAATACCGGCGCGGCGATCGCCGATCTGGCGATGCAGACGCTGGGGCTGGCCGCCGCGATGCTGGCCGCGCCGCTGATCGCCTGGGGTATTTTCGGCCTTTACGGCCGCGCGGTGCGTTCGCTGTG
>JAPUEF010000219.1 GCA_027492655.1 Alphaproteobacteria bacterium | reverse complement strand
TGGCTCTATAATGAGCCGCGCTTCGAGCACCTCTTTCAACGTGGCGCCGCGAATCTGCAGCAGCAGACCGATCGATTTCGCCGCGATCTCGTCGCTGGGCAGCTTGATGCGGGCGCCGCCGCGCGCGCCGCGCTTCACTTCGATCAGCGCCTCGGCTTCGAGCACGCGGAACGCCTCGCGCAGCGAGGCGCGCGAAACGTTGAACTCGCTCATCATTTCGGTTTCCGAAGGCAGCGCGTCGCCGGCCTTCAACTCGCCCAGCACGATGCGCCGCCGTAGCTTCTCCGAAATCAGCTCCGCCGCTTTCGGCACGCGGATAGACTGCATCGCGACCCCGCGTAGCGCGCCTTGAACCCGGGTCTGTGTCCTGTTCGCCAAAGATCGCCCCCTGCAATCCGCTGCTGATAGCATTTGACGGTCATATAGGCCATTCAGTTGCCGGATTTTGCGTGGGGCGCGCGAAAATTCTCGTCCGGGTCAACTTTGCTCGTGACGACGGCAGAATTCAATTATAGTGTAATAAATATCCGGTTTTACCGGAGAGGGAGAGACATGTCGGACGGCGAAGCCGCCTTTGATCATATCTGCGACGTTGTGGTGGTCGGCAGCGGGGGCGGCCTGGCCGGCGCGCTGGCGGCGCGCGATCGCGGGCTGGACGTGCTGGTCGTGGAGAAGGCGAAGTGGGTCGGCGGCGCGACCTCGATGTCGGGCGGCACGCTGTGGATTTTCGACAGCCCCTTCCTGAAAGCCGCCGGACTGCAGGACAGCGCCGCCAAAGGCCGCGCGCATATGGATGCGACCATCGGGCCGGCGACCCGCGCTTCGACCCCGGAACGGCGCGACGCCTATATCGAAGGCGGCAGGCAATTGCTGGATCTGTTCGCGCGGCATGACATCCCGCTCGCCCATTCCGGGTGGCCCGATTACTACGCAGAGCGCGAAGGCGGCATTCCCGAAGGGCGTACGCTGCATGCCCTGCCCTTCGATACGCGCAAACTGGGCGAGGAGCGCGCGGCGCTGCGTCCGACCCCCATCGTCGTCGTCGCCAACTCGGTAGAGGTCGCCGTGCTGGCGCTGGGGCCGCGCACCTGGAAGGCGGCGAAGACCTGGGCCCGCGTCGGGCTGCGTGCGCTGAAGGCGAAGCTGACCGGCGCGAAGCTGGTGACGCGCGGCCAGGCGCTTGTCGGCCGGGTGTTCGGCGCGGCGCGCAAGGCCGGCGTGCCGGTGTGGCGCGAGACGGCGCTGAAGGATCTGATCGTCGAGAACGGCCGCGTCGTCGGCGTGGTGGCGCACCGGGACGGCAAAGACATACGGATCAAAGCCCGGCGCGGCGTTCTGCTGACCGCAGGCGGGTTCGCGCGCGACGCCGAGATGCGTGCGGCCTACCAGGCCCCTGTCGGCACGGCGTGGACGATGGCCCCGGCCGACGATATGGGCGACGCGATCAAGCTGAGCGTCAAACAGGGCGCGGCGACCGAGATGATGGAGGAGGCCTGGTGGGTGCCGGGCACGACCCCGCCGGGATCGGTGATGCTGCATGTGTGGGATCGCTGCTTCCCGCACGCGATCTTCGTGGACGCCAACGGCGAGCGCTTCGTCAACGAGGCCGATCCCTACATGGAGGTCGGTCAGATCATGCTGGCGCGCCAGCGGGCGCTGGGCCGGCACAGCTGGATCGTGCTGGAGAGCCGGCACCGCAATCGCTACGCCTTCGGCATGTCGCCGCCGCGCCTGACGCCCAAGGCCTGGTTCGAGAGCGGCTATATGAAAAAGGCCGACACGCTGGACGGCCTCGCCGCGCAATGCGGTCTGGACGCCGCGACCTTCCGGGCGACGGTGGCCCGGTTCAACGAGATGGCGCGCAGCGGCGTGGACGCCGATTACCATCGCGGCGACAGCGTCTATAACCGCTTCTATGGCGACGGGCGGGTGAAGCCGAACCCCAATCTGGGCGCGATCGAACGCGGGCCTTTCTATGCCGTCGCGATCTATCCCGGCGATGTCGGCACGGCCGGCGGGCTGCTGACCGATGCGGACGGCCGGGTGCTGAAGGATGACGGCGCGGCGATCCCCGGACTTTACGCCGCCGGCAATACGACCGCGTCGGTGTTCGCGCGCGCCTATCCCGGGGCCGGCGCCTCCATCGGCGCGGCGATGATCTACGCCGTCCGGGCTGCGCGTCACATGGCGGGCAGCAATACATGAGCGCCGCGCTTGTCCCCCAATCGGTGGCGACGCGGTTCGGGCGCATCGCCTATGTGCGCGCCGGAGCCGGAACGCCGCTGTTGCTGCTGCATGGCAACGGCCATTCCTGGCACGAATTCGCCGACGTCATCGCCCCTCTGGCCGCGCGCTTCGACGTCATCGCCTGGGATATGCCGGGCCATGGCGCCTCCGACGACGCCGCGCCGGAAACCGGCATCGCGACCTATGCTGCGATGCTGGGCGCGCTGATCGAAGCGCTGGGGCTGGAGCGCCCGGCGATCCTTGGCAGTTCGGTCGGCGGCGTTATCGCTGCGGCGTATGGCGCAGCGGGCGGCGCGACATCTGCGTTGATCCTCGCGGAAACTCAGTTCCGCACCGCCGAATGGTGGCGCAAGGCCTGGCCGATGGTCGAGACGATGTTCGGCGCGCCGGTGCAGACCCACGATCAGGTGCAGGCGCGGCTGAAACAGCCATTGGACGACGCTCTGCTGGATCGCTGGAACCGCGACCGGATCCGGGCCGGCGACAATCTGATGGGGGTGATGGCGGCGATCGCCGGATTCGACATCGCGGCGGCGCTGCCGCAGATCGCCGCGCCCACGCTGCTTCTGTTCGGCGAAGCCGGCCCGACCGTCGATATGGCGGAGGCGATGCTGGGCGCGACCGCGAACGGGCGCGTCACCATCGTTTCCGAAGCCGGACATTTCGTCAGCATCGACCGGCCCGATGTCTTCGCGCAGGCCGTCATCGATTTCCTGGACGCCGCCGCATGAGCGAGCGGCGCATCACCGTGACGGCCGGACTGACGGTCGCGATCGACCGGGGACGCTGCGTCTGTTCGGAGTTCTGCGCGCGGATCGCGCCGCGCACCTTCGAGACCGACGAGAACGGCCTCGTCGCCTTCCTGCAGGGGCCTTTCGACGACGAAGCGGCGCTGCGCGAAGCCGCCGCCTCGTGCCCGTCATCCGCGATTTCGATCATTCAAGCCTGACTGGAGCCCGCCATGAGCCACGCCGCCGAGATCAGCCAATCCCCGAACGCCGGCGTGGGACGCTATGATTGGGAGCGGCAGACGACCCAGCGCACCGGCGCGGGCGCGGTGGACGACCCGTATCCCGTGATCGACGCGGCCCGCGCCGAGGGCGGCGTGCTGGAGACATCGCTGTTCGGCCTGTTCAATCTGCCCGATCCGATGGCCGAGCAATGGCCAGGCGCGCGCCGCTTCACGGCGATCTCCTATGCCGCCGCCGAGGCCGTGCTGCGCGACAACACCACCTTCACGAATGCCGGCATCCGCCGGATGACCGAACATGTCTTCGGCCCCTATTCGCTGATGGGATCGGACGATCCCGAACATCGCCAGTTCCGCCTTCTGGTGCAGCCGGCCTTCGGCAAGAAAGCGATGGGACTGTGGCAGCACTGGGTGAAGCCGCGTCTTGACGAGCTGATCGACGGCTTCGTCGCCGACGGCAAGGCGGAGCTGTATTTCGACTACTGCGCGAAGTTTCCGGTCTTCGTCATCGCGATGACGCTGGGCGTGGCGCGGGAAGACCTGGATAAATTCCACGAATGGGCGGCGATGCTGCAGATCGGGGCCGCGCCGCCGGACGAGGCCCGCAAGGCGCGGCATCAGGTGGAAGACTACATGCGCAAGGTGATCGCCGATCGCCGCGCCAATCCGCAGGACGATTTGATCAGCCTGCTGATCGGATCGGAGATCGACGAGGGCGATGCCGGCAAGCGGCGGATCACCGAGGAGCAGATTCTCGGCCTCATCTGCAATCTTCTGCCGGCCGGCGCGGGCACCACCTATCGCAGCCTCGGCATCATTCTGGTCACGCTGCTGGAGCGGCCCGAACTTCTGGCGCGGGTCTATAAGGAGCGCGATCTGATTCCGGCGATCATCGAGGAAGCGCTGCGCTGGAATGGCCCGGTGCTGAGCGCGCCGTTCCGGTACGTCACCGCCGATGTCGAAATCGAGGGCGTCAAAATTCCCAAAGGCGCGCTGATCGAGCCCGCGATCGGCGCGGCCAATCGCGAGCCCGAGCGGTTCGAGCATGCCGGAGAATTCGATCCCTTCCGTGCGCCGAAACCCACCTTGTCCTTCTCGTTCGGCGCGCATTTCTGCGTCGGTGGACAGGTGGCCCGCATGGAGCTGCGCGCCGCGCTGAACGCGCTGCTGGACCGGCTGCCCAATCTGCGGTTCGATCCCGATATGCCGAAACCCCAGCTGACCGGACTGCTCTATCGCATGCCCACCGGCGTCCCCGTGGTCTGGGGCTGATGCGCGCCGCGATCCTGTTCGAGGGCGGCGCGCCGCTGTCCATCGTGGATGTCGCGCCGCTGCCGCCGGGACCGAAAGATGTCGTGGTGCGCGTCACCGCCACGGCGCTGTGCCAGACCGATTGCAGCGTGCGCGCCGGCAAGTTCTCGTACGGCTATCCGATGATCATGGGGCACGAAGCCTGCGGCGTGGTCGAGGCGGTCGGCAGCGACGTGACGCGGGTGACGCCAGGCGACCGGGTGATCAGCTCCACCGCTCCGGCTTGCGGGGTCTGCGCCAATTGCCGCGCCGGACGCCCGCATCGCTGCGAGCTGGCGCTGGAGGTGCGAAAGCCCATGCGCGCCCGTCTGGCGGATGGACGCGAGGCGATGGGGCTTTACGGGCTCGGGTCGTTCGCCGAGCTGATGACGGTCAACCAGGCTTCGGTCGTGGCGGTGCGCACGCATCTGCCCGACGAACATCTCGCGCTGATCGGATGCGGCGTGACGACGGGTCTGGGCGCCGTGCTCAATCGCACCGATCTGAAACCGGGCGGATCCATCGCCGTGATCGGCTGTGGCGCGGTCGGGCTTTCCGCCATTCAGGGCGCGCGGATCGCCGGCGCGGCGACGATCATCGGCATCGACCCGCGCCAGGCGCGACGCGACGACGCAGCGCGCATGGGCGCGACGGCGGTGATCGATCCCGCGGCCGGCGATGTAGTGGCCGCGGTGCAGGCGCTGACCGGCGGGCTGGGCGTCGATGCGGCGCTGGAAGGCGTCGGCGCGCCGGCGACGACCCGCCAGGCCTATGAGATGACGCGCCTGTCGGGGTCGATCATCATCGTCGGCATGCCCGCGCCCGGATCAAAGCTGGAGCTGGACGCCTGGCAGTTCTTCCTGTCGGAGAAGCGCATCTCGTCCTCGCTGTTCGGATCCGCCGACATTCATCGCGACTTCCCGCGTTATGTCGCCTTCGCCGAACAGGGTCAGCTCGATCTCGGCGGCATGGTGACGCGCCGCCTGAGGCTGGACGAGGTGAACGCCGGCCTCGACGCGCTTGAGGCCGGCGATGTCGTGCGTGCGGTGATCACGCCTTAAGACAGCGAAGCTGCGGCGGCGCTCAGGCCGCCGCCGCCTTCGGCCTGAACGCCGGCATCACCTCGCGCGCGAAGAAGCGCAGGCGCTCGATCCCGCCCCATGGATCGTTGAACAGCACATAATCGACGCCCGCCGCTTCCAGCGCCTTCAGACGCCGGATGCAATCGTCGGGCGTGCCGATCACCGTCGCCTGCCGGGTCGCCTCGTCGGAGGTATCGACGGCGAACGGGCCGGTCGGTTTTTCCGGCGCGGGACGTCCGGGAATCTGCGCCGTCGCCGCCAGTGCAGCGATCGCGCCGTGACGTTTGCGGATTTCATCGTCCACCTTGGCGGCGTCATCGACCAGCAGCAGCCCGCGGGTCAGCGCGATCTGCCCGCGTTCGGGCGTCACGCCGGCCTTCGCCTGTTCATCGCGATACCAGCCGATGCGCTGGCCCGTCAGCTCGACCGAGCCGAACTGGTCGAGCAGAAGGCGCTGGCCGGCCTTCGCCGCCTGTCGCACCGAACCTTCGCTGCCCGCAGCGACCCAAATGGGCGGCGGGGCCTGCACCGGGAAAGGCTCGACGATCACGTCGCGGAATGACCAGAAGCGGCCGTCATGCGAGAAGCGTTCGCGTGAGGTCCAGCTTTTCATTACGAGCTCCAGCGCTTCCTCGTAACGTGCCTGTGCTTCGCCGGGATCGATGTTGAAGCCGTGGAATTCGTTGGCGCGATAGCCTCGGCCGACGCCGAAATCGAGGCGCCCGTTCGAGACCAGATCGACGGTCGCCGCCTGTTCGGCCAGCAGCAGCGGATGATGCCACGGCATCACCGTCACCGCCGTTCCGAGGCGCATATGCGTGGTGCGGCCGGCGAGATAGGAGAGCAGGTTCAGCGATGCGCTGACCTGGCCGCCGCCGGTGAAATGGTGCTCGACCAGAAAGATCGATTCAAAGCCGAGCTGTTCGGCCTCTACGACATAGTCGATGAAGCGGCCATAAGAGAGGCTGTCGCCGCTCTGCCCCAATGCGCGGGCCGCGCCGCCGAATAGTCCGAACCGCATCTGCATCTCCTCCCGTTATGTGCCCGTTCTGTCAGCGTCACGCAGCGCGGGCGCGCCGCTTTGCGGCGTCGGCGACCTGACGGCCGACGAGACGCAGCTGATCGTCGATGGCGGGATCGGTACAGCCGCCGTCCGCGAAAAGGCCGGTCCGCGCAATGACGGCGGCGCCGTAGCCGGTGGGCCAGCCGCGGAGGCCATGGGCGACCGCGCGCAACGTCGCCAGCGTGCCGGACGCGGCCTGCGGCCCGTAGGCGGTGGCGACGCATCCGATCGGCAGGCCGTCGAGATAGACGCGGGCGTCGCGCGCCATATCCTCGGCGTAATCCAGCGCATTTTTGACGAGGCCCGAGATCGAGCCGTGATAGCCGGGGCTGGCGAGGACGACCCCGTCGGCGGCGCGCAGGGCCGCGATCAGCGCGGCGGCGGTGGGCGCGCGCGCGCTATCGGCTGGATCGTACATCGGCAGGACGAGTTGAGGCCCGGCGAAGCAGACGGTGGCCGCGCCGCAGCGCTCCGCCTCCGCCAGCGCGATGCGCAGCGCGGCTTCGCAACTGGAGCCTTCGCGCAGCGTTCCGCCGATGCCCACGATCAGCATGGGTTCACCCTGCCGTGCGCAACGCGGCGCGCAGTTCGGGCTTGGCGATCTTGCCGACGCCGTTCTTCGGCAGGGCATCGACCACGCGGATGTCGCGCGGCTGCTTGAAGCGCGCGAGGCGGGGTTTCAGAAAGTCGGCCAGCGCATCGGCCGTGGAGACGCCGCCTTCGCGCAACGCCACGAACGCGACGACCTCCTCGCCCATCACGGCGCAGGGGCGGCCGACGACGGCGGCCTCCGCCACCGCCGGGTGCTCGTAGAGCGCGTTCTCGATTTCCTTGGGATAGATGTTCTCGCCGCCGCGAATGATCATGTCCTTCTTGCGGTCCACGAGGGTAAGAAAGCCGTCGCCGTCGAAGCGGCCGATATCGCCGGTCCGCAGCCAGCCGTCTTTCAGGACGCGCGCGCTTTCTTCCGGCTGGCCAAGATAGCCGCGCATCACGTTAGGGCCGCGCAGGGCCACTTCTCCCGCCGCGCCCGCCGGCACGTCGTCGCCGGCATCGTCGACGATGCGGATGTCGATGCCCGGCATCGGCAAGCCGACCGTGCCCGGCTTGCGCGGCGCATCCAGCGGATTGAGCGTCGCGGCGACGGTCGATTCCGTCAGCCCATAGCCTTCCACCAGCGGCACGCCATAGCGCGCCTCGAATGTGGCGATCGCCTGGGCCGGCATGGGCGCGGCCCCGCAGATGACGAAGCGCAGCTTCGACAGATCCGGCTTTTCGTCGGCCGCCGCCTGATTCAGCAGGACATAGATCGCCGGAACGGCCGAGAAATAGGTCGCGCCGTAGCTTTCGACGTCGCGCCAGAAGCTGCGGCGGTCGAATTTCTCCAGCACCACCGTGCTGCCGCCATTGGCGAGCGGCGCGAGAATGGAGACCAGAAGCGCATTCACATGGAACAGCGGCAGGACGAGCAGCGCGCGGTCGGCTGGCGTGAAGCGGAGCGCGGCCTGCATGATCTCCAGCATCGCTGCGAGATTGGCGTGATCCAGCATCACGCCCTTGGGCCGGCCGGTCGATCCGCTGGTGTAGATGAGAAGCGCGATGTCATCGTCGCACGCATCGCCGGGTCGGGGCGCGGCGGTCGAGGTGAACGGCAAAGCGCCGATGTCGAGACGCGGTGTCGGCGCCGCGGCGAGGATGGCCGCCGATGCGGCGTCGGTGATGACGAGCCGGGCGCGCGAATCGATCAGCTGATGGGCCGCTTCGGCGTAGGTGAGCGCCGGGTTGACGGGCGTGAACGCCGCCCCGAGACGCCACGCCGCGAACATGGCGATGACCAGTTCGGCGCGGTTGGGCAGCATCGCCGCCACCACGTCGCCATGCCGGACGCCGCGCGCTTCCAGCGCCAGCGCAAAAGCGGTGACGGCAGCGGCGAAGGCTGCGCCATCGAGGTCGCGGCGTGCGTCGCGCAGCGCCGGGGCGGCCGACGTGGCGCGTGCGGCGGAAATGTCGGCGGGGCGGACGGGCATGGGTCAACCCATTCCGTACGCGCCGTGCTTGGACGCGGCCTTGGGATCGAGCAGCGCGTAGTCGACGCTGGGCGATGAGAGTTCGGACGACAGAATGTCGAGGACGTAAGG
>JAPUEF010000218.1 GCA_027492655.1 Alphaproteobacteria bacterium | reverse complement strand
CGTCGTCGCCGCCGTGAACGGCCCGGCCATCGGCCTTGGCAACGACGTCGCCTGCCTCGCAGACACGCGCATCGCCGCCGACACCGCCATCTTCGGCGCAACCTTCCTCAAGATCGGCCTCATCCCTGGCGATGGCGGCGCATGGCTTCTGCCGCGCGTCATCGGCATGGCCCGGGCGTCGGAGCTTCTCTACACCGGCGACACCATCGACGCTGCGACGGCGCTCTCCTGGGGTCTCGTCAGCCGCGTCGTCCCCGCCGGCAGCCTTATGGACGAAGCCCGGGCCATCGCGCTCCGCATCGCCCGCCAGCCGCCCGATGTGCTGCGCATGACCAAGAAGCTTCTGCGCGAAGGCATGGGCGTCAGCTTCGACACGATCATGGAGTTGTCGGCCTCGATGCAGGCGCTGGCGCATCACACCGAGGATCACGCCGAAGCCGTCAGCGCGTTCCTCGACAAGCGCCCTCCGGCCTATAAAGGGCGCTGATCCTCGCCGGTTTCTGTCGATACCGCTGCCGTTCGGGAAAGCGGACGCCGCCTTGCGCCGGTATCGCGGCGGGGGCTACTTTGCCGCGCCATAATACCGTCGATAAGGAAACGCCATGACCATCGGTCTTCTCGCCACCCTCAAGACCCAGCCCGGCAAGGGCGCCGAATTCGAAGCCGCCTTCGCCGACCTCGCCAAAGTGGTGAAGGCCGAAGAGCCCGGCAATCTCCAGTACGATCTGTTCCGCGCCAAGGAACCCGACACCTATGTCGTGTACGAGCAGTACGCCGATCAGGCCGCGCTCGAAGTCCACGGCAAGTCCGAGGCCGGCAAGGCCGGGATGGCGAAGATGGGCTCGTTCCTCGCCGGCCGCCCGACGCTCCAGTTCCTCGACAAGGTCTGACGCGCATGGACGTCAATTTCAGCAAGGAAGACGCCGCGTTCCGCGACGAAGTGCGCGCCTTCATCGCCGAGGCCTTCGACGACGATCTGCGCTTCAAGATCTCGCAGTCGAAGAACGGCTATCTCGACAAGGAAGGCCAGTTGAAGTGGCAGCGCGCCCTCGCCGCGAAAGGCTGGGCCGCGCCGAACTGGCCGGTTGAATTCGGCGGCACGGGCTGGAACGCCGCGCAGAAATACATCTTCGATCTCGAAATGTCGGCGGCCGGCACGCCCGCGTCGTCGCCGATGGGCCTGAAGATGGTCGCGCCCGTCATCATGAAGTTCGGCAACGACGCGCAGAAGAAGCAGCATCTGCCGCCGATTCTCGCCTCCACCATCTGGTGGTGCCAGGGCTATTCGGAGCCGGGCTCTGGTTCCGATCTCGCCTCGCTGATGATGAAGTGCGAGGACAAGGGCGACCACTATCTGATCAACGGCTCGAAGATCTGGACCACCCATGCGCAATGGGCCGACTGGATGTTCAACCTGGTGCGCACCGAAAACACCGGCAAGCTTCAGGAGGGGATCAGCTTCATCCTCGTCGATATGAAGACGCCCGGCATCACCGTGCGCCCGCTGCCCACGCTCGACGATCCGATCGAGGGCGAGCAGGAAGTGAACCAGGTTTTCTACGAGGACGTGAAAGTCCCCAAGGAGAACCTGATCGGCAAGGAAGGCGAAGGCTGGACCTACGCCAAATACCTGCTGCAGTTCGAGCGCGGCAACGCCTACGCGCCGGGCCTGCGTCGGGCGCTCAACAAGACGAAGAAGATCGCCTCTCAGGAAGCGTCGGGCGACGGCGTGCGTCTCATCGACGTCCCGGAGTTCCGACGCAAGATCGACGAGATCGACGTGCAGATCAGCGCGATGGAGTTCGTCGAGCTACGCATCTTCGCTGAACTCTCCGGCGGCCAGGCGCCTGGTCCGGCCTCATCGATGCTCAAATGCCGCGGCAGCGAACTGCAGCAGCAGATCAGCGAGCTGACTCTGGAAGCCGTCGGCGTCTATGCGCAGCCGCTCATCCGCAATACGTGGGAGCGCACGAACGAAGGCCGTCCCGGCCCGGATTATGCCGGTCACGCCGCGCCTTATTATCTCAACCTCCGCAAGGCTTCGATTTACGCCGGCTCGAACGAGATCCAGCGCAACATCATGGCCAAGGCCGTTCTCGGCCTGTGATGCGCCGCCCTCCCTCTCCCTTGCCGGGGAGAGGGCCAGGGGCGGGGCGTTTCGCCCATTCAACGGTTTTCTATCGCCCGAAGCTCGCCCACCGCGTGCGCGGGAAGCCGCGCGGCGTCGGCCCCCAGTTTCCGATCTCCGGGGCCACGAGGCTCGCCTGGACGGTCCAGAACACGGGCGCCATCGCCACATCGTCCAGCAGCATCTTCTCGGCGTCAGCGAAGCGGGCATAGCGCGCGCCCATATCCATCGTCGTCTCGGCCTCGGCGGAGGCGGCATCGAAGGCGGCGCTGGAATAGCCGCTCTCGTTCAGCGCACCGCCGCTCAGGAACAGCCACATGAAGGTTTCGGGATCGTCGCCCCCGAACCACCCCGATAGCGCGATCTCGAAATCGCCCTGGTCGATGGCGGCGAAATGCACGCGCGCCTCGGCGGTCTCCACCGTCGCCTTGACGCCCGCCTCGCCCCACATCGAAACGATGGCGCTCGAAACCGTCTTCGCCCAGGCGTCGCCCATCACGCGGAACGAGACTTCGAGCGGATGGTCCGGCCCGTAGCCCGCTTCCGCCAGCAATGTTCTCGCTTCGGCCAGACGCGCCGCCCGGGACTTGCCGGCGAAGTCGAACGCCGCCCCGGCATAACCCTCGATAGCGCGCGGCACGAAGCCATAAGCCGCGATCCCGCCGCCGCCCATCAGCCGCTCGGCGATGATCTCGCGCTCGATCGTCATCGCCAGCGCGCGGCGCACCCGCACATCCTGCAGCTTCCCGGCGCGATGGTTGAACTCCAGATAGCGCACCTGGTTCACCGCCGTTATCCGCACCGCGTCCGGCAACTCCTTCTTCGCCCATGCGATCTTCAGCGCCGGGATCGCCGCGACGAAGTCCAGCTCTTTCGCGCGGAATCGCTTCAACGCCGCTTCCTGGTCGTCGGAGGGAAAAAAGCTCGCCCGCTCCACGTTCACCTCGTCGGCCTCGCGATAATACGGATTGCGTGAGATCCGCACCTCGGTCGATGGCGACCACAGTTCCAGCGCATAAGGCCCGTTGCTCACCATGTTGCCGGGCTTCACCCAGTCATCGCCGTATCTCGCGATCGCATGGCGGGGCACCGGCGCCAGCAAGGTCGCCGCCATGATGGTCGGGATCAGCGGTGAGCGCTCCGTAATCCGCACCACCACCGTGCGCGCGTCGGGGGCCGACACGCCCAGCGTTTCCGGCGCCATCTGGCCGTCCAGAATGCGCCGCGCGTTCTCGATCTTGTAGGCGATGTCCGGCATCTTCGCCGCCGTCGCCGGATCGACCGCGCGTTGCATCCCGGCGACGAAATCCGCCGCCGTCACAGCCTCGCCATCCGACCATTTCAGCCCCTCGCGTAGGTGAAAGGTCCACACCAGTCCGTCGCCCGAAACCTCCCAGCTTTCCGCCTGCCCTGGAACGATCCGCATCTGCGCATCGGTGCTGGTCAGCCCCTCGAACAGATCGCGCAGGATATTGTTCTCCGACAGAAGTTCGTATTTCTGCGGGTCCAGCGTGTCGGGTTCGTTGCCGTTGGCGCGCCGGAACGTCTCAGCGGCTTCGGCTGCGTTCGCGAAAATCACGATGGCCGCAATAGCGCTCAGCCGCTTCATTTCGCCTCGCTTGAATTTCGCCCGCTCCCATGATGCCGTCCGCGACCCTGAACGCAATGGGACACGCTATGAAACGCGCACTGATCGCCGCTCTTCTGCTCTGCACGACCGCCATGGCGCAGGATCGCCCGCCACCGGCCGAAGACCCCCTGCCGCTGATCCAGGAAGCCCAGACCGCCTGGCAGGCCGGCGAGGTCGCCCACGCCCGCCGCGCGCTGGAAGAAGCGACCCGCTCGGTCGCCGCCAAGCATGTCGGGGCGCTGCTGGCCGCGTTGCCCGCGCCGTTCGCTGGCTGGACCGCCAACGACAGCCAGACGGGCGACGCCTCGCTGCTCATTCTGGGCGGCGGCGTCACGCTCGACCGCACCTATGCCGACACCAACGGCAACGACGTGCGCGTTGAAATTCTCGCTGACAGCGATCTCGTCGCGCAGATGTCCAACATGTATTCCGACCTTCAGGCCCTCGCCGCGATGGGCATGAAGACGGAAACGATCGGCGGCGAAACCGCCATCGTCGATCCTGACGGCGGCAAATACACCTTCATCGTCAACCAGCGCACGTTCGTCACCGTGGCCGGTTCCGCTCCTGCGGATGTGCGCAAATCCTATGCGGAGAACATCGACTTCGCAGCGCTCAAGGGCATGAAGTAACCGGCGGCGTTCTGGCCCGGAATCCGGCCTAACCCAGAAAGGCGGCGATCGCCCGCCCCAGTTCCGGCGCCACCACGGCGGTCAGATGATTGCCCGGCACGCGCCTGGCGATCGCGCCCGGCACCAGCGCCGCAAGCCTCTCCGCCGATCCGTTGTCGGCGTCGTCCTCGCCGCTGACGATCAGCATCGGCGCGTCGATCCGCGCCAGCGCCGCGGCCTCGGTATCCACCTGCTGCGCCAGCACGTTCAGCAGGGCTTGGGGATTGAGGCCGCGCGCCTTCAGCGCCGCCTGCATATAGGCTCCGGCTTGCGGATTCTTCGCTTTGTCGCCGTTCAGGATGCCGTCGGCGAAATAGGCCCGCCGCGCCGCGACATCCATGATCCCGCTATCGCCCATGCCGCCCAGCACGACCTTCCGGGGCCGCGCCCCGCGCACCAGCATCCGCATCGCGGTGCGCGCGCCCAGCGAGTATCCGACGAGGTCGTAATCGGCGATGCCCAGATGCGCCAGCAGCGCCTCCTGATCCATCGCCAGCGCATCGGGCGGATAGGCCGAAGGCGCTTCGGGCGCATCGCTCGCGCCGTGCCCGCGCAAATCCGGCAGGATCACCTGCCGGTTCAGGTTCGCCACGCGCGCCGCGATGCCCGGCTGCACGAAGTTCAGATCGCCATCCGCCATGAACCCGTGCAACAGCAGGGTAGGGCGGCCTTCACCGATCACGGTGAAGGCCATTTCGGCCCCGTCGAAGCTGGCGAACCGCGCCAACCGCTTACTTGCCGGCCAGACGCTCCAGGAACTTGCCGGTCTGCTCACCGCCCTGGAAATAGGCCTTCGCGCCGGTCATGTCGGCGATCTTGCCCCAGTTGGCGGCGACTTCGTCGGCATCGACGCCGTCCTTGCCCAGATAGACGCCGGCCGACTCGATGATCTCGGCCTTCGAGAACGTCCCCGCGCCGGCGGTCAGCACCACGCCGGTCGGCGCGTCTTCGCTGGCCAGGAACACGACGCCCGGCGTCACGTATTCCGGTGCGAACACCTTCAGCGCCTCGGGCGGGAACAGCGACTCGGTCATGCGCGTCGCCGCCACCGGCGAGATCGCGTTGACCTTGATGTTGTCCTTCTGACCTTCCAGCTTCAGCGTGTTCATGAAGCCGACGAGGCCCAGCTTGGCCGCGCCGTAATTGGTCTGGCCGAAATTGCCGTAGAGACCGGTCGACGAGGTCGTCACGACGATGCGGCCATATTTCTGGGTCTTCATGATTTCCCAGATCGCCTTCACCGGCTTCACCGTGCCCATCACATGCACGGCCATCACGGCTTCGAAATCCTTGATCTCCATCTTGGAGAACGACTTGTCGCGCAGGATGCCGGCATTGGCGATCAGCACGTCGATGCGGCCCCAGGTGTCCATGGTCTGCTTGACCAGGTGGGCGACGCCCGCGTCATCGGTCACGGACGCGCCGTTGGCGATCGCTTCGCCGCCTGCCGCCTTGATCTCGGCGACCACGGCTTCCGCGGCGGCGGAGTTGCCGCCCGTACCGTCGACCGAACCGCCCAGATCGTTGACCACGACCTTCGCGCCGCGACGGGCGAATTCCAGAGCATGCTGACGGCCAAGGCCGCCGCCCGCGCCGGTGACGATGACGACCTTGCCGTCGAAACGAATGGCCATGAGTCTTCTCCTCGCACGGCGCGTCGGTGCGCCATTTTCGTGACGGCAAGCCTTCTGACTCTGGGGTGGGGGGATTGCAAGATGCCTTTACGGAAACGTCACCGCCGGGGCTTCACCAGTGGCCCGATCAGCTCGATCCTGTTGGTCCAGATATAGCCGTCGAAACCGGCCGGCACGCGGCCCAGTTGCTCGGCTGTGTCGATGCCCATCGTGCCGGGATCGCCGCCGCGCCAATCGCCCAGCAGGATCACCTCGCTGCCTGCCTCCGCCATGCGCTTCAGGAACAGATTGGGCCAACCCCACAGATGGGATCCCACATTCAGCGGCACCATCACCAGCGTGTTCCGGCAGGCCTTTGGCATCATGCCCGTCCAGCCATAGGCGGCGTAGTCGATCAGGCAGGCTTCCACGCCGCTCTTGGTGAAGAACTTCAGGCCCGGCATCAGCGCTGCGGCCCTCAGCGTCGGCCCACCGTCGCCATAGGCGCCCCAGATCGCCGCGCGCCAGTCGCCATGGGCATCGGCCACCGCCGCCAACATGTCGCCCTCGCGCACCTCGCGGCTCTTGAAGTTCACGAGGAACCGCTTGTCCGGGAATGCCGCCAGCACGTCTTTCAGCTCGGGCATCATGCCCACGCCCTTGCCGCGCAACGCAAACGTCTTGCCCTCATCGGCGGTGTAGCCATAGCCGAGATCCAGCGTCTTCAGATACGCCATGTCATGCGTGCGGACCTCGCCTTTGCCCTCGGTGCGGCAGTCCAGCGTCCAGTCATGCATCACCGCCAGCTGACCGTCGGTGGTCGGATGGACATCCAGCTCCACCACATCGGCGCCGTAAGCGAAGGCCGCCGCCATCGACGGCAGCGTGTTCTCGATGAAGTCGTGGGTCGGCGGAAGGATGCGCGAAGCGGTGCAGGTGTCCCGCTCCAGGTTCTCGCGCCGATACGCCTGATGCACGCCGCGATGGGCGATCAGCCTGGGTGTCCCGTTCGGCGCGGGCGCCCACCACCAGCCATTATAGACCCACACCGCGCCCAGAAGGGCGACCATCCCGCCCAGAACCTTCAGGACGATACGGAAAGCCCGGCGCGGACGAGTGTCTGACATGCGCCACACTTGATCCACGCTTCACCGCAAGGCGTCGATAGGCGGCGGTCACACATTGTATGCGCCGCCTCTATCTGCAACGGTCCCGCTAGAATTCCCGACTCCGGCTGTCCATGACTCTCCTGAACCTGCAAAGCGCCCTCGGCATCTGCATCATCGTGGCGCTCGCCTGGCTTCTCAGCGAACGCAGGAACCAGTTCCCCTGGCGTGTCGTCTTCGCCGGCCTGGCGCTGCAGATCGTGCTGGCCACGATCTTCCTGCAGATCCCCTTCATGCGCGACGGGCTGCTCAGCCTGAACGCGGTGGTCGAAGCCATCCAGTTCGCCACGAAAGCCGGCACCGGCTTCGTCTTCGGCTTCATCGGCGGCGGGCCGGACGTGCCCTTCACGATCACCAATCCGAACGCGATGGGCAATTTCGCCTTCCAGATCCTGCCCAGCCTCATGGTCATCGGCGCGCTCTCGGCGCTCGCCTGGCATTGGCGCATTCTGCCGGTCATCGTCGCCGGCATGTCGTTCCTGCTCCGCCGCACGCTCGGCATCGGCGGCGCGGTCGGCGTCTCCTGCGGCGCCAATGTCTTCCTCGGCACCATCGAAAGCCCGCTGCTCATCAAGCCCTATCTTGAGCGGCTCACGCGCTCGGAACTCTTCATCGTCTTCACCTGCGGCATGGCGAACGCCGCCGGCACCATCCTCGTCTTCTATTCCATCATTCTGACCCCGGTGGTGGGCGAGGGCGCGCTCGGCCACATCATCATCGCCTCGCTCATCTCGCTCCCGGCCTCCATCGTCATCGCGATGGTGATGATCCCGGGCAAGGAAACGACGCCCGCCGATGCCGGCCTCGGCGTCGAATATCACGGCACCATGGACGCCGTGGCGCGCGGCACCTCCGACGGCCTCTCGATGTTCCTTCAGATCATCGCCATGCTGGTCGTCGTCATCGCCCTCGTCGCGCTCGCGAACTACATGCTCGGCGGCTTCGGCGATGTCTGGGGCGCGCCGCTGACGTTCGAGCGCATGGCGGGCTGGGTCTTCGCCCCCATCGCCTGGTGCCTGGGCATTCCGTGGGGCGAGGCCATCGACGCCGGCCAGTTGCTCGGCATGAAGTTCATCGTGAACGAGGTCGTCGCGTATCTCCATCAGGCGGCGCTGCCGGCCGATGCGCTGTCCGACCGCACCGACCTCATCATGCTCTATGCGCTGTGCGGCTTCGCGAATTTCTCGTCCGTCGGCATCACCATCGCCGGCGTCACGGTCCTCGCGCCGAACCGCCGCAAGGAAATCGTCCAGCTTGCCCAGCGCTCGCTCATTTCCGGCACGCTCTCCAGCCTGCTGGTCGGCGCCACCATCGGCCTGATGCCCTACTGAAACAAATAGGCCGGGCGTTGCGCCCGGCCTTCTGGTCTCAACTCAGGCGAGCCTCAGTTGCTCGTCGTCTCCGACTGCCAGATCGAATAGGTGAAACCGATCCGGAAGGAATAGTTCGTGTCTTCCTCAACCAGGATCGGCGAGAATGTCTCGTCGCGGTTCACGAAAATCACCTTCGCCTGCGCGCTTAGCCGCAGCCGCTCGCTGACGTCGTGCACCAGACTGGCCGCCACCGATGTGCCGATATAACCGCCTTCCGCGACGTACATGCCGTCCGTGTACCAAAGGTCGTTATAGTCATCCGACCCGAA
>JAPUEF010000217.1 GCA_027492655.1 Alphaproteobacteria bacterium | reverse complement strand
AGAGGGGCGGGTGGTGCTTAATAATTGGGGAGTCTTCACGCAATCACACCCCACACCCCCCTTGGTCATCAGCCTGCGGAGGCCGCAAAGCGGCCGTCTCGAAGGACGCACCTACGTCACCTGATCGCCGCGATCTGTCTCACGCTCACCGCTTGCGCTGCACCCACGAAACCCGACTGTGCCCCGCTCGATGTAACACTCATACACGGCAGCCAGGTGCGGCTGGGCGGCCAGACCATGCCGATCTCGCGGGTCGCGCCGACGCTTGAGACCCGATACGGGCCATCAAGTGGGTGCCGCGTGTTTGTCCGCACCGAACCTGACGTCGTCTATGGTGACGTGATGGTGCTCGTGGATGCCCTTCAGGCCGCAGGTTTCAAGCTGATACTGGTCGCCGAGGAAGTGGCTCCCTAGGCTATCGATCAACCCTCATGCCAGGTCGTGAACGCATCGATCGGCTCGCGTTCGCTGACCAGCGTGTTCACCGGCGAGGTCATATCCTCGTAGCCCAGCGAAATGCCGCACACGATATATTCGCCCTCCGGCACATCCAGCACCCGGCGCGTGGCGCTCCAGAACTGGTTCCAGGCGCCCTGTGCACAGGTCGAAAGCCCGCGCGACGTGGCGCTCAGCATCAGCGACTGCAGAAAGATGCCCAGGTCGATATAGCTCATCGACCCCAGATCCTTGTCGATCGTAATGATCAGGCCGACCGGCGCGTCGAAGAATTTGTAGTTGCGGCCCCACTGCTCCCAGCCCGCTGCTTCGTCGCCCTTTGGAATGCCGATAAGACCGTACATCGCCTTGCCCAGCGTCCGCATGCGCGTGGTGTAAGGCTCCTTGCGCTTCCCCCGGTTGGAGAATTCCGCGACGCTGTCCTCGGGCCGTGTCTCGCGATGCGCCAGAACTTCCGAAACCAGACGCTCCCGCGCCGCCCCCATCACCACATGCACTTTCCAGGGCTGGATATTGGTGCCGGAGGGCGAGCGCGCCGCATCCTCCAGAATGGCCTGCACTACCTCCCGCGACACGGGGGCCGGCCTGAAAGCGCGTACGGATTTGCGGGCGCGCAGCGCGTCGGCGAGCAGCATGGAAGGCTCCGGAAATTCAGTCGATGACGATGCCGACCAGGATACCGCCCGCGCCGGCGCGCGTCACCCGCGACCGATGCCTGCCTCGGCGAGACGCCCCTGCAGTACGTGCCGCGCCGCGACGACATCGACATTCGCCTTGATGATCCCGTCGATCTCGCTGCCGTCGGTGTAGTCTGCCGGCGCGATGCAGTGGACGCGGCTGTCGGTCAGATATTTGCTCGCCGCCTTGCGTGCGCCCTTCTGGTGCGGCGCGAACACCGCCACCGAAAGCCCGCCCTGCTCCTTCACCAGCCGGAACGCCGGAATGTCGGTCGCGCCGTCGCCTATGAACACCATGTTCTGGAACGGCACCGGACGGTCTTCCTGCTCCACCACCTCGTTCACGGCGGCGTTGTCGGTGATGTCGCGCACGCCCTTGTTGATGCGGAACAGATACTGCGTCTTGGTCGTGTAATTGATCGCCAGCGCTGGCCATTGCGCCAGGCCGCGGCGGTCGAACAGGAATTTCGAGGCGAAAATCTGGGTGAAGCGGTCGGCGATGGCCGTGCCGCCGATGATCTCCTCATTGCCGCTCGAGATGATGTAGTGCTCCACCTTCACACCGCGTTCGGCCCCATAGGCGTCGATCCGGCCGAACCAGTCCTCCACCCCCTCGAACAGCTTCAGCCCGTTGCCCAGCGCCTGAAAGTCGCGGCGGGTGACCGGAACCATGCGCTCGGCCGCCTTCAGCAGCATCATGTTCATATAGGCCAGAACCGGATCAGCCTGGTGGTCGCGTGCGAACTCGCGCACCTCGTCCCAGAAGGCTTTCGCCTTCATGCCGATCTTCGGGATGAACTGGTGCTCCTGCATGTTTCCGGGGCACAGCGTGCCGTCGAAATCATAGGCGATGGCCATCGGGGCCAGCTTCTTGGCCAAGGCGAAAACTCCCCGGCGGCGGCCGGCGGGGTTCCTTATCCCCGCAAATGGTTAAGGGCCAGCTTCGCGCGGGCGGACAGCTTCCAGCCTTATGCGCGGGTCGCCGTTCATAAAACCGGTGAAGACCAGATCGGGCGGAATTTCGCCTTCGCTCTTCACGTCCAGCTTCGCGACGATGCGGGCCGTCACCCGCCCGCCCTGCCGGATCAGCGCCGCGACAGGCGCGTTGGCGATGCGCGGCACGTAACCCAGCTTCAGCCCGTCGGCCCGCAACACCTCCAACGCGTCGGCGTCCCATTCGTTGTCGAATTCGGGACGGAGGATCAGCTCCTCCCCGACCTCCAGCGTCCGCCAGACACGCGGCAGGCCGTGATACCAGCCGCCCGCGATGGCGAAGTCGAACAGCGCCTCCGGTGCGGCCGGGGCGGCCCGCGTCGCAGCCGCGACCGCCACGCGCGGGGCGACGGCCGCGAAGGCCGCCGCCAGCAGGCCCAGTCCCACAGCGCGCCGCGTCACCTCAAATCGTTCGCTCATGCCAGCGTATCTCGTCCGACCGGGCGACAAATTCTGTCATGTCTGGCGTTCTCCCGCTCCGGCGCAGCGCTGGGGGAAACTGCGGCAGACTGTTTTCCCTAACGTTAGGCCCAACCGCCCTTGCCCGCCGTGTCACCCTCCTGTATGAGCCCGCCCCTCACCTGCCTGCGGTCTTCCGGGGGAGGGGTTCGGCGTGTCGCCGCACCTCTAGGGCCAATGCCCGGTCCGGAAGAGCCATCGTGGAGACGGCGCCCGCCATTCTCCATGCCGCCGGCTCAATGAAGGGTACGGGCATCCATGCCTAAGTACGAACACGTCTTCGTGGCGCGCCAGGACGCGACGCCGCAGGCCGTGGAGACGCTGACCGAAGAACTCAAGGGCATCCTTGAGGCCAACGGCGGCACGCTCACCGGCCAGGAAAGCTGGGGTCTGCGCACGCTGACCTACCGCATCAAGAAGAACCGCAAGGGTCACTACGTCCTCCTGAACATCGACGCGCCCGCCAAGGCCGTCCAGGAGATGGAGCGCATCCAGAAGATCAACGAAGACATCCTGCGCTACATGACCGTGAAGGTCGAAGCGTTCGAGGAAGGCCCGTCGGCGATGATGAAGTCGCGCGACCGCGATGACCGTCGCCGCGAGTTCGGCGATCGTGACGGCGGCTTCGGCGGTGGTTTCGGCGGCGGCGATCGTCCGCGCCGTGAAGACCGTCCGCGCCGTGAAGATCGTGCTGAAGGAGGTGCGGCATGAGCGGCGCCACGACCAATCCCGCCCGTCGTCCGTTCTTCCGCCGCCGCAAGTCGGACCCGTTCCAGGGCCCGCAGGCTCCGAAGATCGACTACAAGGACGTTCGCCTGCTTCAGCGCTTCATCTCCGAGCGCGGCAAGATCGTCCCCTCGCGCATCACCGCAGTGTCGGTGAAGAACCAGCGTGCGCTCGCCAAGGCGATCAAGCGCGCCCGGTTCCTCGCCCTGCTGCCGTATGTGATCAGCTAAGGGGAGAACGAACATGCAGATCGTTCTTCTCGAACGCGTGGAAAAGCTCGGCCAGATCGGCGACGTCGTGAATGTGAAGCCGGGCTTCGCCCGTAACTTCCTTCTGCCGCGCGGCAAGGCCCTTCGCGCCACCAAGACCAACATCGCCCAGTTCGAAGCCCAGCGCGCGCAGCTCGAAGCCCGCAACCTGGAGCGTCGCAAGGAAGGCGAAGCCGTCGCGAAGAAGCTCGACGGCCAGGTCTTCACCGTGCTGCGTCAGGCCGGTGAAACGGGCCTGCTCTACGGTTCGGTCAACACCCGCGACATCGCGGCGGCCGTCACCGAAGGCGGCTTCTCGGTCACGCGCAACCAGGTCGTCCTCGACAATCCGATCAAGTCGGTCGGCATGCATGAGGTGAAGATCCAGCTCCACCCGGAAGTCCGCTCCAAGGTCACGCTCAACGTCGCCCGCAATGCGGACGAGGCCGAGCGTCAGGCCCGCGGCGAAGACGTCACCGTGGCGCAGGACGAGGAAGAGGCCCCCGAGGCCGCCGACCTCCTGGAAGCTCCGATCGAGGACGACGACGCCTAAGCGTCGCCGCCCACCCGGATATGAAAGGCGGGTGCTCGCGCATCCGCCTTTTTCTTTCACCTGATCCACAGGATGCGAGATAATTGTGGAGCGATTCACCCGCTCCATTCGTCCGCATTGCGCCCTATCGCGCCGAGGCGTTGAGTGCCGCCATGAGCTTCGCCTACGATACATCCCGCGCCGCCCCCGACGACGAGGCGCTCTACCGCCAGCCGCCGCACAATACCGAGCTTGAGCAGGCCCTGCTCGGGTGTCTGCTGCTGAACAACGAGGCGATCTCGCGCGTTCCCGACTACCTCAAGCCGGAACATTTCTACGCGCCGCTGCACAAGCGGCTGATCGAGGCGATCCTCGCCGCCCGCAACCGCGACCAGCTCGCGACACCGCTGACGCTGAAGACCCAGTTCGAAAGCGACCCCGATTTCCGCGAAGTCGGCGGCTTCACCTATCTCGTGCGCCTCGTCGAGGACGTGCCGAACGCCCGCAACATCGAAGCCTTCGCCAAGGCGATCTTCGATCTCGCGACGCGGCGCGAACTGATCACCGTCGGCGAAGGCCTCGTCAACGACGCCTATGACGCGCCGCTCGACCACACGCCGCAGGACCAGATCGAAGCGGCGGAGAAAGAACTTTACCGCCTCGCCGAACCTTCCAAGCGCGGCGGCGGCATCAAGTCGTTCAAGGTCGCGATCAACAAGGCGCTCGATCAGGCCGAGTTCGCGCAGAAGAGCAAAGGCCGCATTCCGGGCGTCGCCACCGGCTTCGCGAAGCTGGACGACAAGCTGGGCGGCTTCCAGCGCTCCGACCTTCTCATCCTCGCCGGCCGCCCCGGCATGGGCAAAACCGCACTCGCCACCAATATCGCCGTCAACGCCACCCGCGCCCGTCTCGAACACCCCGACGAGGGCGCGACCATCCTCTTCTTCTCGCTGGAAATGTCGGCCGAGCAGCTGGCTACCCGCGTGATGTCGGAAGTCGCCGAAATCCCGCTCTGGGAAATCCGGCGTGGCCGGGTCGAGGCGCGCGACTTTCCCAAGCTGATCGACGCGGTCGGCCTGATCGAAAATATGCCGCTCTTCATCGACGACTCGCCCGGCCTTTCCATCGCCCAGGTCGCCGCCCGCGCCCGCCGCATGAAGCGCGAGAAGACCGGCCTCGACATGATCGTGATCGACTATCTCCAGCTGCTGGAAGCCTCCAAGCGGCACGAGAACCGCGTCCAGGAAGTCACCGAGATCACCAAGAGCCTGAAGGCCCTCGCCAAGGAGCTCGACATTCCGGTCCTCGCCCTCGCCCAGCTCAGCCGCGGCGTCGATGCCCGCGAAGACAAACGCCCTGTCCTCTCGGATCTGCGCGAATCAGGGTCGATCGAGCAGGACGCCGATGCCGTGATGTTCGTGTTCCGCGAGGAATATTATCACAAGACCAAAGAACCCGATCAGTCCGACCCGGAATACGCGAAGTGGCTGGACAAGATGAACCGGATCGGGGGAAAGGCCGAAGTTCTGGTCGAAAAGCACCGCCATGGACCGACCGGCTCTGTTAAGCTGGCGTTCGACGGCTCGTTCACGCGCTTCGACAATCTTGCCGACGACGACGAGTTGCCCGAAAGACACTGAGTGACCGTAACCGCACCCGCCGAAGACATGCCTGCCGCGCCGGCGGGCGGTCGCCCTGTCCTGACCGTGTCGCTCGCGGCGGTCGGCTGGAACTACCGCACCCTCCGCGAAACCGCTCCCAACGCTGAAGTCGCCGCCGTGGTGAAGGCCGATGCCTATGGGCTTGGCCTCGCACCCATCGCGGGCAAGCTGAAATCCGCCGGCTGCAATACGTTCTTCGTGGCGACGCTGGACGAGGGATTTGCGCTCCGCGCTCTGGTCGGCGGCACGCCCCGGATTTTCGTCCTGAACGGCCTCGCGCCGGGCGCCGCGCCGGCCTTCGCGTCGTATAATCTGGCGCCGGTGCTGAACAGCCTCGCCGAGATACGCGAATGGGCCGATTTCGGCCGCCGCCCCGCCGCCCTGCAGATCGACACCGGGATGAGCCGCGCCGGCCTGTCGCCGGATGAGCTTTCCGCCCTGGCGGCCGACGCCGCCCTGCTCGCCCGCCTCGATCTGGCCCTGATACTCAGCCACCTCGCACATGGCGATGAGGCCGCGAGCTCCGCCAACGCCGCCCAGCGGCGCCGCTTCCGCGACGCCCTGGCCCGCCTGCCCGCCGCCCCGGCCTCGCTGGCCGCTTCCGGCGGCATCTTTCTCGGGCCGGAATATCACTTCGATCTCGTCCGCCCCGGCATCGCGCTCTATGGCGGCAACCCGCTGGCCGCAGGCGAAAGCCCGGTGCGCCCCGCCGTCACCCTCACCGCAGAAATCCTCGGGTTGCGCACCATCGCGCGCGGCGAAACGGCGGGCTATGGCGGCACCTTCATCGCCGCCCGCGATACGCTGCTCGCGGTCTGCAATATCGGCTATGCCGACGGCCTGCCGCGCGCCCTGTCGAACAAGGGCATCGCCTATCTCGGCGGCACGCCATGCCCTTATGCCGGGCGCGTGTCGATGGACCTGCTCACGCTCGACGTTACCGCCGCCCCGGAATCGGAACGCCAACGCGGCGCAACGGTCGAGATCATCGGTCCCGGGATGCCGCTGGAAGAGCTGGCCCGCCGCGCCGACACCGTAAACTACGAGATCCTGACCGGCCTCGGCGCGCGCTTCACCCGGCTCGTCCTCGACAGCCACTGGTCGCGGGTCGTCTGAGCCGTCATGGCGCGCGGCACTACCTTCGTCTGCCAGGCTTGCGGCGCCGTCACCGGCAAATGGGCGGGCCGTTGCGAATCCTGCGGCGGCTGGAACACGATCGTCGAAGAAGCCGGCGCCGCCAGCGGCCCGCCCTCGAAAACCTCTGGAAAAGGCCGGAAGCTCGAACTCGTCTCGCTGCAGACCGACGAGCCCGAGCCGCCCCGCGTCCTCACCGGCGTCACCGAATTCGACCGCGTGCTGGGCGGCGGCCTGGTGCCGGGCTCCGCGATCCTGGTCGGCGGCGACCCCGGCATCGGCAAGTCCACGATCCTTCTGCAGGCCCTTGCCGCCCTCGCCCGGCGCGGCAAGAAGGTCGTCTATGTTTCCGGCGAGGAGGCCGCCGCACAGGTCCGCCTGCGCGCGCGCCGCCTCGGCCTCGCCGACGCCAGCGTCGATCTGGCGATGGAGACGAGCCTCAAGGACATTCTCGCCACGCTCGACGGGGCACGGCCCGAAGCCGTGGTGATCGACTCGATCCAGACCCTTTGGTCCGACGCGATCGACAGCGCGCCCGGTACGGTCAGCCAGGTCCGCGCCGTGGCGCAGGAACTCGTTCGCTTCGCCAAGCGCCGCGACTGCGCCATCATTCTTGTCGGCCACGTCACCAAGGACGGCCAGATCGCCGGCCCGCGGGTGGTCGAGCATCTGGTCGATACGGTCCTCTATTTCGAGGGCGAGCGCGGGCACCAGTTCCGCATCCTGCGCGCGGTGAAGAACCGCTTCGGCCCGACCGACGAGATCGGCGTCTTCGAGATGACTGATAAAGGTCTCGCCGAAGTCCCTAATCCATCGACTCTTTTTCTGACCGGCCGCGAACAATGGTCCAGCGGCGCAGCGGTGTTCGCCGGCGTCGAGGGCACCCGGCCGCTGCTCGTCGAACTTCAGGCCCTCGCCTCCCCGACCTCCTACGGCACGCCGCGCCGGGCGGTGATCGGCTGGGACACCGCCCGGCTTTCCATGGTGCTCGCCGTGCTGGAGACGCGCTGCGGCCTCGGTATCGGCGGCCACGACATCTACCTCAACGTCGCGGGTGGGTTGAAAATCGGCGAGCCTGCCGCCGATCTCGCTGCCGCCGGGGCGCTGATCTCATCCGTACTCGCCCGCTCCCTCCCCCCGGATTGCGTGCTATTCGGCGAAATAGCTCTCTCAGGAGCGATCCGCCCCGTCGGCCAAACCGATGGCCGCCTGAAAGAAGCCGCAAAACTGGGCTTCAAGCGCGCCATCTGCCCGCCCGGGGCCAAAGCGGACGGGATTTCGATCATCCCCGTCAGCACCTTGGGCGAACTGGTCGAGCGTATACGAAATAGCGACGTTTAAAGGCGTTAAACTCCGTTTCACCATGTTCACGATTCTCGACCTCGTCATCATCGCCGTCCTGCTGCTGTCGGCTCTTCTCGCCGCGTGGCGCGGCTTCACTCGCGAAGTCCTGTCGATCGGGGCGTGGGCGGGGGCCGCCGTCGTGATGTTCCTCGGCGGGCCGACAGCGGTTCCGCTGGCCAAGGCTTATGTCGAGCATGACACGGTGGCGATGATCGCTGCTTATGCCGCCGTCTTCGTTCTGGCTCTTATCCCCTTGAGCTATATCAGCTATCGGATCGCGGAAGGCGTCCAAGGATCGGCCATCGGCTCGGTGGACCGGCTGCTGGGATTCGTATTCGGGGCCGCGCGCGGTCTGCTGGTGATCGGCATCGGGTATCTCGTGTTCGTCAGCCTGGTGAGCGAGAACCGGATGCCTGACTGGTTCAAGGAAGCGCGTCTGCGTCCGCTGATGGAAAGCTCCGGCAAGGTGATCGCCTCGCTCTTGCCGGCGCGCGAGAAAACCCCGGCATCCGGCGAAAAAGACGAAATCATCGGCGGAAAGCCGAAAAAGCCAGCTGCCGAACCCGAGGCTGCGCCGGAGGAGCCGGCTGACGTTCCGGAACCGACGCCGACGCCTGCAAAGTCCAAATCGCCCAAGCCCG
>JAPUEF010000216.1 GCA_027492655.1 Alphaproteobacteria bacterium | reverse complement strand
TCAGTCCCGCCGCGACCAGTCGAACCGGCCTCGGGTCAATCCCGGCGTCGGCGACGATGTGCTGCGCTATCTGGCGCAGAAGATCGTCTCGAACGTCCGCGATCTGGAAGGCGCGTTCAACAAGCTGGCGTTGATGGCCGAGGCCACCGACGACGCGGTGACGGTGGAGCGGGCGCGCGAGTTTCTGGCCGATATCCTGCGGACCCACGATCGCAAGATCACCATCGACGAGATCCAGAAGCGGGTGGCGGAATTCTACAATCTGCGCTCGGCCGACATGCTTTCGCCCCGCCGCGCCCGCCAGGTCGCCCGGCCGCGCCAGATCGCGATGTATTTCGCCAAGCGGCTGACCACCCGCTCGCTGCCCGATATCGGCCGTCGCTTCGGGGGCCGCGATCACACCACGGTCATCCACGCCGTGAAGCGCATCGAGGAGCTGCGCTCCACCGACAGCGCGCTGGACGACGAGCTGATCCGCCTTCAGCGCATGCTGGAGGAGTGACCTCACCTCGGGCGGCCCGGTTTGCGCCGGGCCGTTTCTGCTTATACTGATTGTCTCAACACAGCGGGGGACGGGGGGTCTCCCGACCCCGGACCGGAATGCCGCGCCCATGAAAATCACGCTCGAACGAGCCGCGCTTTTGAAGTCGCTGAACCATGTGCAGAGCGTGGTCGAGCGCCGCAACACCATTCCCATCCTGTCGAACGTGTTGCTGGATGCCTCCAAGGGCAAGCTCTCGCTGACCGCGACCGACCTCGACATCGAGATCGTCGAGGGCCTCGCCGCCGACGCCGCACGCCCCGGCGCGACCACCGCTTCGGCGCATATGCTCTACGACATCGTCCGCAAACTGCCCGACGGCTCGCAGGTGCAGCTGGAGCTGTCCGGCGATACCGGCCGCATCCAGCTCTCCGCCGGCCGTTCGCGTTTCCAGCTCGGCGCCCTGCCGCGCGAGGACTTCCCGGCGATGAGCGCGGGCAGCCTGCCTCATGCGTTCTCGAGCTCCGCCTCCGACCTCACGCGCCTGATCGACAAGACGCGCTTCGCGATCTCGACCGAGGAGACGCGCTACTATCTCAACGGCATCTATCTGCACGCTGCCAAGGGCAAGGACGGGGTGACGCTGCGCGCCGTGGCGACCGACGGCCACCGCCTCGCCCGCTTCGACATGCCCGCACCCGCCGGGGCCGAGGGCATGCCGGGCGTCATCATCCCGCGCAAGACCATCGCCGAAATCCGCAAGCTGGTGGACGATGCGCAGGGGGAAGTCGAAATCGCGGTCAGCGATACGAAAATCCGCTTCGCCTTCGGAGAAACCGTCGTCACCTCCAAGCTGATCGACGGCACCTTTCCCGATTACCAGCGTGTCATTCCGACCGGCAACGACAAGCCGATGTTCGTGGATCGCGGCGCGTTTCAGGAAGCGGTGGACCGCGTCTCCACCGTCGCATCCGACCGCACCCGCGCGGTCAAGATGACGGTGGAGGACGGCAAGCTGACGCTGAACGTCGTGAACCCCGAACAGGGCAGCGCCAGCGAGGAAGTGGTCGCGGATTTCGCCGGTGACGGTTTCGACATCGGCTTCAACGCCCGCTATCTCATGGACATCGCCTCGGCGCTCAACGGCGCGCAGGCGCAGTTCCTGTTCGCCGATGCCGGTTCGCCCACCATCGTGCGCGACGCCGGCGACGGCCACGACCCGGCGACGCTCTACGTCATCATGCCGATGCGGGTGTAAGGGCTTCGCGCGCCGCGATCAGGGCCGGGCGAGACTGGTCCGGCGGGTTTCCGCCCGCTGGGGCAGAATGAAGATCAGCGCCAGGATCGCCGCCCCGAGCACGGCCGAGGCCAGCGGGCGGCTGAGATCCAGTCCGCCGTGATCGAGCGGCTTGTCCAGAAAATCGCCGACCGCCGCGCCGAGGGGGCGCGTCAGAATGAATGCTGCCCAAAAGAGCAGGACGCGGCTGACATGGGTGGCGTAATAGAGCACGACGATCACGGCGAGCAGTGCCGCGAACACGGCGGCGGCGCCGAGATAGCCAAGGCCGCCATCGTCGGCCATCCAGTCGCCGAGCGCCGTGCCGAGCGTCTGCGAGATGGTGATGGTGATCCAGTAGAAGAGTTCGGCGCGCGGCTCATGCACCGTCGCGACCGAGACCGAGCCGAGCGCCGCCCGCCAGAGCGCGAGCGACGCCAGCACCAGCGCCAGCAGGAGCAGAGAGCCGCCGGTATAGCCGATGCCGAGCGAGCGTGTGGCGAAGTCGGCCATCGTGGTGCCCGCCGTGGTCGAGGCGATAATGGTCGCCCAGTAGAGCAGCGGATGGAATTTCCGCGCCGCGATCTGCAGGGCGACGAGCGCGACCAGCAGCACGAGGAAGATGCCCGTGCTGACGAGATAGCCCAGATCGAATGTCATGCTGAGCGTGTCGCCGCCGGTTTCGCCGAGCGTGGTGGCGAGGATCTTGATGATCCAGAAGCCGAGCGTGACCGCCGGCACCTTGATCGCGATATCGCGGGCTTCGGCTTGCGTCATGGCGTTCGGATTCCGAAATGCGGCGCTGGCCGCCGCGATACGATGCGCGCCCCGGCCCTTCCAATCATAATTGACTGCCGCGCTGAAACGCAGATGGCTGTGCTAAAGTGGCCGCGTGACCCCGGCCCCCGCTTCTCCGCCGCCTGAAATGCAGGCCTACGCCGTGCGCCGCCTGGCGCTGACGGCGTTCCGGTCATATCCGGCGCTGACTTTCGCGGTGGATGCGCGTCCGGTCTTTCTGGTCGGCGAAAACGGGGCGGGCAAGACCAATATCCTTGAGGCGATCTCGCTGCTTTCGCCGGGTCGGGGTTTGCGCGGCACGGCGCTGGTGGAAAGCGCCCGCCGCTTGCCCGGTGAAACGGAACCGCTGACGCCATGGGCTGTCGCCGCCACCATCGAAGGCCCGGACGGGGCGTTCGATATCGGCACCGGCCTCAGCCCCCAGCCCGATGGCCGCCTGACCGAGCGCCGCGCCGCCCATATCAACGGCGTCGCCGCCCCGGCCTCCACAGCCCTGTCGGAAACCTGCCGGCTTGTCTGGCTGACCCCGGCGATGGACCGGCTGTTTCTGGAATCGCCGGGCGGTCGCCGCCGCTTCCTCGATCGGCTCACTCTCGCCTTCGAACCTGGCCATGGCCGCGTCGCGGCGACTTATGAGCGCGCCACGCGCGAACGCATGAAGCTGCTGAAGGACGGCGGCGACAGGGACTGGATCGACGCTATCGAGGCGCAGATGGCGGCCTCCGGCGTGGCGCTGGCCAATGCCCGCGCCCGCACCGCCGAGCGGCTGAAGGCCGATCTCGCCCCGCTGACCGGCGCATTTCCGCAAGGGCTGATCGCCATCACCGGGAATTTTGAGGAAACCCGCACGCCCGGCGATGAAGGCGAGGCGCGGTTCCGTGAAACTCTCGGCCGCCGCCGCCGCGCCGATCTGGAGGCCGGGCGCAGCCTTTACGGCCCCCACACCGCCGATCTGGCCGTCACCCATGTCGGGCGCGGCCGCCCAGCGGCGGAATGCTCGACCGGCGAGCAGAAAGCGCTGCTGATCGGCCTCGTCCTCGCCGCCGCGCGGGCGCAGGCCCGCAGCGACGCCGGGGCTGCTCCGCTGCTGCTTCTGGACGAGATCGCCGCCCATCTGGACGCCCCCCGCCGGGCGGCGCTGTTCGACGAGATCGCCGCCATCGGGGCGCAGGCCTGGATGACCGGAACCGACGCCGCCCTGTTCGCCGGAATGGGTGAGCGCGGGCAAGGGTTTTACGTGACGAACGGTGCGCTAAATCCTATATAAAGTCTGGAAATTCCGGACTTCTGACATGACCGATTCGACCCCCGAAAGCACCCCCGAGGAAGAGTACGGCGCGGGCTCCATCCGCGTCCTGAAAGGCCTCGACGCCGTGCGCAAGCGGCCGGGCATGTATATCGGCGATACCGATGACGGCACCGGCCTCCATCACATGGTCTATGAGGTCGTCGACAACGCCATCGACGAGGTGCTGGCCGGTCACGCCGACCGCGTGCAGGTCAGGTTGAACCCCGACGGCTCGTGCACGGTGCGCGACAACGGACGCGGCATTCCGGTGGACATCCACAAGGAAGAAGGCGTCTCCGCCGCCGAGGTCATTATGACCCAGCTGCATGCGGGCGGTAAATTCGACCAGAATTCCTACAAGGTTTCCGGCGGCCTGCACGGGGTCGGCGTCTCGGTGGTGAACGCGCTCAGCGAGTTTCTGGATCTGCGTATCTGGCGCGGCGGCAACGAACACACGATGCGATTCCGCCATGGCGCGGCCGAAGCGCCGCTGGTGATGGTCGGGCCCGCGCCGGGCGAAAAGGGCACCGAGGTCACGTTCATGCCCTCGGCCGAGACCTTCACAAAAACCGAGTTCTCGTTCGAGACGCTGGAGCACCGCCTGCGCGAGCTGGCCTTCCTGAATTCCGGCGTCGACATCACGCTGACCGATCTGCGCCATGTCGAGAAGCGCGAGACGCAGTTCAAATATGAAGGCGGGCTCGCCGAGATGGTGCGCTATCTCGACCGCACCAAGAAGCCGCTGATCGCCGAGCCGATGACCGCGACATCGGAGCGCGACGGCATCACGGTGGAGTTCGCGCTGTGGTGGAACGACAGCTACCACGAGAGCATGCACTGCTTCACGAACAACATTCCGCAGCGCGACGGCGGCACGCATCTGGCCGGGTTCCGCGCCGCGCTGACCCGCGTGGTCAACGGCTATGCCAACGACAGCGGCATCGCCAAGAAAGAGAAAGTCACGCTGACCGGCGACGACGCGCGCGAAGGCTTGACCTGCGTGCTCTCGGTGAAGGTGCCCGATCCGAAATTCTCCAGCCAGACGAAGGACAAGCTGGTCTCCAGCGAAGTGCGCCCGGTGGTCGAGCAGTTGGCGGGCGACAAGCTCTCGTCGTGGTTTGAAGAAAACCCGGCTGAAGCCAGGGCCATCGTCACCAAGGTGGTCGAGGCCGCCGCGGCGCGCGAAGCGGCGCGCAAGGCGCGCGAGCTGACGCGGCGCAAGGGCGCTTTCGACAGCGCATCCCTGCCCGGCAAGCTGCATGATTGCCGCGAGCGCGATCCGGCCAAGTCGGAAATCTTCATCGTCGAGGGCGACAGCGCAGGCGGCAGCGCCAAGGGCGGACGCGACAGCCAGAACCAGGCGATCCTGCCGCTCCGCGGCAAGATCCTGAACGTCGAGCGCGCGCGCTTCGACAAGATGTTGGGGTCGGAGCAGATCGCGACGCTGATCTCGGCGCTGGGCGCGGGCATCGGGCGGGAGGAGTTCAATCCCGACAAGCTGCGCTATCACAAGATCATCATCATGACCGACGCCGACGTCGATGGCGCGCATATCCGCACGCTGCTGCTGACGTTCTTCTATCGCCAGATGCCGGAGCTGATCGAGCGCGGCTACATCTACATCGCGCAGCCGCCGCTCTACAAAGTCGAGCGCGGCAAGTCGTTCCGCTATCTCAAGGATCAGCGCGAGTACGACGCCTATATTCTGGAAGAAGGCGCGAAAGGCGCGGTGCTGACGCTGAAAGATGGCGAGCAGATCGCTGGCGACGAGCTGGCCGAGCTGATCGCCAGGGCGCGCGAGGCGAAAAGCGCCATCGACACGCTGGCCCATCGCTACCCGGCTTTCGTGCTGGAGCAGGCGGCGATCGGCGGAGCGTTGAACGCGGATGTCCTGCGCGATCCCGAAAAGGCCCCCGGCGTCGCCGCCTATATCGCACGCCGTCTCGATGCGCTGGCCGACGAATACGAGAAGGGCTGGCAGGGCGTCGCCACCGACGATGGCGGCCTCACCTTCACGCGCGAGCTGCGCGGCGTGACCGAAGCCGTCGCCATCGACGGCGCGCTGATCGCCAGCGCCGAGGCGCGCAAGCTCGATCGTCTCACCGCCGAACTCCAGCGCGCCTATGGCAAAGGCGGCGTGCTGAAGCGCGGGGCCGACAGCCGCATGGTGCTGGGTCCGCTGGCGCTGCTGGAGACGATCATCGCCTGGGGCGAGAAAGGCGTCGCGATCTTCCGCTACAAAGGCCTCGGCGAAATGAACGCCGACCAGCTGTGGGAGACGACGCTGGACCCTGAAGCGCGCTCGCTGCTGCAGGTGAAGGTCAGCCATGCCGACACGGCCGACGATCTGTTCGTCAAGCTGATGGGCGACGTAGTGGAACCGCGCCGCGCCTTCATTCAGGAGAATGCGCTCTCGGCTGAAGTCGACGCCTAGGCGTCGGCGTCATCGCGGGAAAAAAACGCCCGGCGTAATGCCGGGCGCTGAAGGTCGTACGCAACTGCGGTGGTGGTGATACTCGAAGGGGTACTCAACGCAAATCGTTCAGCGGCGCAGCGCCGGAGCGGCCTCAGCCGGCGCTTCGGCCTTCTTCGCCTTTTTCGGGGCCTGCCCGCCGACCAGCTTCAGCGCGAGTTCGCGCGAGGCGTCGGCCAGCAGCATCTGCGGCTTGCCGGCGCAGACCGCATACAGCCCGTCGCCGATCTGCGAGTCGTTGCGGCCGCCGCTCACGTCCGTGATCTCGGGCAGCGCCTGGTTCAGCGCGGTCATGTAACCCTGCACCCAGACGCCGACGATCGAGGCGACTTCCTTGGGCGCGCTCGTGTAGTCGGCGCAGGTGTTCGCGCCGAGGCCGATCACGGCGTAGTTGCCCTTGGCGTCGGCGGCGGCGGCGGTGCCTGCGGCGGCGAGAGCGATGGCGGCGGCGGCGATCAGCGTCTTCATCGGTCGGTTCCTTTTCGGCGCGGCGCGGGATCGGCGCCGTCTTGCCGCCATAAAATTCAAGCATCGTGCCAGTCGCCGGGGCGCGGAAATCCCTGCGAATCTGCGGCGTTCAGTCGGCATTAAGCGTCCCGGGGCTACGAAACAGGGTGACTGAAAGCTTAAAAATGCGCATCGTCCGATGAGACCGTCCCAACGCGGGACGAAACGGCCCGGCCAGCGGCCGCTCCCCGAAAAAAAGCGCCGCCGGAAAAGCGGCCTCGCGTCGCTGTTCAAGTTCGTCTTCGTCAGCGCGATCCTCGGCGCGTTCGCGCTCGGGCTGCTCATCGCCTATTACGCCTCCAGCCTGCCGCCGACCGACAAGCTGTTCAGCGTGCAGGGCACGCCCTCGATCAGCGTGCTCGACGTCAATGGCCGGGTCATCGCGACGCGCGGCGCGGGCGTCGGCGACATCGTGCCGGTCGCCGAGATGCCGGCCTATCTGCCCCAGGCGGTGATGGCGATCGAAGACCGCCGCTTCTACGACCATTGGGGCGTCGATCCCTGGGGCCTCGCCCGCGCGCTCTTCGCCAATGTCGAGGCGGGCCGCGTCGTGCAGGGCGGCTCCACCATCACCCAGCAGCTCGCCAAGAACCTGTTCCTGACGCCCGAGCGCACCTTCGAACGCAAGATGGAAGAGGCCATCCTCGCCATCTGGCTGGAGATGAAATTCTCCAAGGACGAAATCCTGACGCTGTATCTGAACCGCGTCTATTTCGGCGCGGGCACCTACGGTGTCGAGGCGGCGGCCCGGCGCTATTTCAACAAGGGCGCGCGCGACGTCACGCTGAAGGAGGCGGCGATCCTCGCGGGCCTCCTGAAGGCGCCCTCGCGTCTCGCGCCCACCGAGAACGCCGAAGCGGCGGAAGAGCGCGCCAGGCTGGTCCTGAACGCGATGGTGGAAGCCGGCTTCATCACCGAAGACGACCGCGCCAACGCCGAAACCGCGCGCACCAAGGTCGCCGTCACGCGCTCGTCGCCCGGCGCGGATTATTTCGCCGACTGGGTTCTGGAACAGGTGCCGGCCTTTATCGGCGGCGCGCCGGAAGGCGACATCGTGGTCGAAACCTCGCTCGATCTCACGATGCAGCGCGCGGCCGAAACCGCGATCGCCAAGGCGCTGGAGAAATACGGCGAGAAGCTGAATGTCGGCCAGGGCGCGCTGGTGGCGCTGACGCCCGATGGCGCCGTGCTGGCGATGGTCGGCGGCCGCGCCTATGCCGAAAGCCAGTTCAACCGCGCCGTGCAGGCGAAACGTCCGCCCGGTTCCTCGTTCAAGCCGTTCGTCTTTCTCGCCGCGCTGGAGGCCGGTTACACGCCGCAGAGCATCGTGCTGGATGCGCCGATCAAACTGAAAGGCTGGAACCCCGGCAACTACAAACATAAATACGAAGGCGAAGTGACGCTGACGACCGCACTGGCGCGGTCGCTCAATTCCGCCGCTGTGCGTCTCATCGTCGATGTCGGCGCGGATGCGGTCGCTTCGGTCGCCAAGAGGCTGGGCGTCCTGTCGCATCTGAACGCCCAGCCTTCGCTGGCCCTTGGCACGTCGGAGGTGAACCTGCTGGAGCTGACCGGCGCGTATGCGCCCTTCGCCAATGGCGGCTTCTCGGCCATGCCCCACGGCATATTGAAGATCCGCACGCGCGACGGCCGCACGCTGTACGAACGTCAGGGTTCGGGACGCTTCGCCGCCATCGCGCCGGTCTTCGCGTCGGAGATGACCTATATGATGCGCGAGACCGTGCGTGTCGGCACCGCGAAGAAGGCGGCGCTGGGCGACCGCGACGCGGCGGGCAAGACCGGCACCGGCCAGGCTTTCCGCGATGCCTGGTTCATCGGCTACACGCGCGATGTCGTGGTCGGCGTCTGGGTCGGCAACGACGACAACGCCGCGATGAAGAACGTCACCGGCGGCAGCGTGCCGGCGGAAGTATGGGCCGGCTTCCTCAACGCCACCAAGGATCGCTACGAACCCGGCCCGCTGATTGCGCTGGAAGGCAACCCGGCCATGGACGTCGCCGCCGGAACCGGCTGGTACGAGGAGCCGGGCAGCACCGGCGGCGCGACCGAAGGGCCGGAGGACACCGGCGGCTATGCCGAGCTGCCGCCCGACTCCAGCGGCGCAACGCCGCTCGACGGCGCGCCGATGGACATCCCCGATGCGGAT
>JAPUEF010000215.1 GCA_027492655.1 Alphaproteobacteria bacterium | reverse complement strand
CGCGTTGGGGATGCCGCCGCCCGGCGTGCCGGACATCACCCCGTCGAAGATCAGCCCCGCCGAAGGCGCCACCCCGGTGCGCGCCATGTCGGCGATCGCCTCAGCCGACAACGGCACCGACCACAACTGGCAATCGGCGAAGCGATAGCCCACCGCCGCCGTGCCGGTCGATGCATCGGCGCGGCTGCCGAAGCAGAAGCTGGAAACCGGCGACGCCGCGCCGGTCGCGGCGGAGCCGATCAGCACGCCGTCGATATAGAACAGCGCCAGGTCATCGACGTGGCGATAGACCATCACGCAATCATGCGCCGCCGCGCTCGCGGTCGGATTGACCGCCGAGGCGATCAGCCCCGCGCCGCCGACCGCGACCTCATAGACGGCGCTCGGATTGCGCAGCCGCAACGGCGCGCCGCTTCCAAGATACGCGACGAGAAAAGCGCGCGCCGTCGCCCCGCCCGACGCCACCCCGCCGATCCGCGCGCGCATGGTGAAGCTGCTCAGCGGCCGCACCAGCCCTGCGCCGGCATCGATGGTCATCGCCGATTCGGCGGTCGCTCCGGGGTTGATCCGCCATGCGCCAGGCGGCTTCGGGCCCGCGTGGCCGGGCGATGCATGCGCGAACATGCCCGGATCGATCGCGCTGAACAGCGCGGCGTAGCCCGCATCGCTCGGATGCACGCCATCGCCGCAATGGAACACCGCGCCGCCTGCGAAACCGCCGCTCCCGTCATCCAGCGTCGAGAGCGCATCGATGGTCAGCCGCCCCATTTGCTCGATCTGCCGGTTGGCGTCGCGGACGGCGGCATAGCGCGCGGTGCCCATCGCATTGGCGACCGAGGCGTTGCGGATCACCGGGATCGCGCCGATCAGATCGCACAGGCGGCACAGTTCGGCGGTGCCGCGCACGAAATTGCGGACGTCGAAGAATTCGTTGTGGAAGGCTGTCGCCAGAATCACGTGGCTCGGCCGGTGCGGCGCGCAATCGCTCCAGAAGCGGGCGATGCTGTGCGCCGTCGCGCTGCCGGAGATCGAGCGATTGATGACGGTCCATCCGCTGAGCGTCGCCGCCAGCAATCCCGCCCACGAGGTCGGCGGCGAGGTCCAGCCGGTTTCCGCCGCCGGATCGCCGGCATAGGTCGAGGCCCCCATGCCGGCTGCGTTCGACGACCCCAGCACCACGATCGTGCGCGGCAAAGGCTGTGCGGCGGCGGACGCCGCCACGCCATCCAGCTTCGCCTTGTCGGCCTCCGACATGAACCCTGCCCCGACGCGCCATCCGCCCGCCGCGCGATAGAGAAACCCCTCCCGCTCGCGATCGAACGCAAGCCAGCCTTCGCGAGGCGCCATGAACGCCCAGCCGCCGCCACGTCTTATCGCGATCTCGCCGCCATGGCCGCTCCACGGCCCTGTCGGCGACGCCGCGACGATAAAACGCTCGCCCTCCGCCGCGCCAGAGGGCGGCACGCTCCCTGACGAAGATGTAACGACAAGTTGCGCCGCCGCATCGATCCCCCGCAGCGCTTCGTTCAGCGTCACATGCTTCTGCGCCTGCCCCGCCTCGATGAGGGGCAGCGCCAAATTCTCCGTCGCCATATCTCGCCTTTCAAAATACCGGAGCGCCCGCCGCAGCCGGAACGCTCAAACGTCGGCTTCCCGCGCCGTACCCTCACCGAAGCGCGGGCGCACCTGCGCCACCCTTACGCGCAGCGGCGTCGGCGCCGCCCCGCCCCAATCGGCGGCCTGCATCGCCGCCGTGTAGATGAACGTCGCCGTCTCCACCTCGACGCGCCGCTTCACCGTCGCGCCGTCCAACACGGCCACGGCGTATAGCTCGCGCTCCTCGCCAAGGCCGACCTCCAGCTCGCTCCAGAAACCGGCGTCATCGCGCGCCCGCCGTGTCCAGCTCAGGGCGACGTCGCCGTCCGCCCGCGTCGCCCGCACATGGCACGGCGCGAAAGGCAGACGCCCCGTCGCGGCATAGCCAAGCTCGCGCGCCGCGAACGCCGCATCGTCCGGCGATGCGCCCGCCGGGCCGATCCGCAGCGCCCAATGCGCGCCTACGCTGTCGGCGCCGCCGGGCATGCGCGCCACCGCCCCGTCCAGCAACACGAAGCGCGCACCGGCCGGCAGCAGGGCCGCCATCGCCTGCTCGGTCCCGGCCTGCCCGCGCAGCAGACCCGACAACCGCCAGGTCATCGGCGCGATCAGCTCGGCCTCGCGAAACTGCATCGCCTCGAAGACGCCCGGCGCGGTCTCCAGCGCCGCCCGGTTCGCGCCGTCCAGCACCTCGCGTTCGCTCGCCGCGATCAGGCCGCCGCCATACAGCGTCACGTCCAGATGCGCGGTATGGTCCCAGACATGCGGCGTGCCGGCGGCCAGCGTCGCCGCCGTCTCGCCCAGAACCGCGCGCCGCGTCAGGCGTAGAACCTCCGTAAACGGACCATCTGCCGATCCGGCCCGCAGCACGCTCACCTGACCCGGCCACGGCTCCGCGAAGGCGGCGATGCACAGCCCCTCGTCCGCCCCGCCGGTCGCCAGCGCCGGCAGGTCCATCGTCACGATCACCGGCGGCCCGAAAACCGGCGGCAGCTCGCCGCCCGCGCCATCCAGCGCCGCCGCATTGCGCGCATACAGCGTCCGTTCCAGCCGTCCCGCTTCGGCCAGCAGACGCCCGGCCTCCGCCACGCGCGTCAGGCGGAAGCGCAGCGTGCGCCCGTCCGCCGACATCCGCACCGCATCGCCCGGCTCCAGCCGCATCAGGCTCGGCGGCAGCGCGAAGCGCGCCTGCTCGCGCGCCCCCCAGGCCTCCTGCAGCACCCGCGCCGCCACGCCCTGCGCCTCGCCGCGCGCCATCGCCAGCGGCAGCGCCACCTGCATCACGCTTGCCGAGACCGGCGCGTTCAACCGCGCCTCCACCGCCTCGATGCGATAATCCGCCACCGCGTCCACGAACGACGCCTTCGCCGCGCCGGGCAGGTCCGCCGCCTCGCGCCGCGTCAGTTGCAGCGCGGCGCTTTCGCCCTCATCAGGCTCGGCCAGCACCGCTGCGCCGATCTCCGTCTCGCCCGGCGCATCGCTGTGGAAAAACCGCACCCGCCCCCCGCTCTCCGCCGCCTCCACGGCATAGGCGGTCATCAGCGGCGACAGCGCTTCGCGCGCGCTCATCACGCGGTCGGTGGCGTAACCCGCGCACGCGCCGCGCAAACCCGTCACGTCAACTTCGGTGACGCCCGCCGCCGCGCAGATCTCGCGCACCATCTCGCCCAGCGGCGCCGCGCCCGCGCGGCCGTTCAGCCAGTGCCCGGTGCGCCACAGCGGCCCGTCCGACCACACCTCCTCGCGCAGCGGCCAGTCGGGAAACGGCCGCGCATCCCAGGCCCATATATGGGCGCGGCCCATGTCGATCATCGGCCCGCCATAGACCGCCGACACCGGATTGCGCCCCGCCCCGCGCCAATAGGCGTGAAACGCCTCCAGCATCCGCCGCTGGATCTGGTCGTCGCGCACGCCGCTTGAAAAGCGCGGCAACGCGCTCTCGCTCGACCGCGGATCGTAGAAGACGTTCGGCTGGTTCGATCCCTTGTCCACCGCCGGACAGCCGATCTCGGTGAAGCGCACCGGCTTCATCCCCGGCATCCATGCCGTGGCAGTCGTCTCGACGCCCGCCGTCCGGTTCACATGGACTGACGACCACCAGCCGCGAATATCCTTCGCGCGCCATATCCAGGACTTCCCATAAGCCCCGTCCGAAATGGCCGAGCGCAGCTGCGCCGCCCGATCGGCCTCGCTGGCGTAATACCAGTCGTAGTCCTCGCCGCCCTCGATCCCCGCCTGCAATACGGCGTCGTCGGTGATCGCCTCGCCCAGACCGGCATCGGCATGCAGCGCACCGTCGCGCCAGTCGGTCAGCGGCGCGTACCAGTCGATGCCCAGAAAATCGACATTCGCATCCGTCCACAGCAGATCGAGATGGAAGTGGTAATCGCCGCTGCCGTCCGCTGCATCATGGCCGCGCCATTCCGTCCAGTCGGCGGCATAGGAGATCGCCGTGCCCGCGCCCAGAATCGCCCGCGCCTCGCCGGCCAGCGCCTTCAGCTTCGCGACCGCCGGATACGAATCCGGCCCGTCGCGCAGCATCGTCACGCCGCGCAGCTCGCTGGCGATCAGGAAAGCATCGACGCCGCCCGCCTCCGCCGCCAGCTCGGCGTAATGACGCACCATCCGCCGCAGCCCCCATGCGCCATCGAAGAAGGCGTTCACCTGCGACGTCATCGCCGCCGTTTTATCGGGCGAGCCCGGGCGGCCCGGCGCGATATGCGCAGTGATGCGCCCGCGCCAGGGAAACGCGCCCTGCTCGCCCGCGCCGTACGGGTCGGCCAATCCGTTCCCCGCCGGCACATCCATCATGATGAAGGGATACAGCGTCACCTCCATGCCGCGGCTCTTAAGCGCCGCGATCGCCTGCTTCACGCTGGCGTCGCTCGGCGTCCCGCCGAAATTCGGACGCCCTTCCGTCGCGCTCACCACATAGGCGTTCTCGCGCGCGATCCCCGCGACACGCCACGTCCCGCCGACCGTCCGCTTGAAGCCCTGCTCGACGCCCGGGCGGATGCGGCAGACGCCGCAGCGCAGGTCGTCGCCGAACCACGTCACCACCAGCGCGACGCGCTTCACGTTCGGCAATGCCGCCTGCAACTGGTCCAGCGAGGCCTCGATATTCGGCTTGCCGGAAACATTGTTGATATTTTCCGCCGCCCACGCGCCGCGCCCCAGATCGCGCAGCACCTTGCCCGTCGCCAACACGAACTCGCCCGCGCCGGGGATCAGGCACACCGCCTCCACCGCCTGCTCCATCGTGGCGGTCCCGCTCTCCGGCGCGCCCGCCACCGACGGCATCACCTCGAACGACAGCTGCGGCACGCGGTTGCCGAACGGCTCCAGCGGCAGATCCTCGAACACCACATAGGCGGCGCCGCGATAGGCGGGGGCGCGCGCCGCACCCTCCACCGCGACGATCAGCGGATCGGGCGGCTGATCTTCGGTCCCGCGATGCACCCGCATCGTAACGCCCTCAAGGCTCAGCGGCTTGCCGTCCGCCCACACCCGCCCGACGCCGCCGATGACGCCCTCGCACAGGCCCACCGCGAAGCTCGCGGTATAGCGATACTGCGTCACGCTCGGCGCGCTCTTACCGCCGCCATGGCGCTCGCGCGTTTCGCGAAACCTGGTCGCCCAGATCACCTGGCCGCCCAACCGCATCGCGCCCCACACGCGGGGGATCGCCGCGCCCGGCGTCGAGGCCTGGACATGCAGCTCCTTCAGACGCGGCCCCTCGACGCGCGCACTGCCGCGCAGCATCGCGTCCACGTGAGCGCCGGCATAAGCGCCGATCGCCCCGCCCAACGCCGCGCCGGTGATCGTCTGCCCCAGCACGGTGAACCCGGCCGGCAGCAACGCATTGCCGACGGCCTGCCCCGCCAGCCCCAGAACCACAGTCGCCATGTGTCCTCAATCCGCCTGCAGCCCGCGCTAGAACTGGAACGCCGCTACGATCCGCCGCCGCCACCACGGCCCCAGCGGGGTCTCCACCACGCCGCGCCGCTCCATCGCATGCACCATCGCGTCGGCGGCGCTCATCAACGCCAGATGTTTCGCCGCGCCGTCGCGCCGCATGCGGAACGCCAGCACATCGCCGGGCGAGGCCGCATCCACCGCCCGCAAATGCCGCCGCAGGCCCGCCAGCAGACGCGCCCCGTCGCCCTCCTCGGCCCATAACGGCGCATAAGGCGGCACGGCCTCCGGCTCGTCGCCCCGCAGCGCGCGCCACACGCCGCGCACCAGCCCCAGACAATCGGCTCCCGCGCCTCGCACGCTCGCCCGGTGCACATAAGGCGTGCCGATCCAGGCCCGCGCCTCGGCCACGGCCCGCCGCCGCATCGCATCGCTCACCCGTTCAGGCTTCCGCCGTCATGCCGTCCGCCCTCGACGGGATAGGCGGCGATCCAGTCATTGCCCGGCATATGCGGAAAGCCGCGGAAGTTGGCGACATTGGCGAATTTCGCGCCGCAGCTCGCCAGCCGCTTGTCGCACCCGGCGGTCACGACGAAGCCGTCGCCGGGCGTCACCTCATGCGCCGCCGCGCGCCACAGCTCGATCCGCAAGCCCGCCGATCCGCGCACCTCCGCGCGCAATCCGGCATTCGCGCCGCTCGTCCAGACCAGCGCGCCGCCCTCGAACCACCCATCCGCGAACGCGGCGATCCCGTCCGCCTCCAGAACCCGTCCGTCCACGGACGACACCACGCTCCCGACGCCCCGGAAGGCCGCACCCGCCGTATCGACGCCGCAGCGCCTGTCGCCCAGAACGGCGTCGCAGCTCGGCTGGAAGGTCCGCCCGACCGCCACGTTCAGGCGAGACGCAAGGCTCCGTACCTCGGCCTCGAACGCCTCGCCGCGCCGCCGCACCTCGCCGATCTCGCCGGCCCCCAACAGAACGCGCTGGCTGACATCGGCCCAGTTGACCAGCCAGGTCTCCACCCGCGCCGCATCATAAAGCCCGGTCTCCAGCTCACCCGCCGCGATGGCGTCATCGCTCAGCACCCCGGACAGCGCCGCATCGCCGACGCTCAGCCCCATCGCGTTTTCCATCGCGCCGCCCACGAAGCCGGTCGCCGCGCGACAAGTCACACCGCCGACGTTCAGATCGCGGTCATGCTCGGTAAAGCCAAGCACGCGGCCATCGCCCAGCGTCAACCGCCAGCACCGCGCCAATGTCGTGACGCCGCCGTCCAGATGCGCCTGCAGCGCCGCCGGCATATCCCTCATGGGAAAATCTCCACCACCGGAATGTCCGGCGCTTCGCCCGCCTGAAAAGCGGCCAGATTGATGCTCAGCCGGTCGGTGTCGAACCGCACCGGCACGTCGAACGCGAACCCGGCGCGCAGCTCCGCGCCGGCCGCCGGGGCCGCCGCGAAGTTCACCATGCCGCCTGCATCCACGCTCCAGCCGCCCGCCGCCTCGACGCCATCGACGCTCACCCGCACGCTCGCCGCCACCGGCTTGACGATCGGCCGCACATAGCTCGCCGCTGCGTCGCCATAGGCTTTCGTCAGCTGAAAGCCCGTGCGCACGCCGTCCCCCACGCCCAGCGCCTGATCGGCCGGGCTCACGGCCTGCATCGGCGCACAGCTTTTCCAGTCCAGCGCGTCCTTCCAGCGAAATCCGTGCAGCCGCCCGCGCCGCGCCTCGAAGAACGCGATCACCGCATGCAACTCGTCCAGCGAGCTCAGCCCCAAACCGGCGGCATAGCGTCGCCGCCCGTGCGCCCAGGGCGTGTTGCGCTCCTCGCGCCCCGATCCCAGCGTCACGATTTCCGTGCGCCGCTCCGGCCCGCCCGCCGATCCGAACGAGACCGAAACCGGAAACCGCACCTCATGGAAGCTCATGCCCTTCTCCCGGTCTCGCCCGCTCACAAATTCCGCTGTCCACGGATCACCGCACGGCTCAGCATTGCGGCGATCTGTCCTTCGCTGCGCAGGAAGCTCTGCGCGTCGCGCGCCGTCACATGCACCGTCACGTTCGGCCGCCCGCCGCCCGCTCCCGCCGCGCCGATGGAGCCGTGTCCCGCCGGCGTGAACAGTTCCGGCCCGCGCTCGCCCACCAGATAGCTGCGCCCCGCCGCCACCGGCCCGCCCATCGCCCGCGCCCCGCCGAAATTGAACAGACCCGACAGAAACCCTTCGATCGGCTTCACCAGAAACTGCTGCACGGCGAGGCGTCCGAGATCGGCGATCACCGAATCCACCATGGCGCGGAAGCTCACCTCGCCGGTGCGCGCCGCCCGCGCCATCTGCCGCTCCACCGCGTCGAAGGCACGGCCGAATGCCTGCTCCACGAGCGCCGCGCTATCGCCCAGCGCCGACAGATCCGCCTCCACGCGCCAGCCTGCGGCGTCGTCACCAGCCATCGTCATCTCCAATTGAAAAAGGCCGCGCACCACGCGCGGCCCCGTCATCCCCTCGCCGGACCCTCGCTCAGGCCGAAGCCAGCGAATAGGCCGCGCGGGCATAGTCCTTCACGCGCGACGGGCGGTTCGGGTGCCGGTCGATACGCGGCCGGACGTCCTTGGCGTCCTGCAGAGCGTCGAACATATTGTCGTAAGGCCTCGTGCCCGCGCATGAGCGCACGCCCGCCGCCGTCAGGATGCAAGCGGCGGCCCTTGCGACACGCCGTCCGCCTCGCCCGCGTCGGGAAACCGCGCCATCAGCGCCGTCAATTCGCTTCGCCCCGGCGCCGTGTCCGTGCCGGTCAGAGCCCGCCATTCCGCCACCGACAGCCGCCAGAAATCCTCGGGCCGCAGCCCCAGCACGCGCACCGCGAACGCGAACGCCGCCGCCCAGGCGGCGCTCACGTCCCGCCCGCCAGCATCAGCGCCGCGGCCACCGCCTGCATCGCGGTGCGCGCATCGATCCCCATCGCCTCCACGTTTTCAGCGGCCTCGATCTCGCCGCCGCCGCGCAGCAGCGCTTTCAGCATCGTCACCGCATCGGCGCCGGTCAGCCGGTCGCCGCGTCCCTTCACCAGCCCTTCCATTTCGGCCAGAGCGCTCATCGTCAGGCAGAGGCGCAGACGCCGCCCGCCGCTCACCAGCGCCACTTCCCCGCGCACCCGGTTCGCCATCGTCAGGCCGCGCCCGTGAAGCTCAGCGCCCCGGCCGAGTTCAGCGTGATCGAGAACGTCGCCGCGCCGTCATGGCTGCCCGCATATTCCAGCGCCGCGATATGGAACGGCCCTTCCACGACGCCGAAATCCGGCACCACGATCTGGAAACGCGGGCATGCACCGTCGAAGAAAGCCTGCCGCAGCAAGGCATCCGAGGCCGCGTCGCGAAAAATGCCAGCGCCCGTCACCGAGGCGGTCTTCACGCCCGCCCCGGCCAGAATTTCACGCCACGCGCCGGCGCTGTCGTCGCGGCCGTAGCTGAATTGCGCACGGCAGCCG
>JAPUEF010000214.1 GCA_027492655.1 Alphaproteobacteria bacterium | reverse complement strand
CCGGCTTCGACCGTCGCGCCGATCTCGGCCACCCAGTCCACCCTGCCCGACACCTCCGCCGCGATCCTGGAATCGCTGCGGCTGACGATGCTGCCGGGCACCGTCACGGTTTGCGCCATGCTGGTCGAACTGACGGGCGCTACCACGACGACGGCGGGCGGCGGCTCCTGTCCGCCCTCCTGCGCGAGGCCGGGGGCGGCGGCGAAGGGAATGAGCGCGAGCGCGGTGAGGACGGTGAAGGCAAGGCGCATGGGACGTCTCATTCGGCTGGCAACGGAGCCGCGGCAGGCGGCGTCCGGCGCGGGAAACGGGGAAGGAAGCGCGTCAGCTCTCCATGCTCGCCGAGCCGCAGCAGGGCGGGCAGCAGGATCAGCGTGAATAGCGTCGAGACGGCCATGCCGCCTGCGATGGCCGTCGCAAGACCGCGATAGATTTCCGCACCCTCGCCGGGCGACAGCATCAGCGGCAGCATGCCGACCAGATTCGTCAGCGTGCCCGACAGGATCGGCCGCGTGCGATAGCGGATCGCCTGCGCCACAGCCTCGCGCACCGGAACCCCGGCGCGCTGGCTCACCCGGGTCTGATCGACCAGCAGGATCGCATTGTTCACGACCAGCCCGGTCAGGATGATGAAGCCGATCATCCCCAGAAGATCCAGCGGGGTGAAGGCGAACAGGTTGACGATCTGCAACGCCGCCATGCCGCCCACCGTCGCCAGCGGCAGCGCGATGACGCAGAAGAACGAATCCTTCAGCGAACGGAACAGCAGCGCCATCAGAACCAGCAGCAGACCCAGCGCCAACGCGAAATTGCCCAGCATCGTGCCGGTCGCCTTGTCGAGGCTGTCGGCGCTGCCTGAGAACATCACATTGCCGCCCGGCGGCAGCAGCGGCTCGATCGCCGGCACGATCTCGTTGCGCAGCACCGCCAGCGCATCTTCCAGCGCCATGCCGTCCGGCGTGTTGATGCCCAGCTGCACGGCGCGGCGGCCGTCATAGCGGAAGATCGCGGGCGTGCCGGTGCCTTCGCGCAGATGCACCAGATCGCCGAAGCTCACCGTGCCGCCCGTGCGGGTCGCCACCGGCATGCCGCCCAGCGCCGCGAGATCGGCCCAGCTCTCCGAGCGCACCAGCACATCAACGCGCTTCTCGCCGTCGAAGAACTCGCCGGCATACAGCCCCGAAACGAACGCCTGCAGGATCTGCGCGGCGTCGCGGCGGCCCATCCCGGTCTCCAGCAGGCGCTGGTCGTTGGGCGTCGCGACGATTTCCGGCTGGCGCACCGAAAGATCGGGATTGGGGTTGGCGAAGGCGCCCGGCAGCTTCTGCGGGATCAGCTCCATCGCCTTCTGCACCGCCGGCACCAGCTTCTCGGGGTCGGGCGCCTGCAAGGTCAGCTGCAATCCGCCGCCGCCCCCGAAGCCGCCGAACAGGAAGCCCTGCTGCGAGAACACGAAGGTATCGGGAAATCCGACGAGGATTTCCTCCTTCATGATCCGCCCCATCTCCTGCAGCCGGCTTTCGTCCTGCACGCGGACACCGACATTCAGCCCGCCATTATTGGTGAAGACGTAGTAGTTCAGCAGTTGCGGCTGCTTCTCGCCTTTCATGTACGGCGTCAGGCGGTCGATGATCGGCTGCGCCACCTCGTCATGGGCGACATCGATCGAGGTGCCCTGCGGCAGGCCGACGAAACTGTCGATCGCGTCGCGCCGAACCGACGGCAGGTAATGCAGATCCGGCAGCAGCGCCCAGGTGCCGACCGCCGAAAAGGTGATGAGGCCGAAGATCAGCGCGAACCGCCGCTTCGGGTTTTCCGTCAGGCCGGTGATCAGCCGCGCGCTGCGGATCGCGTCCGAACCGTGCACGTCGCTGCGATCGACCGGCAGGAAATAGGAAACCGCCAGCGGCACCACGGTGACGGCGGTGATCAACGAGATGCAGACCGAGATCGAGATCGTCAGCGCCAGGTCGGCGAACAGCTGTCCTTCGACATCCTCGATGAAGATGATCGGCACGAAGATGACGATCGAGGTCAGCGACGAGGCGAACAACGCCTTCCACACTTCGGTGGCGCCGCGGGTCGAGGCCTGCGGCTCCGGCACCCCCGCCGAGCGCAGGCGCAATATGTTCTCCACCACCACGATGCAGGCGTCCAGAACGTGTCCGACGCCGAACGCCAGCCCGGCCAGCGAGATCACGTTGATCGTGTGGCCTGAGACCCAGATCACCAGGATCGTCGCGACCAGACAGACCGGGATCGCCACAGCGAAGATCGCGGTCGCCCGCAGGTCGCGCAGGAACAGCCACAGCACGATCAGCGCCAGAAACACGCCCAGCACCAGATCGCCGACCACGAACGTGATGGCGCGGTTGATGAAGACCGACGGGTCGAACGATTTCACCAGCTTCAATTGCAGCGGCGCCAGCTGGCTGTCGTTCAGATCCTCGACGGCGGCCTTCACCTTCGCCAGCACCTCCAGCACGTTCGCGCCGTTCTCGCGCATGACGCGCAGGCCGAGGGCGGGGTTGCCGTTCTGCACCGAAAATTCGGTGCGGTCGGCCATCCGTTCCTCGATCGTCGCCACGTCGCGCAGCTTGATCGGATGGCCGTCGCGCCAGGCCAGCGTCAGATTGCGCAGCGCTTCGATATCGACCCGGCCCTCATAGCGCACCGACCATGTGCGGCGGCCGATATCGACCGTGCCGGCGCTGGAATCCGATGTCGCGCGCACCGCTCCGGCGATCTCCGGGATGGTGACGCCCAGCTCGGCCGCCTTGTAGGGGTCGAAGGTGATGCGCAGCTCGTCGGGCGCGCCGAAGCCGCCCGCCTGCTGCACGCCCGCGACGCCCGGAATCGATTCCAGCTTCGGAACGATCACGTCCTCGGCATAGGAGCGATATTCCAGAATGTCCTTGGGGTTCCCCGGCAGCGCCTGCAGGAACAGGAACAGCAGCGAGGAATTGCTGTCCTGATCGCCGCTCATCTGCAGGATCGGCTTGTCGGCTTCTTCGGGCAGATTCTGGATGCGGTTCAGGCGCGAGATCACGTCCAGCGCGATCGCGTTCATGTCCGCGCCCACCTGGAACTCCAGCGCCACGAACGATCCGCCCTGATTGGAGAACGATCGCATATCGGTGACGGCCGGCAGGCCCTTCAGCACGTCCTCGACCTGCTGGGTGATCTCCGATTCCACCTGCGCCGGGGCGGCGGAGCGCCACGGGGTGAAGATCGACAGCGTGGGGCGGTCGATATCCGGGAACAGCTGGGTCGGCGTCGCGATGGCGGCGTAGAGGCCGAGCATGAAGACGAACACGGTCGCGCCGATGGCCGCGATCGGATTCTTCATGCAGAAATCGGTCAGATTCATCGCCCCGCGCCCCATCGCTCCCCGTCGGGCCGGACGATGCGCGCTGCCGCTTTACAAGCAAGGTTGGGTCGGCTCACAACCCCGTCATGTGTGACGGTCGCTTCACACCTTTCGGTGAACTTATGACCGCCGCCGCGTGAAGATGAACGCAGCCACCATCGCCACCAGCGACAGCACCGCCAGCAGACCGAACATGGCGACGCCGTAGCCCGCACCGGAATCGTCGGTCGAGGCGGCGACGACATTGCCGTAGAGCTGCAGCACCGAGGCGACGAAGGCCGGAATGGTCACGAAGGCCAGGAGCGTCGCCATGCCCTGCGTGTCCAGCGTCGCCTTGGTCTCGACGATCTCCTGCAGATCCTTCAACCGGCTGGTCAGCTGGGCTTCGCGATCCTCAAGCCCCCAGCGCCGTTCCAGCGCCGCGCGGAAGGCGCGCCGGTCGGGTGATGCCTTGGCCAGATCTACCTTCTGAAAAGCCGCCGCGACGCGGGCGCGCAGCTCCGTCGCCTTGTGCAGCGTATCGCCCGATCCCTTGCCGCCGACATTCTCGTAAAGCGCATCGACATCGGCGTCGAACGCCCGGCAGGCGGCGAGCAGGCCCACCGCGTCGCTGAAATCGCGGGTCAGCATGTCGGCGTTCAGCGAACGGTCGCGCCAGTCGTCGAACAGCAGCGCGCCCTCCGGCGTCGCCACCACCGCACCGCCGGCCAGTTCCAGGAAATCGAAATCGTCGGGGTCGGCCAGTTCGGCCAGCGGCACCGGCCCGCTTTTGCCCGCCCCGGCCCGTTCCACCATCGCCGCCAGATGGCGTTTGACCGTCGTGGTGAACTGCAACGCCAGCCCGTCCTGCTGACCCCGGTTCCATTTCACCGAAATCAGATGCCGCACCGCGCGCGCCGCGCCCGTCCCCGCCTCGAACCGCCGGGCGGTCGCCGCTTCGATCGGCCGGGTCTGGCCCTCGGCGTTCAAGTCCATCGCCTCGACGATGCGCAACTGGTTGTAATTGCGCCAGACCGCCTCAAGCACGTCGCCCCACGACAGCTTCGAGCCCGATCCCTTGTCGCCGCCGATACGCTTGGGCGCGCCGATCAGCGTGTAACGGCCATGATCGTCCCACCACGGCTGATCGTAGCCCTCGCCCGGCGCATAGCTGGCGATCCGCCGCGGATGGGCGTTCGGCCGCGCGCCGGCCCAGCGCAGCGTCTCCTCCGCCTCCAGGCTGTGCCACAACCCCTTCAGCGCGATGCCCGAACGCGGATCGACCGAAATGGTCATGTCGTTGCCGGTGCCTTCAAGGCCCGGCCGGTAGAGGCCCATCAACGCGAAGCCATTGCCGAAGGTCGTGTGCTCGGTGTCGGTGCGGATGAAGATTTTCTTCACCCCCGAAGGCGCGTTCGATTCCGTTGCGAAATAGGCATCGACCAGCAGATTGCGCCCCGGCGCCCCGGCCATCGGCGCCAGCAACTCCAGCCGCACCGCCCGCGCCAGCGATTCCAGATAGTCCTGCCGTTCGTTGAGCGCGAAAGCCAGCGCGCGGGAATAGGCCGGCTCGGCCAGGATCTGCGGCGCATGGTCCGGGTCCACCGCATCGGGATCGACGCCGCCCCGCATCAACGCGACCGTGAAGCGCAGCGCGTCGTCCCAGGCCTCGCCGATGCCCGCGCCGTCATGGGCCGGGCCGAAATGCGAATGGGCCAGCGCCGACATCAGCGCCGTCCAGCTGCGCGTCACCGACGGCGCGATCCCGTCTCGCTCCCACGCCGTCAACGCGGTCAGCCAGCGCAGCGGCAGCCCCTCGGACGGCACGCCGGCCACCCGCGCCAGCCAGAAGATCACCGTCAGCACCGAATCCGGGCTGGCGTCCTCGACCACCAGCACGGCCTTGTCCAACGTCGCATCGACGCCGTTCGGAAAGGCGGCGCGCCAGCTCGCCACCAGATCGTCGCCGGCATCCCGCACGAACGAGGCCACCGTCACCGGATCGCGCTTCCACCCGAACCTCGAAGCCGCGCCCTTGTTGTTCAGGCAGACGCCCTGATGCGGCTCCTGCCAGCCGCCGACGCCGACGAACACCTCGCCGGACGCGGCGGGCATCGCCCGGGCCGGATCGAAGACCGGCTGCAGGTCACGCCCGTCCAGCGCGCGGCGGTCGAGCGCATCGCCCAGCTGCTCCAGGAAGGCGGCGAAATCGGGGGCGGGCACGGGAAGAACATCGGACATGGGCCGGATCACGCCTTAGTTGGACGATTCATGCAATCGGGTCGCGCGGGAAGGCTTGCAACGGGCGGGCGACTAGGCTTCCTTCCAGAAAAATCGAGAAAAATGGCCTTTTAGTGAGGAGCCGCCCATGAGCGCCGACCTGTCTGACCTGCTGCCCCCCGGCTTCCCCGCGATGTCCATTCGCGATGCCCATCTCCTGCTCGCGACCGCGCCGGATTCGCCGCTGGCTCTGGAAGACACCGTCATTCGCGGCATCAGCTATAAAACCTGGAAGAACGCGCCCAAAACGCTGGGCGAAATCTTCGCGCTGGGCGAAGCCTGGGCGGCGCACGACTACATCGTACTCGACGACGACCGCGTCACCTTCGCCGATCACCGCAAGGCGGCGTTGAAACTGGCCGCCCAGTTCATCGCCGACGGCGTGAAACCCGGCGACCGCATCGCCATCGTCGCCCGCAACCTGCCCGAATGGTCCGCCGCGTTCTGGGCCGGCGTGCTGATCGGGGCGATCGTCACGCCGCTGAACGCCTGGTGGACGGGAGCCGAGCTGGAATACGGCATCAACGACAGCGGTTCGAAGATCATCATCGCCGACCACGAACGCTGGGCGCGCATCGAACCGCACATCGCCAACACCCCGGCGGTCGAGAAAGTCTATATCACCCGCTCGCCCGCGCCGGTTTCGCACCCCAAGGTCACGACGCTGGAAAGCGTCATCGGCCGCCCCAACGACTGGAAGACCTTGCCCGAAGGCGCGCTTCCCGCCGTCACGCTCGATCCCGACGGCGATGTCGCCATCTTTTACACCTCGGGCACCACGGGTAAGCCCAAGGGCGCCATCATCACCCACCGCAACATCATCTCGAACATCGTGAACGGGCTCAGCGCGCAGGCCCGCTCGTTCCTGCGTCGCGGCGAAATCCCGCCCCAGCCCGATCCCACCCTGCCGCGCAAGGCGACCCTCATCTCGGTGCCGTTCTTCCACGCGACAGGCTGCTTCGCGGTGATGATTCCCGCCATGGCCGCCGGCTCCAAGCTGGTGCTGCAGCGCAAATGGGACGCCGATCAGGCGCTCGCCCTCATCGAACGCGAGAAGATCAACTCGGCCGGCGGCGTTCCCACCATCGCCTGGCAGATCGTCGAGCATCCCCGCTTCGACGAGTTCGACCTCTCCTCGCTCGAGATCGTCTCCTATGGCGGCGCGCCCTCCGCGCCCGAACTCGTCCGCCGCCTGAAAGAGCGCTTCCCCAAGATGCAGCCGGGCCAGGGCTGGGGCATGACCGAGACCTCCGCCACCGCCACCAGCAATTTCGGCGAGGATTATATCCGCAAGCCCTCCAGCTGCGGCGTGCCGGCGATGACCGGCGAAGCCCGCATCGTCTCGCCCGAAGGCAAGGATCTGCCCATCGGCGAAGTGGGCGAGCTTTACTACAAGGGGCCGATCGTCGTGCGCGGCTACTGGGGCAAGCCCGAAGCCACCGCCGAGACCTTCATCGACGGCTGGGTGAAGACCGGCGACCTCGCCCGCATCGACGACGAAGGCTTCGTCTATATCGTAGACCGCGCCAAGGACATGCTGATCCGCGGCGGCGAGAACATCTACTGCGTCGAGGTCGAGAATGCGCTGTACGACCACCCGTCGGTGATGGATGCCGCCGTGGTCGGCCGCCCGCACAAGACGCTGGGCGAAGAGCCGATGGCCATCGTGCACCTCAAGCCCGGCGCGGACGCGACCGAGGCCGAACTGCGCGCCCATGTGGCGGGCAAGCTCGCCGCCTTCAAAGTGCCGGTGCAGATCATCTTCATGCCCGACAACCTGCCGCGCAACGCCAACGGCAAGATCATGAAGAAAGAGCTGAAAGCCCAGTTCACCGAAGCGGCGTAACGACCGCTCGACTGCCAAGGCCGCCGGAATCTGATTCCGGCGGCCTTTTCTATACCTATGAGGATGAACGATATTTTCTCATCTGACCTCACAGGAGGTTTCGCCGATCGGCGATATTGACCGGGAAACGGCCTCACCCCGCCTCATTTTCGCCGATCAGCGAAATTCCTCGCCTTTCTCCGAAAATCAGCTATATTTTCGCCGTTCGGCGAAGCCACATCGTGAAAATGGCTGAAAAGAAGACATTTGTCGGAACCGCTGCCGATCTCGGCGCGGCTCTGCGCAAGGCCCGAAAGGCCCAGAATCTGCGCCTGCAGGATCTGGCGCTGGCCAGCGGCGTCAGCCCTGCCTGGCTGAGCGAGGTGGAGCGCGGCAAGGCGACCGCCCGGATCGGCCAGGTTTTCCACCTCGCCCGCATTCTCGGCCTGAAGATCGTCATCGAATGAGCCTGCCCGTCTTCTTTGAGACGCAGCAGGTCGGGACACTCACCGAAGCCGCCCTCGGTCTGTCCTTCGCCTACACGCCCGCATGGGCGAACCGGAAAACGAGCTTTCCGGTTTCCGTGTCGCTGCCCTTCTCCGGCGTCACGGACCAGGCCGCGACCGCGTGGTTCTGGAATCTTTTGCCCGAGGAAGAGCAATTGCAGCTTCTGGGGCGACGCCTGCACATCGCCGCGACTGATATCTACGGCCTGCTCGAACGTGTCGGCCGCGAGACCGCCGGCGCGCTATCGATCGGCGGCCCCGAAGCCGAAGGCGCATATCGCCCGCTCCCGGCCGAGGATCTCGGCCTTGCATTGGCGGCGCTGCCCGAACGCCCTCTTCTGGCCGACGCGCCGGAAATGACCATGAGTCTCGCCGGCGCGCAGAGCAAGATGACCGTCACCCGGTTCGACGGTCACGACTTCCTGCCGCTGTCGGGCGCGGCCTCGACGCATATCCTCAAACCTGAATCGAAACGGCTCTACGCCTCCGTAGAGAACGAAGCCTTCTGCATGCTGCTCAGCCGCAAGGTCGGCATCGACACCGCAAAGGTCGAGATGTGCAAGGCCGGCGACACGCGCTATCTGCGGGTCGAACGCTACGACCGCACGCGGGCGCGCAACCGCAAGGTGCGGCGGCTGCATCAGGAAGACGCCGCCCAGGCGCTGGGTCTGCCGCCGACGAAAAAATACGAAGCGCGCGGCGGCGCATCCTGGTCCGATATCGTCGCGCTCGCCGACGCCCATGCGAGGCGAAAGGCGCGTGACCGCCTCGCCTTGCTCGACCGCGCGATCTTCAACACCGCGATCCACAACACCGACGCGCACGCCAAGAATTTCTCCTTCTTCGTCACGCGCGACGGCATCGAACTTGCGCCGGCTTACGACCTGATGACCTCGCTGATCTATCCGAACGTTACAAAGAACATGGCGATGAAGATCGGCGACTCGAACCGCGCCGCGCACACCATGAAGAAGCACTGGGTCAGCTTCGCCGAAGCGACAGGTTACGCCCCCGCATCCGTCGCCGCCCGCGCCGCCGCCCGCGCCGCCGCCGTCGCGGATGCCGCCGCATCGGTCGAAGCCGAACTTCTCCAGAACCCTCTGGCCAGT
>JAPUEF010000213.1:5253-9145 GCA_027492655.1 Alphaproteobacteria bacterium | reverse complement strand
CGTGTTGGGCGTGATCGCGGCTTCGATGGCGGCCGGGTCGGCGCGGAGCGTGACGGGATCGACGTCGACCAGAATTTTCTTCAGGCCGAAATAGTGCGCGGCCTTGTGGAATGCGGCGTGCGCCGTGGTCGGCAGGATGAGTTCGGGACGGGTGATGTGGGGTTTGGTGGCACGGGCGTAGTCGCGCGCCGTCTTCACCGCGAGCAGGCAGGATTCCGTGCCGCCGGTGGTGAAGCTGCCCGAGGCGCCTTCCGGTGCGTTCAGATGGTTGAGCGCGAAACCGACGACTTCGTTCTCCAGCTTCACCAGCGACGGGAATGCGCCGGGCGCGAGGGCGTTCTCGGTGAGGAAGCGCATATAGGCGCGCTTCGCCACATCTTCGACGTCCGGGCCGGGATCGTAGACATAGGCAAAGGTGCGCCCGGTTCGCCAATCGGCGTCGCGTCCGGCGAAGGTTTCGAGCGCGGCGAAGATGTCGTCAGCGGATTTCGCAGCCGGAAGCGCAGCCATTGGGACCATCCTTAGAGCGGCGTGTGGCCGCCCTTGAGAAGTTTGTAGGTGATGGAATCCGAGAGCGCCTCGAACGAGGCATCGACGATGTTGGGCGAGACGCCGACCGTGGACCAGCGATTGCCCTCGCCGTCCGCGCTTTCGACGAGCACGCGGGTGACGGCCTCTGTGCCCGAGGTGAGGATACGGACCTTGTAGTCCACCAGCCGGAGGTCTTCGAGCGCTGCGGAATAGCCGCCGAGATCCTTACGCAGCGCATCGTCCAGCGCGTCGATCGGGCCGCTGCCCTCACCTACCGAGTGGATGGCGCGGCCATGGACGAGCGACTTCACGGTGGCTTCCGAGACCGTCACCTGCTCGCCGCGCGCATTGAAGCGGCGTTCGACCAGAACACGATAGGACTCGACGGTGAAGTAATCCGGCACCTGGCCGAGGATACGGCGGGCGAGAAGCTCGAACGACGCATCCGCGCCTTCAAAGGCGTAGCCGAGAAATTCGCGGTCCTTCACCTCGTCGAGCAGGCGCTTCACCCGTGCGTCCCTGGGGTCGTAGGAAATGCCGAGTTGGTCGAGCCGGTTGAGGACGTTGGAACGTCCGGCCTGATCGGACACCAGAATGACGCGGCTGTTGCCGACGCTTTCCGGCTCTACGTGTTCGTAGGTCTTGGGATCTTTCTGAACCGCCGAGGCGTGCAGGCCGCCCTTATGTGCGAAGGCGGACGCGCCGACATAGGGCTGGTGCCGGTTGGGCGCGCGGTTGAGAATTTCATCGAGCAGGCGCGAGATTTCGACAAGACGCTTCAGACCCGCGCCATCGATGCCGATCTCCAGCGAGGAGCGATAGGGTTCCTTCAGCGCCAGCGTGGCGATGAGCGAGAGGATGTTGGCGTTGCCGCAGCGTTCGCCGAGGCCGTTGAGCGTGCCCTGGATCTGGCAGACGCCAGCCTCCACAGCCGCGAGCGTGTTGGCGACGGCGTTTTCGGTGTCGTTGTGCGTGTGGACGCCGAGTTTGGCGCCGGGGAAGCGGCGCGTGACCTCGCGGACGATGCGATAGACCTCGGACGGCAGCGAGCCGCCATTGGTGTCGCAGAGCACCGCCCAGCGCGCGCCGTTGTCGAGCGCAGCTTCAAGACAGGCGAGCGCATAACCGGGATCGGATTTATAGCCGTCGAAGAAATGTTCGGCGTCGAGCATGGCTTCCTTGCCGACGGCGACGAGCGCCTGCATGGACTCAGCGATGCTGGCGAGATTTTCTTCGCGCGAGATGCCGAGCGCGACCTCGACCTGGTAGCTGGACGATTTTCCGACCAGACAGCCGGCTTTCGCTTTGGCGTTCAGGATCGGCGACAGGACCGGGTCGTTCGACGCCGAGACGCCCGCCTTCTTGGTCATACCGAACGCCGTGAAGGCGGCGCGCTTCAGCACCGGCGGGACGTTGAAGAAAGCGGTGTCGGTGGGGTTCGCGCCGGGCCAGCCGCCCTCGACATAGTCGAGGCCGAGATCGTCAAGCGCGAGAGCGATCTGGCGCTTGTCCTCGACGGAGAAATCGACGCCGCTGGTCTGTGCGCCATCGCGCAGCGTCGTGTCGAAGAGATAGAGGCGGGTCTTGGTCATGACACGGATACCCGGACATCGGTGACGAAGACATCGCCGTCCTTGCGGTCGGCGATGCGGATGGCGAGACGCGGCGTCTGACGCTTCAGCACCTCGTCGCGCAGCGCGTCGGAGGTGGCGAAGTCTTTCGCATTCCGCGCGGCGACACGGGCGAGCAGCGTTTCACCCAGCGCCGCATCGCCAATGGCGGCGGCGGCCTGCCCCGCCGCTTCGGCGTTTCCGGGATGGATCGGGAAGGTCGCATCCTTGCGGGCATAGACGCCGAGATTGAGGAAATCCCACGCGGCGCGCAGGCCGGCGAAATCCTTCTTCTTCGCCAGCTCGTGCATCGCGGCGATCGCGCCGGGCGTGTTGAGATCGTCGGACACGGCATCCAGCACGCCGGCGGGAACCGTCGCAGCCGGTGCGACGCCCTGAACCTGATCGAACCAGCCATCCAGCATGGCCTTGGTTTCGCTGAGGGCCGCGACGGTCCAGTCGATGGGTTGGCGGTAATGGGTGCGGAGCATGTTGAGGCGCAGGACCGCGCCCGGCCAGACATCCAGCAGCTCGCGGATGGTGAAGAAGTTGCCGAGCGATTTCGACATCTTCTCGCCTTCCACCTGAAGGAAGCCGTTATGCATCCAGATATTCGCCATCACCGGCGTGCCGTGGGCGCAGCGCGACTGGGCGAGTTCGTTTTCGTGGTGCGGGAAGGCGAGATCGATGCCGCCGCCGTGAATGTCGAAGACGGCGCCGAGATGCTTCCACGCCATGGCCGAGCATTCGATATGCCAGCCGGGACGGCCGAAGCCCCAGGGCGAGGGCCAGCCGGGCTGGCCGTCATCGGATGGTTTCCAGAGGACGAAATCCATCGGATCGCGCTTGAACGGCGCGACATCGACGCGCGCGCCGGCGATCATGTCATCGACCGAGCGGCCGGAGAGCCTGCCGTAATCGGGCATCGAGGGGACGTGGAAGAGGACGTGGCCTTCCGCCTCGTAGGCGTGGCCGCCCGCAATAATGCGTTCGATGAGGACGATCATCTCAGGGAGATGTTCGGTGGCGCGCGGCTGAACATTGGGCGGGAGATTGCCGAGTTCGGCGACGTCCTTCTGGTACTGGTCGGCGGTGCCTTCGGTGACGCGGCGGATCGCCTCGTTCAGGTCGATATCGGGGAAGTCCCGGACGGCGCGCGCGTTGATCTTGTCGTCCACGTCCGTGATGTTGCGGACATAGGTGACGTGGTCCGCGCCATAGACATGGCGCAGCAGGCGGTAGAGCACGTCGAAAACGATGACCGGGCGCGCATTGCCGATATGCGCGAAGTCGTAGACCGTCGGGCCGCAGACATACATCCGCACATTGGCCGGATCGATCGGCTGGAGCGCCTGTTTGGCGCGTGCAGCGGTGTTGTAGAGCGTGACGGTCATCTGATTTCGGACGTTACGGATTGAAAGGGCGCATTGCGGCCCCGCAATTCCGTCCGAACGTCAGATGTGTTCAGGCAAAGAGATCGCGCGGCCGCTGGAGGTCAGCAGCAAATTCGCCAAATCGAACACTGGGCGGACGCGATGAACATGCCGTTACTATGCCCTTTCCCCCCGCAGGCGCGCAAGAGCGCGGTCGCGGCCGATAAAGGGGAGCAATTTCTTCATTTCCGGACCGTGATCGCGGCCGGTGAGCGCGAGGCGAAGCGGCAGGAAAAGGTCTCGGCCTTTCCTGCCTGTCGCAGCGGAAATCGCCTTGGTCCAGGGCTGCCATGTCGCCTCGTCCGGCTCGCCGGGCGG
>JAPUEF010000213.1:0-5243 GCA_027492655.1 Alphaproteobacteria bacterium | reverse complement strand
CCGACCTCGCCGGCGTCAGGGCCGCGCTGGCCAAATGGTTCGGCGCAGTGCTCTGCGGCAAAAAGCGCCGGCACGTGAACCAGCCTAAGGCCCCCGCGCCCAAGCGCTGCGTCGCCGAGCTAGAGGAGATCGGCGGCGGCGGCGAGCACAACGGGATCAGCCTGCGTTGGATCGAGCGGCTCGGCCACGGCGCGCCACCAGCCAGCGGCTTCGTCGAGACTTTCCAGATTGTCGCGGATGGCGAGCCAGAACGCCTCGCCGCCCGGCGCCTGAGTCTCGACCTCGGCATAGGGTTTGAGATGGAGCAGCTTCACCGTGAGGCGCTTGAGGTCTTCCGGGTCGAGACGCGCGGGCGACGGGCTGATCTTGTCGAAGGCGAAGGCGGCGGCGAGGTCGTCCAGCGTGCGGCGGGCTTCGACGGGATCGGAGGTGCCGATCTTCGCCAGCAACGAATTGACGGCCATCGGGTCGATGCCCTGCTCGCGCAGCGCGCCGAGGCCGAGCGAGCCGAGGCGCTTCGACAGCGGGCCGCCGTCGGCATCGAGGATCATCGGGTAATGCGCGAAATCCGGGATGGGCGCGCCCAACGCCTGAAAAATTTCGATCTGGGCGGCGGTGTTGACGACATGGTCTTCGCCGCGAATGACGTGGGTGATGGCGAGATCCGCGTCATCGACCACGCTGGGCAGCGTGTAGAGAAACGCGCCGTCCTCGCGGATGAGGACGGGGTCGGAGAGCGTGGCGGTGTCGATTTCCACGGGCCCGCGAATGAGATCGGTCCAGCGGACCGGGGCGGCGTTCAGCTTGAAGCGCCAGTGCGGCTTGCGGCCTTCGGCTTCGAGTTTGGCGCGGTCGTCCGCAGAGAGGTTCAGCGCGGCGCGGTCATAAATGGGTGGGAGCCCACGGGCGCGCTGGCGGGCGCGGCGGCGGTCGAGTTCTTCCGGCGTCTCGAAGGCAGGATAGAGACGGCCGGTGCTTTTGAGCCGTTCGGCAGCGGCTTCGTAGATGGCGAAACGGTCGGACTGACGTGCGAACGCATCATGCGTGAGGCCGAGCCAGGCGAGATCGGTTTCGATGCCTTTGGCGAACGCTTCGGTCGAGCGCGCCTGATCCGTGTCATCGAGGCGGAGCAGGAAGCTGCCGCCGGTCTGGTGCGCGAACAGCCAGTTCAACACAGCCGCGCGGGCGTTGCCGACATGGAGACGCCCTGTCGGGGACGGCGCGAAGCGAACGCGCGTCATAGCGCGTCGATGAACGCCGCCGAGACGCGATCGATCTGGTCGTCGGTGAGATAGGGATGGAACGGCAGGCTGAGCGCGTGATCGGCCAGCCATTCGCAGTTCGCCAGCGGCTCGGCCGGCGCATGCGCGGCGAAGGCGGCGTGCTTGTGCAAAGGCTTGGAATAATAGACAGCCGAGGGGATGCCCTGATCCTTCAGCTTCGCCATCACGGCGTCGCGGTTCTCGACCATGACGGTGAAAAGGCCCCAGGCGTGGCGGTCGTCGGCGCCGCCGGTCTGCACCGCGACCTTGCCGTTCAGGCGCTTCAGATAAGCGGCGGCATGGGCGGCGCGGGCGCGCAGCTCTTCCTCGAAAATCGTCAGCTTGGAGAGCACGACCGCGCACTGCATGGAATCGAGGCGGCCATTGAGGCCGACGCGGATCGATTCCTTTTTCGCGGCATCCGTGCCGTGCCAACGGATGGAGGACCAGCGTTCGTAGCGCGCGTCATCGTCGGTGAACATCGCGCCGCCGTCGCCATACGCGCCGAGCGTCTTGGACGGATAGAAGCTGGTCGCGGTCATCTCGCAAAGCGCGCCGATCCGCTTGTTGCCCTGCCCGCCGCCAAGCGCCTGGGCGGCGTCGGAGAGAACCAGCATGCCGTGCGCCCTGGCGATGGCGGAGATCGCGGGATAGTCGGCGGGCAGACCGTAGAGATCGACGGCGATGACGAGGCGGGGCTTCAGCTTGCCCTCCGCGATCACGCGCTCGATGGCGATTTCAAGCTGGGCCGGATCGATATTGCAGGTGAGGCGATCCACATCCACGAAAACGGGCGTCGCGCCGGTCATCAGGATCGCGTTGGCTGTGGCGTTATAGGTGAAGGCGGGAAGGAAAACGGCGTCGCCGGGGCCGATCTCCTCGCCCATCAGCGCGATCACCAGCGCATCGGTGCCGCTGGCGACCGCAAGGGCGTGCTTCGCGCCGGTGAAGGCGGCGAGCTGCGCTTCCATCTCGGTGACTTCCGGGCCGCCGATATACTGGCCGTGATCGAGGATCGCCATGAGGCGCTTTTCGATGTCGGCGCGGAGGCGCCTGGCCGGGGATTTCAGATCGAAGAAGAGGATCGGGTCGGTCATGCGGCGAGCGCCTCGTCGCGCGTCGCCGGGCTGCCGGCGGCGTCGAGAATGTTGAGCGTTGTGGCGAGCGCCCGACGGCCGTCCTCGCCGGTGACGAGCGGCGTCGCGCCTTCGCGCACGCAGCGGACGAAATCGCCGACCGCGTAGCCAAGCGGATCCGAGGCGACGCCGCCATCGGAGGCGAAAATCGAGGACAGCGTTTCGGACGTGGAGTTCTCGATCGTGCGGGCGACGAAATCGATGAAGATCTCGCCGTCGGGATAGACGAGGCGCATGAAGCGCTTGCGCGCCTCGGCGATGCGGCTGGCGAAGAGGTGAACGCGGCAGCCGTTCTGCATGGCGAGTTCGGCGGAGACCTCGTCGCCGTAGGAATCCGGGCGGGCGCGCGTGGTCGCGGCGACGACAACGCCCTCGCCCGGCGCGATCTGATGAACCAGATCGATGTCGTGGACCATGAGGTCGAGCGCGACGTTCACGTCGGTGCCGCGACCGCTCCACGGGCCGGCGCGATGGCATTCGATGCGGGTCGGCGCGACCTTGCGGCCGATGATGCCCATATGGGCGAAGACGAAACGCTCCTGATGACCGACCTGAAGCACGCGGTCGTTCCCGCCCGCCGCCGCGATGATGCGATCGGCGTCCGCCAGGGTCGCCGCGATCGGCTTCTCGACATAGGCGTTGGCCCCCTCTTCCAGCAGCCGCACGACCGCGGCGGCGTGACCGACGGCGGGGGTCGCCACTGTGACGAGATCGACCTGGCCGAGCAGGCCATAGACGTCGACATAGGGCTCGCAGCCCAGTTCCTTCGCCGTGGCCATGGCGGCCTCGGAGGATTTATCGACGATGCCGACCAGTTCGACGCCCTCAAGGGCCTTGTACTTGGCGGCGTGAAAGCGCCCGAACACGCCCGCGCCGATCACGGCGGCACGAAGCGGGGCGGCGGAGTTTGCGGCACGAGTCATCGCGCGCGGACCATAGCCGGTTTTCATGGCGGGGGAATCGCCGAAAGCCCCCCGGCGCGGCAATCCACGATTTATTTCACGCCCGTCACCTGCCCGGAATCATTGGGGTTTTCGGCCTGACCCGCTAGGCTCCGGCATAAGGCAAGGAGGACCGCATGACAGCGCAGAGATGGGTTCTGGCGGCGCGGCCGGACGGCGTACCCAGGCTTTCGGATTTCAGGCCCGAGATGCTGGACCTGCCGCCGCCGGGCGACGGCGAGGCGCTGATCCGCATCACCCACGCCTCGGTCGATCCGGGGATGCGCGGACGATTGACCGGCGATTCCTACGCGCCGGCGCTCGGTCTGGACGAGACCATAGAGAGCGCGGGGATCGGCGAGGTGGTCGCGAGCCGCTGCGCCAGGCTGCCCGAGGGCGCACTGGTGACGGGCGGGTTCGGCTGGACGACGCATGCGATCAGCGACGGGCGCGGCGTGCAGGTGCTGGACCCTGCCCTGTTCCGCGGACGGGTTCGGCCCACAGCGGCTATCGGCGTTCTGGGTGTGCCGGGACTGACGGCCTATTTCGGTCTTGGCGATCTGGGACGGCCCAAAGGCGGCGAAACGCTGCTGGTCTCGTCGGCCGCCGGTCCGGTGGGCGCGACGGCGTTGCAGATCGGGCGCGAGCTGGGGCTGAAGACCATCGGCATCGCGGGCGGCGGACCCAAGCGCAATTATGTTCTGGAGGAGGTGCGGGCGAATGCCTGCATCGACTACAAGGCGCAGAACGATCTGACCGAGGCGATCCGCCGCGAGGCGCCGGAGGGCATCGACATCTTCTTCGACAATGTCGGCGGCGCGCAGCTGGACGCCGCGATCCTGAACATGAAGCCCGGCGGGCGGATCGTCATCTCGGGGCAGGTTTCGGAATACAACCAGGAGACGCCGCGCGGCATTCGCTGGGTGACGCCGTTCATCACCAAACGGCTGAGCATGTCGGGGCTGGTGGTTTACGACTACCGCAAGCGCTTCCCCGAAGCGCAGGCGCGGCTGGCGGCATGGATCGAAAGCGGCGCGATCTCGTATCGCGAAGAGATTATCGACGGGTTCGCCGAATTGCCGCGCGCGTTCATCGGATTGTTCGGCGGCGAGAATTTCGGGCGTCGGCTCGTGAAGATGTGAGGCACCTATGGGGCACAAGATTCACCTGAGCGATCAGGAACGGCTGCAGCTTCTGGAGCTGCGCAACGAGCGGCGGGCGCGGCGCACGCGCCAGTCGCGCGAAATCGGCGAGCGCGTCGCCGATGCGGTCGCGGCGGGGATGGGGTCGTGGCGCTTCATCATCATCCAGACGACGATCCTGCTGATCTGGATCGTGCTGAACATCACGGGCTGGGTGATGGCGTGGGATCCCTATCCGTTCATCCTGCTGAACCTGGCGCTGTCGTTCCAAGCGGCCTATGCCGCGCCGTTCATTATGATGAGCCAGAACCGGCAATCGGAAATCGACCGCAAGCGGGCGATCGACGATTTCGACGTCAACGTGAAGGCCGAGCTGGAGATCGAGCTGCTGCACGAAAAGATGGATCTGCTGCGCGATCAGGAGATCGCGCGGCTGTCGCGCATCATCGAGGAGCTGTGCGCGAGGCTGGATACCAGGCCGGGCTGAAAGGAGCGGCTTGACAGCTTGTAACCTATAGGTATCATGTCACCTATAGGTTACGAGGATCACATGAACGAAGATGTCGAACGCCTGAGCCGCCGCCGCCGCGTCCTGCTGTCGGTTTACGGCGTTTCCTTCCTGGCCTTCCAGTCGCTGTTCTTCACCAAGCTGGACGACCCGATCTCGATGTGGCGGCCGATCCATTATGCGCTCGCGGCCGGTTATGTCGGCTGGTCGGCGACGCTGATCTATGTGCTGGCGACGGGCGGCCTGCTGTTTCG
>JAPUEF010000212.1:940-9183 GCA_027492655.1 Alphaproteobacteria bacterium | reverse complement strand
CCGACGACTGGGGCGGCAGCCTCGAAAACCGCGCCCGTTTCCTCATCGAAACCGTGCGCGCCGTGCGCAATGCCGTCGGCCCCGATTTCCCTGTCGGCGTGAAGCTCAACTCCGCCGACTTCCAGAAAGGCGGCTTCGCGTTCGAGGATTGCCTGCAGGTGGTCGAATGGCTGAACCGCGAAGGCGTCGATCTCCTCGAAATCTCCGGCGGCAGCTATGAACAGCCCAGCATGATGGGGCTCGACGGCCTGCTCGAACCCACCGCCGTTCAGGAGGTGCGCGAAAGCACCAAAGCGCGCGAAGCCTATTTCGCGCGCTACGCCGCCGCCGTCGTGAAAGTCGCCCGAATGCCGCTGATGCTGACCGGCGGTTTCCGCACCCGCGCCGGCATGGAGGCGGCTTTGGCGGAAGGTTCGGCGCATGTCATCGGCCTCGGACGTCCGCTCTGCGGCGCACCCGACAGCGCCGGCGATCTGCTCCGTGGCAAGATCGATACGCTTCCATCCTTCGAACACCAGCTCGTCATGGGACGCGGCTGGCTCGGCCAGACCTCGCCCTTCGCATTGGTCAAGCTCATTAACGGCTTCGGCGCCCAGGGTTGGTATTACGAGCAGATCTACCGCATCGCCGACGGGCAGGAGCCCGACCTCAAGCTCGGCGTCTTCAAGGCCTTCCGCCGCTACCAGAACACCGAGGCCCGCGCCGCAAAAGCCCTGCAGCGTTAGGTCAACGCGCCTTCACCATTCTCGCCGCCGCGTTAACGCACACGCGCGAATCCGACCGGCCCCGCACAACCGGCCTTAAGCCCGCGCCGCTACATTTTCCACCGCCGGCAAGGGGGCCGGAGGGATGGCGAAACACGAACGGGTGGTCCGGCGCTTCGACGCCCCCAGAGACCGTCTGACGCGCGAACAGCTCGACCAGACCGCGACCGCGACCGGCGGCGCAGCGCTGGGCGTGCCGCCGCTCGCCATCGCCATCGCCATCGCGTTCTATTTCACGCCCGCGCTCGGACCGCTCGACGCCGGCAACGCCGTCATCTTCGCGAGCATCGTTTCCGCGTGGGGCTTCCTCGCCGCGGCGCTGATGCGCACCTATCTGCGCCAGGATCCCGCGACGCGCGACCTCAACGCCTGGCGGCGTCTCTTCATCGTGCTGTTCGTCATCAACGGCCTCGCCTGGGGCTCGGCCTCGTTCCTGCTCTGGGCGCCGGGCGTGCCGTTGAACAATCTGGCGCTTCTGGCGCTGGCGCTGCTCTCGATCTCCAGCGCCACCAGCGAGCATACCGAAAGCGTCAGCTTCGTGTTCGCGATCGCCATCGCCGAGAGCGCGATGGTCGCCCTGGCCTTCATCCTCCAGCCGTCCGACATCGTCATCACCGCCGGTGTCATGCTGCCGCTGGGCCTCATCTGGTTCAGCCTGATGGCCTTCACCGCGCGCCGCCGCTTCACCGAACTCGTCACCACGCGGATCCGCAACGAAGACCTCGCGCGCGATTTCGCCGCCGCCCGCGACGAAGCGCTCGATCTCAAGGCTCAGGCCGAAAGCGCCAACCACGCCAAGTCCGTCTTTCTCGCCAATATGAGCCACGAGCTGCGCACCCCGCTCAACGCCATTATCGGCTTTTCCCAGGTCGTGCGCGACGAGATGTTCGGCCCGGTCGGCAACGCCCGCTACAAGGACTATCTCAGCGACATCGAAAAGAGCGGCCAGCACCTTCTGGGCATCATCAACGACATCCTCGACATCGCGAAGATCGAGGCCAACCGTATGACGCTCGCGCGGGAATGGATCGATCCCATCGGCTTCATTCAGGACGCCATCGACGTTACGCGCGGCCATCCCCGCGCCATGGGCGTCCCGATCGAAATCGAATCCTCCGGCGGCGGCGCGGCGGTCTTCGCCGACGGCCGCATGATGCGCCAGACGCTGATCAATCTCCTGTCGAACGCGGTGAAGCACTCGCTGCCCGGCAGCCCGGTCAAGGTTCGCAGCATCGCGACGCCCGGCGGCCACCTCCGCATCGAGGTCGTCGATCAGGGCGCCGGCATCCCCGAAGCCATGCTCGACAAGGTGTTCGAGGCGTTCGAGCAGGCCGATAACAGCTTCGCCCGCGAAAAGCAGGGCACCGGCCTGGGGCTGTCGCTTGTGCGCGCCTTCATCAACGCGCATGGCGGCCGCGTCTGGCTGGAAAGCCGGCCCGGCGAAGGCACGACCGCTATCATCGATCTGCCCGGCGCGCGGCCCGCCGCAGCGAGCCGCGCGGCCTGACGCTTATTTCCTGACGCTCTTCGCCATCAGGTTGCGCAGCTTCTCGCCGTAAGGCGGACGCAGGCCGCCCATCGCCGCCACGTCGATCCGCGCCTGCTTGTAGATCGCCTTGGCGTGACTGAACGAGCGGAAGCCCTCGATGCCGTGATAAGCGCCCATGCCCGAAGGTCCGACGCCGCCGAACGGAATGTCTTCCATCGACACGTGCATGATCACGTCGTTCACCGTCACGCCGCCCGAGGTCGTGCGCTCCAGAACCTGCTTCTGCTCGGCGCTGTCATTGCCGAAATAATAGAGGCCCAGCGGCCGCGCGTGATCGTTCACGTAGCCGACCACCTCGTCCATTGAACTGTAGGTCTTCACCGGCAGCAGCGGCCCGAAGATCTCATCCTGCATGATCTTCATGTCTTCGGTCGGGTTCAGCACCAGCGTCGGCGGAATCTTGTGATGCGGCTGCTGGGTGAAGTCTTCCTTCGCCGGATTGATCTCCACGATCTCCGCGCCCTTCGCCTTGGCGTCGGCCAGATAGCCCTGCAGCCGGTCGTAATGGCGCTGGTTGATCACCGAGGTGTAGTCGGGGTTGTCCTTCAGCGTCGGATACATGCGCCCGACCGAGGCCTGCGCCTCCGCGACGAACTTGTCCTTGTCGGCTTCGGCGACCAGCACGTAGTCCGGCGCGAGGCAGATCTGTCCGGCGTTCAGCATCTTGCCGACCATCACCTTCTGCGCGGCATCGGCGATGTTCGCACCCTTGCCGATTATCGTCGGCGACTTGCCGCCCAGCTCCAGCGTCAGCGGGACAAGGTTCTCGGCCGCCGCGCGCATCACATGATGCGCGATCGAGGTCGCGCCGGTGAACAGCAGATGGTCGAAAGGCTGGCGCGAGAACGCCTCGCCCACCGCCGCGCCGCCGGTGATCACCGCGACCTCGGTTTCGTCATAGGCCATGCGGAACATGCGGGCCATCAGTTCGGAGGTCGCCGGCGTGAACTCCGACGGCTTGATCATCACGCGGTTGCCCGCTGCGAGGATGCCGGCCAGCGGCGTGAAGGTCAGATTGACAGGGAAATTCCAGGGGCTGATCACGCCGACCGTGCCCTTAGGCTGATAATGCACCTCGGCCTTCGCCCCGAACAGGCTCAGCAGCTTGGGCGAGGGCGAGCGCTTCTCGGGGCGCATCCAGGCGCGCAGATGCTTCTTCGCGTGCTTCAGCGTCTCGATCGAACCGAACACATCCGTCAGCATCGACTGATCGTGGCTGCGGTGTCCGAAGTCCGACGCCATCGCTTCGGTGATCTGGGTTTTGTGAGTCACCAGCAGATCGATCGCCCGATCGATCCATTCGATGCGCCGCTCCGCGGGGGCCGGACCTTCCTTGATATGAGCCTGCTTCTGCTTGTCGAGAAGCGCCCGGATCGAAGTCTCGATCGGGTTGCGCTGTGCGGTCTGGGCCGCATTTTCTGCCAGGCTCATGGTTTCCTCCGGGAGCGTTCGAATATCGGTTCCCGCCACCTTATCCCCGGAAACGCGCTGCCGTTAAGCCCCCCGTTAACCGGAAATTCTGTGTTTTTCGCGATATTTGCAAAACTTGGGGGACGGCCTCTCGGCCAATTGACTGGATGCCCGAATGAGCGCGGAACACGATCTCGACTACACGAACGCGCTCGCGGCCCGCGCCATGGAGCGGATGCGCGCCTATGGCGTCCCGCCGACCCCGCGCAATTTTGAAATCTGGTACGCTCACGTCTCGGTCGGCAACGCCGATCTCTCGAAGGCCCTGGAAGGCGTTCTGGCCGCCGGCGCGGCATGGACCGAGGCCGCCGCCGGCGAACTCCACGGCCGCTTTTTCGGCGTGCCCGACGCCGCACCGCTGCTCTCCGCCGGGGTTTCGCTCACCGCCGAGATCGAGACGATCCTGAAAACCGTCGATCAGGCAGGCAAGCAGACCGCCTCCTACGGCAAGGCGCTCGATGTCGTCAGCGGCCAGATGGCGCGCGGCCTCGATTCCCCGACGCTTCAGGCGGTCGTGCACGAACTCACCGCCGCCACCCGCTCCATGCGCGCCCGCACCGAAGCGCTGCAGACCCAGCTCAACCAGTCCTCGTCCGAGGTCGCGGCGCTCCGTCAGGCGGTCGAAACCATCCGCCACGAGGCCCAGACCGACGCCCTCACAGGCCTCGCCAACCGCAAGCACTTCGACGAGCGCCTCGCCGTCGAGGCCCGCGCCGCCGCCGATCGCAACGAGGATCTCTGCGTCGTCATCGGCGACGTCGATAACTTCAAGCACTTCAACGACAGCTGGGGCCACCAGACCGGCGATCAGGTGCTCCGCCTCGTCGCCAATTGCTTCACCGAGAACGTGAAGGGCCGCGACACCGCCGCCCGCTACGGCGGCGAGGAGTTCGTCCTCATCCTGCCGTCCACCTCGCTTCTGAACGCGCATGGCCTCGCCGAACAGATCCGCCGCGTCGTCCAGACCAAGAAGGTCGTCAAGCGCTCCACCGGCGAAACTCTGGGCTCCATCACCATTTCGCTCGGCGTCGCCCGCATGCGCTCCGGCGAGGATCCTCTGGAGACGGTGCGCCGCGCCGACGCGTGCCTCTATTCCGCCAAGCGCAGCGGCCGCAACATGGTCGTCAGCGAAAACGAGATCGACGCCAGCGCCATCCTGCGCCCCGTCAACGCGGCCTGATCCCATCCCTCTGCCGGATGGGCTGCAATCCATCCCAAGGACGCGCTAGTCTCCCCGAAACACAATCGGGGAGAGATCTTTGTCCTACACCACCATCGCGCTCGGCATCGCCGACGGCGTCGCTGAGCTGACGCTCAACCGCCCCCAGGCCCTCAACAGCCTCAACAAGACGCTGATCGACGAGATCCGCGTCGTGTTGGCCGATCTCGAAAAGGACGACAGCGTCCGCGCCCTCATCGTCACCGGCGCGGGCCGGGGCTTCTGCGCCGGAGCCGATCTCGCCGATAGCGGCTTCTCCAACGAGGAAGGCCGCTCGATCGGCCAGCAGACCGCGCATTCCATGCTCATCGGCTTCAACCCGATGGGCCGCGAGTTGGCGAAATTCCCCAAACCCGTAGTGGTCGCCGTGAACGGCGTCTGCGCCGGCGGCGGCGTCGGCCTGGCGCTCGCGGGCGACATCGTGATCGCCGCACGCTCGGCCTATTTCGTCCAGGTCTTCGGACCCAAGCTCGGCCTCGTCCCCGATGTCGGCGTCACCTGGTACGCGCCCCGCCTCATCGGCCGCGCCCGCGCCCGCGCGCTGGCCCTGCTGGGCGACCGCCTCCCGGCCGAGAAAGCCGCCGAATGGGGCCTCATCTGGGAGGCCGTCGATGACGACAAGCTCATGGAAAGCGCGCGCACCTACGCCGCCCGTCTCGCCAAAGGCCCCCGCGCCGGCTTCGCCAAGATCAAGGAAGTGCTCGACGCCTCGCTCGACAACACGCTCGAACAACAACTCGATCTCGAGCGCGTCACCCAGGGCGAACTGGGCGACGACCCCGACTTCCGCGAAGGCGTCATCGCCTTCCTGCAAAAGCGCGATCCGGTCTTCCGGTAACGGCCCTGCCGCCACGGCATCTTTGCGCCCGCCGCACATGGGCTATGCTCCCGGCAACAAAAACTGAGGAGAGCCCGAGATGACCAGACACGACTTCAACCGCGCCTATCTCGAAATCGAGGATGGCGTCGGCAAGCTGGTGATGAACCACGTCGAAGTGATGAACGCCGTCTCGGCGGAAATGCTCGAAGGTCTGGTCGCCGCCCTCAACCACGTCGAAAAGCCCGGCAGCGGCGTGCGCTGCCTGGTGTGGACCGGCGAAGGTCGTGGCTTCTGCACCGGCGCCAATCTTGCCGATGGCCGCGTGAACGATCCCACGCCCCCGTCCGAACGCGACGCCGGTGCGGCGCTCGAACAGCGCTACCACCCGTTCCTCCGCCGCATCCGCAATCTGAAGATGCCCGTGATCACGGCGATCAACGGCCCCGCCGCCGGCGTCGGCATGTCCTTCGCGCTGATGGGCGACATGATCCTCGCCGCGAAATCGGCCTTCTTCCTTCAGGCCTTCCGCCGCATCGGCCTCGTGCCGGATGGCGGCTCCACCTGGCTGCTCCCCCGCCTCGTCGGTCTCGCCCGCGCGAAGGAGCTTTCGCTGCTCGGCGAACGCCTGCCCGCCGAGAAGGCGCTGGAATGGGGCCTCATCAACCGCGTTTATGACGACGCCGATCTGCTGCCCGAAGCGATGAAGCTCGCGAAAGACCTCGCCGCCGGCCCCACCGTCTCGCTGTCGAACATCCGCAGCCTCTACAACCGCTCGTTCGATCGCACCTACGAGGAACAGCTCGACGCCGAACGCTGGGCCCAGCTCACCGCCGGCCGCTCGAAAGACTTCGCAGAAGGCGTCGCCGCCTTCCTGCAAAAACGCCCGGCCGAATTCAAAGGCGAGTAATTCGATCCTCCCCTGCGCAGCGGGGGAGATGGCATGCGAAACATGACGGAGGGGGCGTGGCGCAAGCTGCGCCCTTTCTCATTTTCTCATCCGCGCTACTCTACCCCCAACCGCCGGACACAGGCGGACTCGGGAGGACCAACATGCCCATCTCCATCGCGCCCACCGGCGCCGCGCTCGGCGCCTTCGTCACCGGCATCGATCTCACCCGGCCGCTCAGCGCCGAAGATCGCGCAGCCCTCCACGCCGCCGCCACCGCGCACAAGGTCGTCTTCCTCCCAGACCAGCCGCTCAGCCTCGACGATCTGGAACGTGTCACCGACGATCTCGGCGGCCGCACCGTCACGCCCTTCGTCACGCCGCTGCCCGATCGACCGATGGTGGTAAAGGTGCTGAAGGAGGCCGACGCCAAGATCAGCTTCGGCGAGGCCTGGCACACCGACCTCTCCTATCTTCCCGAACCGCCCGCCTTCACCTGCCTCTGGTCCCACGAAATCCCGCCCAAGGGCGGCGACACGATGTGGTCCAACCAGGCCGCCGCCTACGCCGCGCTCGACGACGAGACCAAGGCCGAGATCGCCGGCCTCTACGCCTTCCACAGCGCCGGCCGCCCCTACGGCGCCAGGGGCTACTACGCCTCCGTCACCGACCAGATTTCGATGGGCATCGAACCCTCCGCCGAAGCCGACAAGGAATTCCGCCACCCCATCGTGGCGAAGCACCCGGTCACGGGCGAGCCGATCCTCTTCGTGAACCAGACCTACACGATCCGCATCGACGGCTACGACAAGGACCGCTCGGACCGTCTGCTCAAGCGCCTCTTCCTCCACGCCGTCGAAGAACGCTTCCGCTACCGCGTCCAGTGGCGACCGCACATGCTGACCATCTGGGACAACCGCTCCACCCAGCATTTCGCGATCAACGACTATCACGGCCACCGCCGCGAAATGTTCCGCACCAGCGTCAAGGGCACGCCGCTCCGCGCCGCCTGACCTGCGGCGCGATGCCGCCTTTCGGTTCGGCCGCGCACATGGCCAAACCAATCACGCCGTCATCAGCCAATGAGACATCCCATGCGCTCTCCAGCCTCGCTGCTCGCCTGCGCCATGTTCCTGCCTGCTGCGCACGCCGGCGAGATCGCGCCGCAGGTCACCGCCGTCTGCGAGAAACTCTGCGAGGGCAAATGGGTCGAGCCGGATCAGAAGAGCCCACTCACGATCGACTTCAAGCTCGACGAACGCACGGGCGTCGTCATGGGCCGTATTGGCTATGACAAGCCGGACGACGTCGCCACCGACAACACCTACATCATCGGCTACGACAAGCACGAGCACCTGTTCTGGAGTTTCATGGCGACCAAGAGCGGCGGCGCTTACCTCGGATCGGCCGAACTCACCGACGCCGCCCTGCTCATCCGCAACGAAAGTCACGGTGTCCAGGCCACCGTCACATTCGCTTTTGTCGACGCCGACACCATCACCTACACCTTCAGCATGACCGGCGATGGCGAGCCC
>JAPUEF010000212.1:0-930 GCA_027492655.1 Alphaproteobacteria bacterium | reverse complement strand
TGCGCGAAACTCCGCGCACGGCCTATCTCCTCGCCGCCGTCCCCGGGATCATCGCGATCCTCGGCGTCCTGATGATCAACCTCGTCGGCGCCCTGCCCTGACCATATCTTACTTGTCATCCTCGCGTCGCGAAGCGAACCCGGGGCCCCATGCCTGAGGCCCGTCAGGCAAACACACTAATCTTGACATAATTCCTATAAGGATTTATGTCCTATACATGTCGCCCGCGCTGCCTGCCACTATCGCCCGCCTCCACGCCGCCGCCCGCCAGGCGCAGGCTGACATCCTGCATTCCTTCTTCGTCCACTGCGATGAAATCCACCGCCTGACGTGCGGCCCCACGCTCCTGCCGCCGAACGCCGCCGCACGGGCCACGACCCGCATCGCGCGCGCCATGGCGCAAAGCGCCGACACGCTGTTCCCGCTCGTCCGCCTTACCGATCAGAATTTCGACGTTCAAATCCCGCCGCCGCAGCCGGCCCGTCGAAATTCCGACGTTCAATTCGCGGAAGCACCCACCGCGCGATCAGATTTTGACGTTCAAATCCCCATCCGCCGCAAACGCGGCGCACCGCCTGGCAACAAGAACCGCCTGAAACACGGCCTCCGGGGCCGCACCCACGCCATCGAGCGTCAGCATCTGCGCCAGCTCTTCGCCGCGCACGATGCCCTCATCGCCCACGCCAGGGCGCTCGCCGAACTCCTGGTCCGTGCGAAAGCGCTGGGCCTCAGCCCAGCCGCTCGATCGCTTCCAGCAGACGCGCCCGCGTCGCCACCGACGCCGCCCGCCGCTCGTTCTGCTCGGCGATCACCTCTTCCGGCGCCCGCGAAACGAAATCCGCGTTGCCCAGCTTGGCGTCGATCTTGGAAATCTCGCCATCCAGCGAGGCCACCTCTTTCCGGCGCTGCGCCAGCCATTTGTCAAAATCG
>JAPUEF010000211.1 GCA_027492655.1 Alphaproteobacteria bacterium | reverse complement strand
CCGGGACCGCGCGGGCCTTATAAGAAACGGGCCAATTCAAACTGAGACACTACCGTTTCTTGACTTTGCCTCCGGGCGGGCCATCTTTGAAGCATGACACGCCGGATCTCTTCCACATCTCCGGCCCGCCGGGTTCACCCGATCGCGGGCGACTAGCCCCCAGATCCGGCCAAGGCCCCGGGTCCGGGGGCCATTTCATTTGTCGCGCGTTGATATGGCGCGACGGCCCGGCCTGACGTTTCCCGTTTTCGCTTTGCGCCGTCATCCGGCGCGCGTTTTTCAAGAGTTTCACCATGAAGACCCACCTGCCTCCGATCGTGATTTCCACCGCCGAACACGAACGCCTCGCCGCCATCGCCGAACCCGCCGCCCGCCGCGAGATTGAGGCCGCCGAGCGGTTGCTCGCCGAACTCGACCGCGCCGACGTGGTCGCGGATGACGCGGTGCCCGGCGACGTCGTGCGCATGGGTTCGACGGTTACGTTTCGCATGAATGGCAGCGCCGGCGAGGGCGCGTCGCAGACGGTGACGCTGGTTTACCCGCCGGACGCCGATATCGACGCGATGCGTGTTTCGGTGCTGACCCCGGTGGGTGCGGCGCTGATCGGCATGAAGCGCGGCGAGACCATCGACTGGACCGATCCGGTCGGACGTCATCGTGCGCTGACGGTCGAAAAAGTCGCCTGATCAGGCCGCGTTCGCTTCCTCGACGGGCGCGACATCGACGCCGACCTCGACCTCATGCTCGCCGCCGCCCAGCATGATACCCGATATGGGCGAGATGTCGGAATAGTCGCGCCCGTAGGCGAGCGTGATGTGCTCGTCATCCGGCAGGATGCCGTTGGTCGGATCGTAGTCGATCCAGCCGAGTGGCGGGCACCAGACGCTGACCCAGGCGTGGCTCTGATCCGCGCCCTGCAGCTTGGGTCTGCCCGGCGGCGGGCGCGTCATCAGATAGCCGCTGACATAGCGCGCTGCGAGGCCGCGGGCGCGCAGCGCCGCCAGCATCACATGGCTCTGGTCCTGGCAGACGCCGGCCTGGAGCTCCAGCACCTTATCGACGGGGGTGGAGGCATCGGTGACGCCGGGCTTGTATTTGATGTCGCGGCGGATGCGATGCATCAGGTCGCGCGCCGCCAGCGCAACCGGACGGCCCGGCGCGAAATCGTCGGCGGCGTATTTCAGCAGGTCGCGTTCGGCGCGGGTCAGCGGCGTGTCGAACATGAACTGCGCCGCTTCGATCTCGGCGTCATGGCGGGCGAGCGACAGGGTATCGCCGACCGTATCCCACGCCGCAGTCATCTCGATGTCGCGCGGCCGGCGATGTGAAACCCGCACGATGCTTTGTGCGTCGATCACCAGTTTGTCGTGCGGCTCGTCGAGCGTCACCAGTTCCATGCGGTTGCCGAAATAGTCATCACGCGCGCTGCGCCGTCCAGGTTGGGGCTCGACCAGAACTTCGGACGAGGCGCAGACTTGGTTGTCGGTCAGGCGTGGGCGCAAGCGCATCACATGCTGCGAGGCCAGCACCTTGCGGGCGTATTCATAGGTCGTGACGTGGCGGACGCGGTACAGCATCAGCCTTCCGCCTCGATGCTGCGATGACGCGGCGCGGCGCCCGAGCGACGGCGGCTCGCCAGGCGGAACCAGCTTTCGGCGAACTCGTTCGACAGCTCCGACAGGCGATTCTGCACCATCTCTACCAGCTCGCGCAGGGCCGGGCGGCCGCCCTTCTCGTCGGTGGCGGTCAGGTCGCTGGCGTCGAAACCCTTCAGCCGCGCATGGATCGCCTCAATCACCTCGCGGTCGCGGCCGCGCGACTGGGCGGGCGTGGCGCGCGGCAGCATTTGGGCGCGGGCCTTCAGTGTCGCGATCTGATACGCGATGGAACGGGTGTTGCTTTCGTCGAGCACCAGAAGGTCGATCACCGGTCCGGCCTCGAACACGCCCATATAGCGCGAGCGATACGTCATAAAGCTGTCGGCGATATCCAGCGTCAGCGCCAGATTGTCGGCGATCTCGGGCCTGCCGTCGCTGGTGGCCAGCATCGCCTCGACCAGCCAGGTCGTGTTCACGGCGCGTTCGATGCGCCGTCCGATCTCCAGGAACAGCCAGTTCGGTCCGCGCGTCATGTTCTCGTTCGCAAGACCGGCGAAGGCGGCCATGGTGCGGATCAGTTCGTCCAGATCGCCGCGCGCCGACGACATGATGGCGTCGATCTCGCCCTTGCGCTCCGGCAGGCTCAGCGCGTTCAGCGCGCGCCAGGCATCCAGCGACAGGCGGTCGCGCACCCGCCACGCGGCGCGCGTGGCGCTTTGCAGCATGGGCTTCAGGCCATGGGCGTTGCGCGGTTCGTAGATCAGCGAATGAAGCTCCGTCACCAGCTGCACGAACTCGCCGCCGGCCGCCATCTCGGCCGCCGATTTCGAGATCTGCTCCATCGGCACCAGCAAGCGGGCGGCGGCGTCGGCGGCGGTGGCGTTGCCGGCGAAGCCGGAAACCTCGCCGATCCGCGTCAGCAGCGCGCGCAGCGTACGCACCATGTCCTCGGCGCGTTCGGCATAGCGGCCCAGCCAGAACAAATTGTCGGCGGCGCGGCTGGGAATGTCGTCGGCGACCCGCCGGATCTCCAGCCGCTTCTCGCGGCTGCCGAGAAGGCTGAACGGCGCGACATCGGTGTCGCTCAGAATCCAGGTGTCCTTCGAGATCGCGCCGCTCTGCAGGTTGATCGCCTGCATCGAGGCGCCTGCGCCTGCGCGCTCGGCGACGCGGGCGAGCCCGCCCGGCATCGCCCTGTAGCCGTCCGGCGTCAGCGCCACGAAGCAGCGTAGCGTCACGGCGCGCGCTTCAAGCCGTCCTGCTTCCTCGACCGGCGCGGAGGAAAGCCGCCCCGGCGCCTCGGCCCAATAGCGCGCGCCTTGCAGGCGCAGCCGTTCGTTCAGCGTGGTGCGGTCGGCGGGCTTCGCCGATCCGCGCCCGGCCTGGATCAGCGGCGCGAAGCGCCCAATCTGCGATACCGACAGGCGCGAGCGATCCTCAGCGATGCGGGCGCGCTGGCGCGGATCGCCGCCCCAATAGGTCTCGATGCTGCGCAGTTTCAGATCCTCGCCCAGCAATGCGCGGCAGAGGCCCGGCAGGAACGGCATCAGCGGCCGCGTCTCGGCGACGCCCGATCCCAGCGCATTCGCCACCACCACGTTTCCGGCGCGCACCACCTCGGTGATGCCGGGCACGCCCAGCGCGCTTTCGCTGCGCAGCTCCAGAGGATCGCAGTAGTCGGAATCCTGACGGCGTAGAATCAGGTCCACCTTCCGCGGCCCGGCGAGGGTTTTTAGGTAGGTGTGGCGGTCGCGGACCGTGAGGTCTTCGCCTTCCACAAGGGTGAAGCCGAGATAACGGGCGAGATAAGCGTGCTCGAAATAGGCTTCATTCAGCGGTCCGGGCGTGAGAAGCACGGCATGCGGGCGTTCAAGTCCGGTGAGCTGGAACAGCTTGTCGCGGAAGCCGCCGAAGAAGGAGGCCAGCCGTTCGACGCGGCAATCGCGGAACAGTTCCGGCAGCATCTGCGACACGATGATGCGGTTCTCAAGCGCGTAGCCCGCGCCGGCCGGCGCTTCCGTACGGTCGGCCAGAACGGTCCAGCCGCCATCGGGCAGACGGCCCAGATCGACGGCGTAGAAATGCAGGAACACCCCGCCCGGCGGCTTCGCGCCATGGAAGGGACGCAGGAAATGCGGGCTGCCGGTGACGAGCGCGGCGGGCAGCTCGCCGGAGCGGAACAGGGTCTGCGGGCCGTAAATATCGGCCAGCACGCGGTCCAGAAGCCGCGCCCGCTGCACCAGCGCGGTTTCCAGCGTGCGCCATTCGTCGGCGGGAATGGCCAGCGGCGCGATGTCGAGATCCCAGGGCCGCTGCGGCGATTCCGGGTCGCCATAGACGTTGTAGGTGACGCCGTTGTCGCGGACCATGCGCAGCGCCGTCTGCTCCAGGCGCTTCAGCTCGACGCCGCCAAGGCCCGACAATCCGTCGATCAGCGGCCGCCAGTATTCGCGCATTTCCCCGTACGGGCCGACGAGTTCGTCGGACGCGCCCGGCAGCGGGGCATAGCCTTCAAGCAGGGCGGACGAGATACGCATTCAGATGCGCACCTTCACCGGCGCAGATCGAGGGTCAAGGGAAAGTCGGGGTTCGGACGGATTTCGGCCAGGTCGATGCGGCCGGGACTCACCCCGCGCGGCTCGAACCGCGCCAGACGCCGGCCTTCCGCCTCGTAAGCGTTCACGGGAAAGGTCTCGAAATTCCGCCCGCCGGGATGCGCGACATGATAGGTGCAACCGCCCAGCGAACGCCCGCTCCAGCCGTCGACGATCTCCACCAGAAGCGGCCCGTGCGGCGGAATGGTCGGATGCAGCGAATGGGGCGCGGCCCAGGCGCGGAAGCGCACGCCCGCCACCAGTTCGCCCCGCGTCGCGGTCTCGACCAGCGGCGCGCGCCGCCCGTTGACGGTGACGGCGTGGCGTCCCGGCGTCGCGCCGGTGAGGCGGATCTCCAGCCGCTCCAGCGATGAATCGACGAAACGCACCGTGCCTCCGGCGGCGCCTTCCTCGCCCATCACATGCCAGGGCTCCAGCGCCTGACGCAGCTCCAGCGAGACGTCGCCCTTCTGGACGCGGCCATAGACCGGGAAGCGGAATTCGAAATGCGGCGCGAACCATTCCGCTTTCAGCGCATAGCCGTGCGCGTTCATGTCGGCGACGATGTCTTCGAGGTCGGCGCGCACGAAATGCGGCAGCATGAAGCGGTCGTGCAGCGATGTGCCCCAGCGCACCAGCCTGGCCTTGTAGGGCGTCTTCCAGAAACGCGCGATCAGGCTGCGCAGCAGCAGCGCCTGCGCCAGGCTCATATCGGGGTGGGGCGGCATCTCGAAGCCGCGGAATTCGACAAGACCAAGCCGCCCGGCCGATCCGTCGGGCGAATAGAGTTTGTCGATGCAGATTTCGGCGCGGTGCGTGTTGCCGGAGGAATCGATCAGCAGATTGCGGAACAGCCGGTCGACCAGCCAGGGCTGGGGCGCTTCGCCCTCGCCGGGCGCAGGCACCTGCGCCAGCGCGATCTCCATCTCGTAGAGCGAATCGTGGCGCGCTTCGTCGATGCGCGGGGCCTGGCTGGTCGGGCCGATGAAGAGGCCGGAGAACAGATAGGACAGCGCCGGGTGGTTCTGCCAATAGCGGATGAGGCTGGCGAGCAGATCGGGCCGCCGCAGGAACGGCGAATCCGGCGCACGCCGGCCGCCCAGCACGATATGGTTGCCGCCGCCGGTGCCGGTGTGGCGGCCGTCGATCATGAACTTGTCGGTGCCCAGCCGCGTCAGGTGCGCTTCTTCATAGATCGCGCGCGTGATCTCGACCTGCTCGTCCCAGCTCGTCGCCGGATGGATGTTCACCTCGATCACGCCGGGATCGGGCGTCACCTTGATGACGTTCAGCCGCGCGTCGCCCGGCGGCGTGTAGCCTTCGATATGGATGGCCACGCCAGTCGCCGCCGCCGTGTCTTCCAGCGCCGAGACCAGCTCCAGATAATCGTCCGCCGTCTCCACCGGCGGCATGAAGATGCAGACCTTGCCGTCGCGCGGCTCGAACGCCATCGCGGTGCGGACGCCGTCGGCGGTGATGTCCTGTTCGGTGATCTGCTGGCGTGCGGCCTCGGCCGGCTGCGGCACGCCCTGCAGGAAGGGCTGTTGCGCCGGTGCGGGATCGGGCAGGGGGCCGCGCGTATCGAACGGATCCTGTTCGACCACGTAAGGATAGGCGGCGGGCGGTATCCACGGCAGCGATCCCAGCGGCAGGCGGAAGCCGACCGGGGAATCGCCCGGCGCCAGGAACAGCTTTTCCTTGCGCAGCTTCCATTTCTCCGAACGCCAGTGCTTGCCTTCGCTTCGCGCGTTCCAGCGCTGCACCGGCAGCACCATGCCGACCGGAGCGTTGACGCCGCGCGCATAGACGGTCTTCAGCCGGGCGGCGTCTTCCTTGTTCTCAAGTTTGGAATCCGCCGGGGTCACGTTGACCGGCAATTCCTGTTCTTTCGTCTGATAGAAGGCCGGGTCTTCGAAAGCCGGCATCGCGTAGTCGGCCTCAAGCCCAAGGCGCTCCGCCACGCCCTGGGCGAAGCGCTCGGCGTCGGCGAACGTGGCGGGGCGATCCGTCTTTTCGCGGGCGATCCGGTCGGCGTCGGTCCATAGCGGTTTGCCGTCGCCGCGCCAGTACAGCGCGAAGGCCCAGCGCGGCAGGCTTTCGCCCGGATACCATTTGCCCTGGCCGTAATGCAGCAAACCGCCCGGCGCGAAGCGATCGCGCAGGCGGCGGATCAGCCGGTCGGCCAGCACGCGCTTGGTCGGGCCGACCGCGTCGGTCGTCCATTCCGCGCCGTCCATGTCGTCGATGGAGACGAATGTCGGCTCGCCGCCCATGGTCAGGCGCACGTCGCCGGCCTTCAGCTCGGCGTCCACCGCGCGGCCCAGCGCATCGATCTCGGCCCATTGCGCGTCGCTGTAGGGTTTGGTCACGCGCGGGTCTTCGTGAATGCGCTCGATCGACATCTCGAAGTGGAAATCGACGCTGGCCGGCTCCATCAGCACGCCGCTGATCGGCGCGGCGTGAACGGGGTCGGCGGCGGTGGCGAGCGGAATATGCCCTTCGCCAGCCAGCAAGCCGCTGGTCGGATCGAGGCCGATCCAGCCCGCGCCGGGAAGATAGACCTCGCACCAGGCATGAAGGTCGGTGAAATCGACATCGGTGCCGGACGGTCCGTCCAGCGATTTCACGTCGGCTTTGAGCTGGATCAGATAGCCGCTGACGAAGCGCGCCGCGAACCCCAGATGCCGCAGGATCTGGACCAGCAGCCAGCCGGTGTCGCGGCACGAGCCGGATTTCCGCGTGAGCGTCACATCGCAGGTCTGGATGCCCGGCTCCATGCGGATGAGGTAGCCGATCTCGTTCTGCAGGCGGGTGTTCAGGCCGACGATGAAATCGACCGTGTTCTGCGGCTCCCGGCCCACCGTCGCCAGCCACGCTTCCAGAACCGGGCCGCTTTCATGGATGCGCCGATAGGGCCGCAGCTCCTCCTCCAGCGCCGGATCGTAGAGGAAGGGCCATGTCTCGGCTTCCGGCTCGACGAAGAAGTCGAAGGGGTTGATCACGTCCATTTCGGCGATCAGACGCACCTCGACCGAGAACTCGTCCGTCGGCTCGGGCGTGACGATGCGGGCCAGCCAGTTGGATTGCGGATCCTGCTGCCAGTTCAGGAAGTGCGTCCGGGGATGCACGACCAGCTGATAGGCGGTGACGGGCGTGCGCGCGTGCGGCGCGGGCCTCAAGCGAATCGTCTGAGGCCCCAGCATCACCGGATGATCGTAGCGGTAACGGGTGAAGTGGCGGAGCGCGACGCGGATCGTCATGGGGGCTCGGCAGACCTTAATCGTTGGCGCCGTGTTGCGGCGCAAAAAGCATTAAGGCGGCATCGGGAGGCCGGAACAAGCCGAAACCTGCCGGTTTTGGACGATTTGGGCGACCGCCTTCATCCTGCGAGCGATGCGCAGCGGATGGCCAAAATGGCGAAATTCCGCGTGATGCGGCGTCGTGCGCCTTGACTGCGACGCCCAATTTCCATGGGAATACCTCTGAGCCGCCGCAATCTCGCCAGAAGCGGGGGGCAAATTCTGAGGCCTGGACGGAACGCGGAAGTCCAAACGAGAACCGCGCTTCGCTGAAACGAATTCAAAGGGAGTTCTCTCGCTATGTCGCGCATTTTCGCCTCTGTCGCTTCTGCCGCTCTGGTCGCCGCTCTCGCCGTTCCCGCCTTCGCCGCTGACGCGAAGAGCTCGTTCGGCAACATCGAAGCCCCCGCCTCGACCCTGTTCAAGCCGGACGCCGCCAAGTCGGCGCTGACCGTCCCGACCGAACGCAAGACCATCACCTATGCTTCGGGCACGGCGCTGTTCTCGACCTCGATCACCGAAGCCTCGGGCTCGAAGTCGAGCCTGGACCTCGCCTCGAAGGTTCCGGCCTCGAACGGTTCGTTTGCGGCCGGCGAAGCGGCCAAGTCGATCCTGATCCAGTCGAAGTAAGTTCGCGCGGCTCAGGCCGCGAGATGCGATCCCGCACGGCGCGTTCCCTTATGGGGAGCGCGCCGTTCGCGTTTCAGGCATGGGTCCGGGCATATCCATCGATGTCCGAAAACGGCGAGTCCCGGCGCGGCGTTCTGCTAGAACGGCGGCATGGATCTGGACCGCAGCCTTTGCTACCGCGCGCTGAAAAGCAGGGACGCCCGTTTTGACGGCCGCTTCTTCACCTGCGTGACCACCACCGGCATCTATTGCCGTCCGGTCTGCCCCGCGCGTCTGCCGCTGCTCGAAAACTGCCGTTTCGTCGTCAGCGCGGCGGCGGCGCAGGGCATGGGGTTTCGTCCCTGCCTGCGGTGCCGCCCGGAATGCGCCCCCGGCGCGCCGGCCTGGCGCGGCACCGGCGCGGTGGCGGGCCGGGCGCTGAAGCTGATCGCCGATGGGGCGCTGGACGATGCGGGCGTGGAGGCGCTGGCGGCGCGCACGGGTCTCGGGGCGCGGCATCTGCGCCGTCTGGTGCGCAGCCATGCGGGGGCCTCGCCCGTAGCGCTGGCGCGCACCCGCCGCATCCTGTTCGCCAAGCGGCTGATCGCCGAGACCGATCTGAAGTTCACCGACATCGCCTTCGCGTCCGGCTTCCGTTCGTTGCGCCGGTTCAATGCCGAGATGGCGACGGCGCTGGGCCGTCCGCCGCGGGCGCTGCGCAAGGAAGGCGGGCGGGCGCCGGAGGGGCTGACGCTGCCGCTCGCCTATCGTCCGCCCTATGACTGGGCCGGCGTTCTCGCCTTCCTGTCGGCACGGGCCGTTGCGGGGATCGAAACCGTCACGGCGGACGCCTATGAGCGGCGTTTCGTCCTTGGCCCGGCGCGCGGCCATTTCCAGATCACGCACGATCCGGCGCGGCTTGTGCTGGTCGCCCGGATCGATATCGATCGGCTGGACTGGCTGGACCGTCTGGTTGCGCGTCTGCGGGCGATGCTCGATCTCGATGCCGATCCCGAAATGATCGCCGCCGCCTTCGCCGGCGAACCGCTGATCGCGCCGCGCCTCGCCATCGCGCCGGGGCTTCGGCTCGGGCAGAGTTTCGATGCGTTCGAGGCCGGTATCCGCGCCATCGTCGGCCAGCAGGTCAGCGTCAAGGGCGCGGCGACGCTGCTCGCCCGGATCGTCGCACGCTCGGGCGGCGACATGCCCGATCCGG